>NZ_JAFEUF010000072.1:26575-31161 GCF_016901035.1 Streptomyces durocortorensis
AAACCCCCTTGGGCCTCGGGGTGGGCGGCGCCCCCGTTATCCTGGGTTTCCGTTCGCTCCCTTCTGTTGTGGGGGTTGTTTTCGGCCCCCGCGCACCCCTTGGGGGGGCCCCAGACCCAGCGGGCGGTGGAGAACTTCCCCGTCTCCGGGCAGCGCCTGGAGCGGGCGCACATCGAGGCGCTGGCTCGGATCAAGGGCGCGGCCGCCAAGGTCAACGCCGAGCTGAAGGTGCTGGATCCGGACATCGCCGGCGCGATCCAGGAGGCCGCGGCGGAGGTCGCGTCGGGCCGCTGGGACGAGCACTTCCCGGTCGACGTGTTCCAGACGGGGTCCGGCACCTCGTCGAACATGAACACCAACGAGGTGATCGCCACCCTGGCCACCGAACGCCTCGGCCGCGAGGTCCACCCCAACGACCATGTGAACGCCTCCCAGTCGTCCAACGACGTCTTCCCGTCCTCCATCCACATCGCCGCCACCGCCGCCGTGACCGCCGATCTGATCCCGGCGCTCGATCACCTGGCCGAGTCGCTGGGGCGGAAATCGGCCGAATTCGCGGAGGTCGTGAAGTCCGGCCGTACGCATCTGATGGACGCCACCCCGGTCACGCTCGGCCAGGAGTTCGGCGGCTACGCGGCGCAGATCCGCTACGGCGTGGAGCGGCTGCGCGCCTCCCTGCCCCGGCTGGCCGAACTCCCCCTGGGCGGTACGGCGGTGGGCACCGGCATCAACACCCCGCCCGGCTTCTCCGCCGCCGTGATCGCTGAGGTCGCGGCCGCCACCGGGCTGCCGCTGACCGAGGCCCGCGACCACTTCGAGGCGCAGGGCGCGCGGGACGGGCTGGTGGAGACCTCCGGCCAGTTGCGGACTATCGCCGTCTCGCTGACGAAGATCTCCAACGATCTGCGGTGGATGGCCTCGGGCCCGCGCACGGGCCTCGCCGAGATCGCGCTGCCCGACCTCCAGCCCGGCTCGTCGATCATGCCGGGCAAGGTCAACCCGGTGATCCCGGAGGCGGTCCTGATGGTCGCCGCCCAGGTCACCGGCAATGACGCGACGGTCGCCACGGCGGGGGCCGCGGGCAACTTCGAGCTGAACGTGATGCTCCCGGTCATCGCGAAGAACCTCCTGGAGTCGGTGCGGCTGCTCGCCAACGCCTCCCGGCTGCTCGCGGACCGTACGGTCGACGGCATCACCGCCGACGTGGAGCGGGCCCGCGCCTACGCGGAGTCCTCGCCGTCCGTGGTGACCCCGCTGAACAAGTACATCGGCTACGAGGAGGCGGCGAAGGTCGCCAAGAAGTCCCTCAAGGACGGGACGACGATCCGCGAGACGGTCCTGGCCTCGGGCTACGTGGAGCGCGGCGACCTGACGATGGAGCAGCTCGACGAGGCGCTGGACGTGCTGCGGATGACCCGTCCGTGAGCGCCGGGCGGGGCGCCCGGTGAGATCCGGGTGACCTGAGTCGCAGCGGGCCGGTGGGAGCGCTCCGTAAGATCCCTCCATGACAGGTACGGGGATGACAGGCACGGGAGAGTGCGCGCGCTGGGCGCCGGGGGACCGGATCCTCTGGCGCTACCGCGACAACGGCCGGACCCACCGGACGGCCGGCGCCCCGCCCGTGCACATCTGCCGTCCGGTGACCGTCGTGCAGGACACCGACGAACTGCTCGCCGTGTGGATGGCCCCGGGCACCGAGTGCGTACGGCCGGTGCTGCTGGACGGCACCCAGGTGCACGCCGAACCGCTGGCCACCCGCTACACCGCGCCGCGCACCACGGCCCGCTCGACGTGGTTCGGGTCCGGGGTGCTGAAGCTGGCCCGACCGGGGGATCCGTGGTCGGTGTGGCTGTTCTGGGACCGGGGCTGGATGTTCCGCAACTGGTACGTGAATCTGGAGGAGCCCCGCACCCGGTGGTCCGGAGGGGTGGATTCCGAGGATCACTTTCTCGACATCTCCGTGAACCCCGACCGGAGCTGGAAATGGCTCGACGAGGACGAGTTCGCGCAGGCGCAGCACGTCGGCCTGATGGACCGGGGGACGGCCCGGCGGGTGCGGGAGGCGGGGCTCGCGGCGGTCGAGGTGATCACCGGCTGGGGGTCGCCGTTCCGGGACGGCTGGGAGCACTGGCGGCCCGATCCGCGGTGGCAGGTGCCGCCGCTTCCGGATGACTGGGACCGCACCCCTGCCCGTATGCCGTCGTGAGACCCTGGAGAGACCCTTCGGGCGGCCCGGTCGGCAGGTCCGGGCGTACGGAGGGCGACAGCCGCAACCAGCGGGCGCCACACCGGAACTGACCACAAGTCATCACACCGGTCGGGCGGAGGGACGGGCCACGGACCCGGACGTTCCGCCCGGTCGCGGGAGCCACTACGAGGGGGTGGAGACATGCACGCCGTTCGCTGCCCGCTCGCCGCGTCCGCCGCCGGCGGGGTCGCCTGTCGGCCATCTCCGCGGCGCTCGGTTTCGGCCCCTTCTTCGGGGGCATCCGGTGACAGCCGTTGTTCTTCCCGCGCTCGCCGGGGCACAGTAGCGCCCCAACACGAGGTGACTGCCTCATACAACCGGCCCGGACGGACGGAATCCCACGCGTGACGGAGCACCCCACCTCCCACGAAGGCCGGCAGCCGCTCGCGGCCCGGCCGCAGGAGCGCACCCGACCACGGCAGCAGGACGCGGCGGCGGCCGAGCCCCCCGCCTCGGTGCCCGCTCCGGCCTCCGCGCCGAACCCGGGCCCCGGGGCGGCCGCCGTCGCCGACGCACAGGCGGCCACCCGCCGCGAGGGCGACCGGCTGCGCTTCGTCGGCGCGGCGACCCGGCGGATCGCCCGGGGCATAGACCTGGACGAGATCGTCCTCGGGCTGTGCCGGGCCAGCGTGCCGACGTTCTGCGACGCGATCCTGGTCTACCTCCGCGACCCGCTGCCGGTGGGCGACGAGCGCCCGGTGAGCCCGTTCGTGCTGCGGCTGCGGCGCAGCGACCGGCTGCGCGTCAGCGACGAGGAGGGCGCCGAGGCGGCCGGTTCCGAGACGGAGCGGCTGCGGCCGCTGGTCCTGGACCCGCAGGCCGACCTGATGCCCGCCGCCGAGCTGCGCGAGGTGCGGGCGGGCGGGGCGCTGGGCGAGGTGCTGCGCGGGGTGCGGCCGGTGTTCGGCGACTCGGCGGCGGCGCGGGCCGCGCTGCCGGAGCTGCTCGGCCCCGGCCGGTCGGTGCCCACCGGGCACCGGGCGATCCTGGCCCCGCTGCGCGGCCGGCGGCGGGTCATCGGGGCGGCGGTCTTCGTGCGCGGCACCGAGCGCACCCCGTTCGAGGCCAGTGATCTGCTGGTCGCGGCGCAGTTGGCGACGCACACCGCGCTCGGCATCGACAAGGCCGTGCTGTACGGGCGCGAGGCCTACATCGCCGACGAGCTGCAGCGCACGATGCTGCCCGACTCGCTCCCCCAGCCCACCGGTGTCCGGCTCGCCTCGCGCTATCTCCCGGCGGCCGAGACGGCCCGCGTCGGCGGCGACTGGTACGACGCGATCCCGCTGCCCGGTAGCCGGGTCGCGCTCGTCGTCGGCGATGTGATGGGCCACTCCATGACCTCGGCGGCGATCATGGGCCAGCTCCGGACGACGGCGCAGACCCTGGCGCAGCTCGACCTGCCGCCGCAGGAGGTCCTGCACCACCTGGACGAGCAGGCCCAGCGGCTCGGCAGCGACCGGATGGCGACCTGCCTGTACGCGGTGTACGACCCGGTCGCACACCGGATCACCATCGCCAACGCCGGGCACCCGCCGCCCCTGCTGCTGCACCTGGGCGGGCGGGCCGAGGTGCTGCGGGTGCCGGCGGGCGCCCCGATCGGGGTGGGCGGCGTCGACTTCGAGGCCGTCGAGCTGGACGCACCGGCCGGTGCCACGCTGCTCCTCTACACCGACGGTCTGGTGGAGTCGCGGCTGCGGGACGTGTGGACGGGCATCGAGCAGCTGCGGGAGCGCCTGGCGGCGACCGCGCAGCTCACCGGCCCGGACCACTCGCCGCCGCTGGAGGCGCTCTGCGACGACGTGCTGGACATGCTCGGCCCGGGCGACCGGGACGACGACATCGCGCTGCTGGCCGCCCGGTTCGACGGGATCGCGCCGAGCGATGTGGCGTACTGGTATCTGGAGCCGGAGGACGCGGCCCCGGGCCGGGCCCGGCGGGCGCTGAGCCGCTGGGGTCTGGACGACTTGGCCGACGAGGTGGAGCTGCTGGTCAGCGAGGTCGTCACCAACGCGGTGCGCTATGCGGAGCGGCCGGTGACGCTGCGGCTGCTGCGGACCGACGTGCTGCGCTGCGAGGTCGGTGACGACTCCCCGCAGCTGCCCCGGCAGCGCCGGGCGCGCGAGACGGACGAGGGCGGCCGCGGCCTGTTCCTGGTCAACCGGCTGGCCCGGCGGTGGGGCGCGACGCGGCTGTCGACGGGCAAGGTCGTCTGGTTCGAGATGGCGGCCCGGCCGGCGCAGTGACACCCCCGGCATGACGCCCCGGGGGGGGGGGGGGGGGCGGGGCCCCCCCCCCCCCCCGCGCGCCCCCCCCCAAAGAAACCCCCCCCCACCACCAC
>NZ_JAFEUF010000598.1 GCF_016901035.1 Streptomyces durocortorensis
GTACGGAATAAAAGCCGACCAGCGGAGTAGGACTTCAGTCGCATTGCACGCGGAAAGCAGGTGCCATCATTATGGCATCAGTCTCCAGGCGAGGAGACATGATGACCGGACAGGACCGACGGGCCTGTCGACTGAAGCGCCATCAAGGATCACCCGCTGGGACGGTTCGATGCTGGCGCTTTTTTCATGCCCGTTTTCCGCGCGAAAAAAACGATACAAACGACCCGTTGGGCCGTCCGAGGCAGGGACCATCACCGCAGGGT
>NZ_JAFEUF010000073.1:0-4747 GCF_016901035.1 Streptomyces durocortorensis
CTTCCGCAGCCCCCGCCCCCACGGAGGAGTCCTGATGCGCATCTTCGACCCCCACATCCACATGACCTCCCGCACCACCGACGACTACCAGGCGATGTACGACGCGGGCGTCCGCGCGCTCGTCGAACCCTCCTTCTGGCTCGGCCAGCCCCGCACCTCGCCCGCCAGTTTCTTCGACTACTTCGACGCGCTCCTCGGCTGGGAGCCCTTCCGCGCCTCCCAATACGGCATAGCCCACCACTGCACGCTCGCCCTCAACCCCAAGGAGGCGAACGACCCCCGCTGCACCCCCGTCCTGGACGCGCTGCCCCGCTACCTGGTCAAGGACTCCGTCGTCGCTGTCGGCGAGATCGGCTACGACTCCATGACCCCGGCCGAGGACCACGCGCTCGCCGCCCAGCTCCAGCTCGCCGCCGACCACGGTCTGCCCGCCCTCGTCCACACCCCGCACCGCGACAAGCTCGCCGGTCTCCACCGCACCATCGACGTCATCCGCGAATCGAACCTCCCCCCGGAGTTCGTCCTCCTCGACCACCTCAACGAGACAACCGTAAAGGCCGCCACTGACAGCGGCTGCTGGGCCGGGTTCTCCATCTACCCGGACACCAAGATGGACGAGGACCGGATGGTCACCATCCTCCAGAACCACGGCACCGAGAAGATCCTCGTCAACTCGGCCGCGGACTGGGGGAAGAGCGACCCCCTCAAGACCCGCAAGGTCGCCGACGCGATGCTGAAGGCCGGATTCACCGAGGACGACGTCGACCAGGTCCTGTGGCGCAACCCGGTCGCCTTCTACGGCCAGAGCGGCCGCCTCCAGCTGGACGTCCCGGCCCCCGACACTCTTCACGAGGGCAACTCCATCCTGCGCGGCGGGGAGTGAGGCGGCCATGCGCTTCCGCCACCCGGACGGCTCGACGGTCCACCTCGCCTACTGCACCAACGTCCACCCCGCCGAAACCCTGGAAGGGGTCCGCGCCCAGCTTCGCGACCACTGCGAACCCGTCCGCCGCCGACTCGGCCGGGACCGCCTCGGCATCGGCCTCTGGCTCGCCCGGGACGCCGCCCGCACCCTGGTCAACGACCCCGCCGAACTCCGCTCCCTGCGCGTCGAACTCGACAGCCGCGGCCTCGAAGTGGTCACCCTCAACGGCTTCCCGTACGATGGGTTCGGCGCCGACGAGGTCAAATACCGGGTCTACCGGCCGGACTGGACCGAACCCGACCGCCTCGCCCACACCACCGACCTCGCCCGCCTCCTGGCCGCCCTGCTCCCCGACGACGCCACCGAGGGCACCATCTCCACCCTGCCGCTGGCCTGGCGCACCCCCTACGACGGCGACCCCGAGGCGGCCCGCACCGCGCGCTCCGCCCTCACCACCCTCGCCCAGCGCCTCGACGCGCTTGCCGAGATGACGGGCAAGTCCATCCGCATCGGCCTCGAACCGGAACCGGGCTGCACGGTGGAGACCACCGCCGACGCGATCGCCCCGCTCACCGACGTCGGCCACGACCGGATCGGCATCTGCGTCGACACCTGCCACCTCGCCACCTCCTTCGAGGACCCCGCGACCGCGCTCGACGCCCTGGCCGCCGCAGGCGTCCGCGTCGTCAAGTCCCAGCTCTCCGCGGCCCTGCACGCCGAGCACCCGCACCTGCCCGAGGTCCGCACGGCGCTCGCCGCGTTCGCCGAACCCCGCTTCCTGCACCAGGCCCGTACGCGCACCGCCGCCGGACTGCGCGGCACCGACGACCTGGAAGAGGCGATCGCCGGCCGGGCGCTCCCGGACTCCACCCCCTGGCGCGCCCACTTCCACGTACCGCTGCACGCGCCCCCCGCACCGCCGCTGACCTCGACGCTGCCCGTCCTCCAGGACACGCTCGCCCGGCTCGTCGGCGGGCCCGCGCCCCTGACCCGGCACCTGGAGGTGGAGACGTACACCTGGCAGGCGCTGCCCGCGGAGCTGCGGCCCCGCACCACCCTCCAGCTCGCCGACCGCATCGCCGTCCTCCTCACCCTCACCCGCGACCTCCTGGTCGACCTCGGCCTCAAGGAACTGCCATGAGCGCGCCCGAACCCGGCACGGAAACCGCACAGGAGACCGGCGGCCCCACCCCCCTCCTCGTCCTGGACGTCGTCGGCCTCACCCCGCAGCTGCTGGCCCACATGCCGAACCTCCGGGCCCTGGGGGAGCAGGGCGCGCAGGCCCCCCTCTCCACCGTGCTGCCGGCCGTCACCTGCGCCGCCCAGTCGACGTTCCTCACCGGCACGATGCCCGCCGAACACGGCATCGTCGCCAACGGCTGGTACTTTCGCGAGCTGGGCGACGTCCTGCTGTGGCGCCAGCACAACGGGCTCGTCGAGGGCGACAAACTCTGGGACGCCGCCCGCCGCGCCCACCCCGGCTACACGGTCGCCAACATCTGCTGGTGGTACGCGATGGGCGCCGACACCGACTGGACCGTAACCCCGCGCCCCGTCTACTACGCCGACGGTCGCAAGGAGCCCGACTGCTACACCCGGCCCCCCGCCCTGCACGACGAACTGACCGACGAACTCGGCACGTTCCCCCTCTTCCACTTCTGGGGCCCCGGCGCCGACCTGGTCTCCTCCCAGTGGATCATCGACGCCACCCGGCACATCATCGCCACCCGCACCCCCGACCTCGCCCTCTGCTACCTGCCCCACCTCGACTACGACCTCCAGCGCTTCGGCCCCGACGACCCCCGCGCCCACCGGGCCGCCGCCGACCTGGACCGGGCGATCGCCCCGCTGCTGGCCGACGCCCGCGCCGAAGGACGTACGGTCGTCGCCCTTTCCGAGTACGGCATCACCCGCGTGAACCGCCCGGTCGACATCAACCGCGCCCTGCGCCGGGCGGGCCTGCTGGAGGTCCACACCCAGGACGGTATGGAATACCTGGACACCATGGCGTCCCGGGCCTTCGCCGTCGCCGACCACCAGCTCGCCCACATCTACGTACGCCGCCCCGAGGACCTGGAGGCGACCCGGGCCGCCCTCGCGGACCTGCCCGGCATCGAGCAGCTCCTCGACGACGAGGGCAAGAAGGCGCACCACCTGGACCACCCCCGCTCCGGCGAACTCGTCGCCGTCGCGGAGAAGGACGCGTGGTTCACGTACTACTACTGGCTCGACGACGCCCGCGCCCCCGACTTCGCCCAGCTCGTCGAGATCCACCGCAAGCCCGGCTACGACCCCGTCGAGCTCTTCATGGACCCCCAGGACCCCTACGTCCGGGTCAAGGCCGTCTCGGCGGTCGCCCGCAAGAAGCTCGGCATGCGCTACCGCATGGCGGTCGTCCCCCTGGACCCCTCACCTATTCGCGGCAGCCACGGCCGGCTCCCCGAGAGCGACGACGAAGGTCCGCTCATCCTCTGCTCCACCCCCCACGCGTTCACCGACCGGGTCAGGGCCACCGAAGTGAAGTCCCTGCTCCTCAAGCTTGCCGGACTGCACTGACAATCCGTCACGCACCCGGCACCGCACCGCACCGCTCACCCACGTCACCCATGCAGCCAAGGGAGTCACGCGAACATGAGCCGCACCTCCAAGGACACCGAACTCGCCCGCAGACTGAGCCGCCGCAACATCCTGGGCGTCGCCGCCGGAGCCACCGCGGCCACGATCATCGGCACGGCGAGCGCCCAGGCAGCCGACCGGGGCCAGGGCCACGGGCACGGGCATGACCACGGCCATGGGCACGGCCACGGCAAGGGCAAGCCCGTCCTGCCCCCCGGCCGCCTCGGCATCCAGCTCTACAGCCTCCGCGACCAGGTCTCCACGCTCGGCTTCGCCCCCGTCTTCGCGGAACTGGAGAAGTACGGCTACGACGAGATCGAGTTCGCCGGATACACCCAGGGATCGGCCGGCGCCATCACCTTGGCCCAGCTCAAGCGGCTGGCCCGGGACCACGGCCTCAACCCGATCGGCAGCCACGTCGGCTACTACGACGACAACAACCCCGGCGCGTACACCTTCGCCCAGAACCTGGAGAAGGTCCTCGACGACGCCCAGGCGCTCGGCCTCAAGCACATCGGCACGGCCTCCGGCCCCTTCCGCTACGGCGACACCGTGGACGGCTGGAAGCGGGCGGCCGAGGACTTCAACACGTACGGGGCCGCCGCCCGCAAGCGCGGCATGAAGTTCTACCAGCACAACCACGCCGAGGAGTTCTCCTTCGCGACCGACAAGCCGCGCGTACGCCTCTACGACGTGCTGCTCGAAGAGACCGACCCCGACCTCGTCTACCTGGAGATGGACATCTACTGGGCGTTCTGCGCCCAGTTCCGCTTCAGCAAGCGCGTGGACGGCACCCCGGCCCCGCTCGACCCGCTGAAGTACGTCCTGAAGCACCCGAACCGCTACCCCCTCTTCCACGTCAAGGACGGGGTCCGCGACGAGACGACCCGCGACGGCTACCGCATGTCGGACGTCGGAGACGGGGACATCGACTACAAGACGTTCCTGTCCAAGGTCACCAAGCGCACCCACCACGGCCGGAGCTACCACCACTGGCAGACCGAGCACGACAACCCGGTCGAGTCGCTCGCCTTCGCCCGCAAGTCGAGCGAACACCTGCACTCGCTGCGCGAGGGCCGCTGCGGCGACTGACGCGCGGGGCCCCCGCCCCCCCCGGGGAACCCCCCGCGCGCCGGGCCCCCCAGGCCCGCGGGGCCCCAAACCCAAAACCCCCGCCCCGGGCGGCGCGCCGACGGCGGGGACCCG
>NZ_JAFEUF010000073.1:4757-31117 GCF_016901035.1 Streptomyces durocortorensis
CCCCTTCTGTCCCTCTCACACCCCCGGCGCGCGGGGGGGGGGGCGGGGGGGCCCGGGGGGGGGGGGCCGGGCCCCCGGGGTTTCGCCGGGGGGCCCGGGGCCGCACCGCTCACGCTTCTCCCCGATCCGCCTACCCGATGCCCTGCCGGTCCGGAAGCAGGGCGAACGCGCGGTCGGCGGCCACCGGTACGTTCCGCTCCACCGTCTCGACGAGCAGCGCACGATGCCGGACCAGCGACTTCCTCCGCTCCTCGGGAACGAGCAGCAGCAGATCGTCGAGCCCCGCCATGAGCCGCCTCGACACCTGAGGACTGCCGGCGACACACCAGCGGATCTCCTCGAAGGCGAGGTCGACGAGGTCGTCCCACCCCGGTCCCTCCTGCACCAGCCGTATCTGCCCGGCCCGGTCCCGATGGTGGACGGTGCCGAGCGGCAGACGGGCCACCGCCGCGAGGAGCTGCACGATCCGGTCCAGGCACTGCACTGCGGTCGTCGGATCGTTCACGGACGTCGACAGGGCCCGCAGCGCGATGTCCGCGAGCTGACGCAGCCCGAACGCCAGATCCTGGTGCAGGGTGCGCTCCACCGAGACGGAGACGGCGTGCCCCAGCCGGACCCGGGGCGGCACGGTCCCGCCGTGGACGGCGAGCACCGGCGTCCCCGGCACCACGAAGTCCCCGATCCTGGGGATGATCCGCAGCACCACGCCCTGCCGCCGCGCGGCCCGCACCAGCCGCGCCGTGTTCACGTCCCGCAGCACCCCGGCGCGCCCCTCGTACACGACGCGCGCCGTCTCGGGCCCCACCTCGTCGTCCCCCTGCGGCCCCCGCGGCATCCTGCCGAGCACCTGGAACGAGTCCCGCGCGATCCGGTCGACGACCGGCCCCACCTGCATCAGGCGCAGTGTCGAGCTGACGTAGACGACGAAGAGCAGCAGACTCGTCCCGACGAGCACCAGAATGAGCAGACTCTGCACCAGCGGGACCGACACCACCCGGCGCGGGTCGGTCTCGCTCTCGTACGAGGAGAGCACCAGCAGCGACACGAGGAACGTCGCCAGGAACACCGTCATGGTGAGCTTGCTGATCCGGCTCCTGACGAAGATCCGGACCACGCGGGGGGTGAGCTGACCGCTGGCCATCTGGACCGCGACCAGCGAGATGCTGAAGACGACACCGATGAAGGTCATCATCGCCGAGCTGACCGTGGTCACCACGGTCTTCGTGTCCTGGGAGAACCCGATGAGATCCCCCAGCTCGTCGTACGCCCCCTCCCGCTGGAACAGCCGGACGATCGCCTCGTCGAGTTCGGTGGCGAGGAACCACAGCACGAACACACAGACGAACCCCAGGGTCGGGGCGAACCAGAACGTGTCGCGCAGATGCTCGCGCAGGGGGGACAGCGGACGGGGCCGGCGGTAGCCGCGATCACTCATGGACGCGAAGGTAGTCCCGCGACCTGCGCGGACCACGGAAGCCGAGGCCCCACCGGCCCGCCGCACCGCACTGACCACCGGATATGCGGGTGAAGGACGCGCCGAACCCCTGGTATTGTTTTCCATGTCGCCGCGGGAAACACACCGCGAACGGCAGACACCTTGTCCGGGTGGCGGAATGGCAGACGCGCTAGCTTGAGGTGCTAGTGCCCTTTATCGGGCGTGGGGGTTCAAGTCCCCCCTCGGACACCAGCAAGACCCCACTCGATGTGGGGTCTTTTGCTTTGCCGGGCCGAGCCGGTGGCGTGATCCGATGGGCGGCGGGCGCCGCGGAATCGGTCAGCCGACGGAGAACCACGCAGCCGTCGCCAGGACCAGGGGCACCGGGCAGGCCAGGGCTCCCAGCAGCAGGCTGCGCACGTCACCGGACATACGCCGCACCGCCGGGGCCCGGCAGATCGCGACGAACACGCCCACGCCACCGCACAGGACCACGGAGCATCCCAGCAGGAGGCCGCCGACCGGCTCGCCCGCCGCCGCACCCCACAGTGCCGCGATCCCGACCAGGGTGCACAGCCAGGACACGGACAGCGACGTGAGCAGCCACAGCACCGCGGAAAGGAACACCACACCGGGGCGCCGGGGCGCAGGGGCGATCCGGGGCGGTCCGTAGAGCGCGTCGTAGGTACGAGAGTTCATGCCCCGATCCTCGCCGGTTCCCCGCCGCCGGGCGTGAGCCGGATGACTCAGCCGACCGCAACCCCGTACTCACTTCGACGCCGCCGACGCTCCCTCCCGAGGCCTCCGTCACGATCAGGTCTCGGACGCGGGGGAGGGGCTTGCTTTCGGCCATGGAATCGATTCCAATCATCCGTGTAATCGATTCCACGGCGTCGCGGGACAGGGCTGCCCAACGGTTTCGAGGTGTACGGAAACCACAAGGAGGTGGTCCGGACATGGCGGGCATCAAAGATGTCGCGGCCGAGGCGGGTGTGTCCGTCGCGACGGTCTCGCGCGTGCTGAACAGCCATCCGTCCGTCAGCGAAGAGGCGCGCGCCCGTGTCCTCGCCGCCGTCGAGGCGCTCGGCTACCGCCCCAACGCGGTGGCCCGCTCGCTGCGCACCGCGCAGACCCGCACGCTCGGCCTGGTCATCAGCGACGTGCTCAACCCGTACTTCACCGAGCTGGCCCGCTTCGTCGAGGAGGAGGCCCGCGCGCTCGGCTACAGCGTCATCATCGGCAACGCCGACGAGCGGCCCGAGCTCCAGGACCACCACATCCGCACGCTCATCGACCGCAGGATCGACGGGCTCCTCGTCTCGCCCGCCGACGGCGGCTCCCCGTTGCTGCGGGAGGTCGCCCTGAGCGGTACGCCGATGGTCTTCGCCGACCGCTGGATCCCCGGCATCGACGTGCCCGTCGTCCGGGCCGACGGTACGGGCGCGGTCAAGGACCTCGTCGCGCATCTGCACCGGCTGGGTCACCGCAGGCTCGCCATCATCGCCGGGCCCGCCGCCACCACCACCGGCAACGAGCGCGTCGAGGCGTTCCGGGACGCGATGCGGGAGCTCGGCCTCGCCCTGCCCGACGCCCATATCGGGCAGGCCCACTTCCAGGCCGCCAGCGGACGCCGGGCCACCGAACGCTTCCTGGCCCTCCCCGAGCCGCCCGAGGTCGTGTTCGCCGCCGACAACCTGATGGCGCTCGGCGCGCTGGACGCCATCAGGGCCCACGGTCTGCGCGTACCCGACGACATCGCGCTCGCCGCCTTCGACGACATCCCGTGGTTCGTCCACACCGACCCCCCGATCACCGCCATCGCCCAGCCGACCGCCGACCTCGCGCGGGCCGCCGTGCGCGCACTGGCCGACCGGATCGAAGGACGGACCCCGCAGTCCGTCACCCTGCCCGCCCGCCTCGTCGTACGCCGCTCGTGCGGCGGGGCCGCAACCGACCAGAGGAGCGACCGGTGACCGCACCGGAGGAGCAACCGACCACCGCGCCCGACGCGTTGCTGCGCATCGAGGGTCTGCGCAAGACCTTCCCCGGCGTCGTGGCGCTCGACAACGTCGACTTCGACCTCCGCAGGGGCGAGGTCCACGTCCTGCTCGGTGAGAACGGCGCGGGCAAGAGCACCCTCATCAAGATGCTCTCCGGCGCCTACCGCCCCGACCACGGCCGCATCCTCGCCGAGGGGCGCGAGGTGCGCATCGACGGCGCGCAGGACGCCGAACGCCTCGGGATCGCCACGATCTACCAGGAGTTCAACCTCGTCCCCGACCTCACCGTCGCCGAGAACATCTTCCTGGGCCGGCAGCCGCGCCGCTACGGGCTCGTCGACCACCGCCGGATGCGCCAGGACGCGGCAGAGCTGCTGCGCCGGGTCGGCGTCGACGTACGCCCCGACGCCAAGGTGCGTGAACTGGGCATCGCCCGGCTCCAGATGGTCGAGATCGCCAAGGCGCTCAGCCTGGACGCCCGCGTCCTGATCATGGACGAGCCGACCGCCGTGCTCACCTCCGAGGAGGTGGACAAGCTCTTCGCGATCGTCCGCCAACTCCGCGAGGACGGCGTCGGGATCGTCTTCATCACCCACCACCTGGAGGAGATCGCCGCACTCGGCGACCGCGTCACCGTCCTCCGCGACGGCCGCAGCATCGATCAGGTCCCGGCCTCCACACCCGAGGACGAACTCGTCCAGCTCATGGTCGGCCGCAGCATCGAGCAGCAGTATCCGCGCGAACGCCCCGACACGGGCGATGCGTTGCTGTCCGTGCGGGGGCTGACCCGTAACGGCGTCTTCCACGACATCAGCTTCGACGTGCACGCCGGCGAGGTCGTCGGCCTCGCCGGACTCGTCGGCGCAGGGCGTACGGAGGTGGCGCGCGCCGTCTTCGGCGCCGACCCGTACGACGCCGGCACCGTCGACGTACGCGGCGAACGCCTCGCCCGGCACGACGTCCCCGCCGCCATGAGTGCCGGGATAGGCCTCGTACCGGAGGACCGCAAGGGGCAGGGGCTGGTGCTCGACGCCTCCGTGCAGGAGAACCTGGGCCTGGTCACCCTGCGGTCCGCCACCCGCTCCGGGCTCGTCGACCTCAAGGGCCAGCGCGCCGCCGCCGCCCGCATCGCGCAGCAGCTCGGCGTCCGCATGTCCGGCATCGGCCAGCACGTGCGCACCCTGTCCGGTGGCAACCAGCAGAAGGTCGTCATCGGCAAATGGCTGCTGGCCGACACCCGGGTCCTCATCCTCGACGAACCCACCCGGGGCATCGACGTCGGCGCCAAGGTCGAGATCTACCAGCTGATCAACGAACTGACCGCCTCCGGCCACGCCGTCCTGATGATCTCCAGCGATCTGCCCGAGGTGCTCGGCATGAGCGACCGCGTGCTGGTCATGGCGCAGGGGCGCATCGCCGGGGAACTCCCCGCCGGCGAGGCCACCCAGGACGCGGTGATGGCCCTCGCGGTCTCCGCCCCGCCGCCCCACGAACACCCCGCACCGAAGAACGAAGAGGAGGGCCCCCGTGGCCACTGAGACACTCAAGAGCGGCACGGGCGCAGGGGGCACCTCCGTGATACGCCGCGTCCTGCTCGACAACGGAGCGCTGAGCGCCCTGGTCGTCCTGGTGGTGGCGATGTCGCTGCTCTCCGGCGACTTCCTCACCACCCAGAACCTGCTCAACGTCGGCGTCCAGGCGGCCGTCACCGCCATCCTCGCGTTCGGCGTCACCTTCGTCATCGTCTCGGCGGGCATCGACCTGTCCGTCGGCTCGGTGGCCGCCCTGTCCGCGACGGTCCTCGCCTGGTCGGCGACCTCGGCGGGCGTACCGGTCGTCCTGGCCGTCGTCCTCGCGATCGTCACCGGCATCGCCTGCGGCTTCGTGAACGGCGCCTTGATCTCTTACGGCAAACTCCCGCCGTTCATCGCGACGTTGGCGATGCTCTCGATCGCCCGCGGTCTCTCCCTCGTCATCTCGCAGGGCAGCCCGATCGCCTTCCCCGACTCCGTCTCGCGGCTCGGTGACACGCTCGGCGGCTGGCTCCCCGTACCGGTCCTCGTGATGATCGCGATGGGCCTGATCACCGCACTGATCCTCGGCCGCACCTTCATCGGCCGTTCGATGTACGCGATCGGCGGCAACGAGGAGGCGGCCCGGCTCTCCGGTCTCCGCGTCAAGCGCCAGAAGATCGTCATCTACGCCCTGTCCGGCCTCTTCGCCGCCGTCGCGGGCATCGTCCTGGCCTCGCGCCTCGTCTCCGCCCAGCCGCAGGCCGCCCAGGGGTACGAACTCGACGCCATCGCCGCCGTCGTCATCGGGGGCGCCAGCCTGGCCGGCGGTGTCGGCAAGGCGTCCGGCACCCTGATCGGCGCTCTCATCCTCGCTGTTCTCCGCAACGGCCTCAACCTCCTCTCCGTCTCGGCGTTCTGGCAGCAGGTCGTCATCGGCGTCGTCATCGCCCTCGCCGTCCTGCTCGACACGCTGCGCCGCAAGGCCGGTTCGGGCGCGGCCTCCTCGGCGGGCGCGGCGCCCGGCGCACCCGGGTCCGGGCGCAGGAACGCGCTCAAGCTCGGCGGCGCGGCGCTCTGCGCGGCCCTCGTCATCGGCGCGGTCTCCTTCTTCAACTCCGGTTCTTCCGGCGGCACGACGAAGGTCGGCATGTCCCTCTCCACGCTCAACAACCCCTTCTTCGTCCAGATGAAGGAAGGCGCGCAGGCGGAAGCGGAGAAGGCGGGCATCGACCTCACCGTCACCGACGCCCAGAACGACGCCTCCCAGCAGGCCAACCAGCTCCAGAACTTCACCAGTTCCGGCGTCTCCTCGATCATCGTCAACCCGGTGGACTCGGACGCCGTCGGACCGGGCGTCCGCAGCGCCAACAAGGCGGACATCCCCGTGATCGCCGCCGACCGAGGCGTCAACAAGGCCGACACCGCAACCCTCGTCGCCTCCGACAACGTGGCGGGCGGCAAGCTCGCCGCCGACGCGCTGGCCGACAAGCTCGGCGGCAAGGGCAGCATCGTCATCCTCCAGGGCACGGCGGGCACCTCCGCCAGCCGTGAGCGCGGGGCCGGCTTCGCCGAGGGGCTGAAGGCGTACCCGGACATCAAGGTGGTCGCCAAGCAGCCCGCGGACTTCGACCGCACCAAGGGCCTGGACGTCATGACGAACCTCATCCAGTCGCACCCCGGCGTCACCGGCGTCTTCGCCGAGAACGACGAGATGGCCCTCGGCGCGGCCAAGGCGCTCGGCAGCAAGGCCGGTAAGTCCGTCTCGGTCGTCGGCTTCGACGGCACCCCCGACGGCCTGAAGGCGGTCGAGGCCGGCACGCTCTACGCGTCGGTCGCCCAACAGCCCGCCGAACTCGGGAAGATCGCGGTGCAGAACGCGGTCAAGGCGGCCAAGGACGAGAAGGTCGAGAGCACGGTGAAGGTGCCGGTGAAGGTGGTCACCCGGGAGAATGTCGCCGACTTCTCCTGAATCCGCCCCGCACACCGGACTGTCGAACCCGGACCGACGAAAGCAGGAAGCACGCCCATGCACGACAACGCCCCCGACGACGGGTACGACCTGCTGGTCGTCGGGTCGGCCAACGCCGACCTGGTGATCGGCGTCGAGCGCCGCCCCGCCCCCGGCGAGACGGTCCTCGGCTCCGACCTGGCCGTCCACCCCGGCGGCAAGGGCGCCAACCAGTCGCTGGCCGCAGCCCGCCTCGGCGCCAGGACGGCCCTGCTCGCCCGGGTCGGCGACGACGACCACGGACGTCTCCTGCTGGACACCCAGCGCGCGGCGGGCGTGGACACGGACGGCGTCCTGGTCGGCGGGGCCCCCACGGGCGTCGCCCTGATCACCGTCGACCCTTCGGGCGACAACAGCATCGTGGTCTCCCCGGGGGCCAACGGCCGCCTCATGCCCGAGGACGTCCGGGCGGCGGCACCGTTGCTGGCCGCCGCCCGGGTGATCTCCGTACAGCTGGAGATCCCGCTGGACACGGTGGCCGAGACGGTACGGGGCCGGGGGCCGGACACTCGGCTCGTCCTCAACCCGTCGCCGCCCGCCCCGCTGCCCGACGAGGTGCTCGCCGCCTGCGATCCGCTGGTGGTCAACGAGCACGAGGCGCGGTACATCCTGGGCGAGGACGCGGGGGAGGGGCCGCACGACTGGGCCCCGGCGCTCCTCGCGCTGGGCCCGCGCTCGGTCGTCATCACCCTGGGCGCCGCCGGGGCCCTGGTCGCGGACAGCCGTACGGACTCCCTGGACCACCTGGTCAGCCCGAAGGTCGAGGCCGTGGACACCACCGGTGCGGGGGACGCGTTCACGGCAGCCCTGGCCTGGCGACTGGGCCGGGGCGACGACCTCCGGGAGGCGGCGGCCTTCGCGGTCAGGGTGGGTGCGGCGGCGGTCACGGCGCGCGGGGCGCAGGAGTCCTTCCCGACGCTGGAGGAGGTCGACGCGCTGTGAAGAAGTCGGGCATCCTCAACCGCCACCTGGCGGGCGCGATCGCCGAACTCGGCCACGGCGACACCGTCCTGATCTGCGACGCCGGCATGCCGATACCGTCCGGCCCCCGCGTCGTCGACCTGGCCTTCCGCGCCGGTACCCCGTCGTTCGCCGAGGTACTGGACGGACTGCTCGACGAGCTGGTCGTCGAGGGCGCGACGGCCGCCGAGGAGATCCGCGACACCAACCCGGAGGCCGCGGCGCTTCTCGACACCCACTTCCCCTGGCTGGAGTCGGTCCCGCACGACGATCTGAAGGCGCTGACGGCGACGGCCCGCCTGGTGGTACGTACGGGGGAGGCACGGCCGTACGCGAACGTACTGCTGCGGTGCGGGGTGTTCTTCTGAGCGGAAGCCGTGCCAGACGGAGCCTAACTACGCATGGTGCGCAGCGGAAGACGGTCTGTTACTGCGGGGGGTGTGGATGCCAACGGGACTCAGGAGATCGGGGATTGAGGGGACCAGGGAGGGACGTCAGGGGATGGTGAGGCGAGACCCTCGCTGCTCACACCCCGGCTTCCACCAGGAAGGCGCTGGGCTCCCCGGTCCACGACACGTACAAGTCGTCCCGAGCCCGTGTGCATGCCACGAAGAGCAGGCAGCGTTCCGCCAGCAGATCGGCGGCGTGCTGAAGGCGGTCGACCTCGACCGGTGTCACCGCCCTGGGGAACGGGAGGGCGCCGACGCTCGCACCGATGACCGCGACACACCGGAACTCCAGCCCCTTGAAGGCATGCATGGTGCCGACCTGGACGGCATCTGCATCCGCGACGGTGTCGCCCCGCAGACGAGCCGCAGAAATGCCGGCCTCCCTGAGCCGCTCCACCGCTTTGTCGCCGTTCTTGTTGAACCGGGCGCTGACCCCGATCTCGCCCGCGGCGATTCCGCTGTCGAGCCAGCCGCGCACCCGCTCCACGAGTCCGTCCAGTTCCGCCGCCTCCGATGCGGCCCCGAGCATCTCGGGCCGTGTGCCGTGGAGGGACGAGCGGTAGCCCAGCAGGGTCTCGTTCCGCGCGTCATCGGCGAGCTGTTCGAAGGGCCGCCCGACCAGCAGCGCCGTCGACCAACTGAGGATCTCGTGCGTGGAGCGATAGTTCTTGCGCATCTTCGTCGACCGCCCCGCGACCCTCACCCCGACGGCCTTCAGCGACACCTTCGAGTCGTAGATCCGCTGGTGAGGATCGCCCGCGATGAACAGATCGTCCGGGCGGGACGGGGCGGCCGCCCGCAGCAACCGCCACTGCACGGGGTGAAGGTCCTGCGCCTCGTCCACGACGACGTGCCGATAGCGCGGGCCGCCGGACTCCAGCAGATCCGCCGCCTCCGCACAGGTACCGAGGTAGGTGCGCAGCCCGTCGGCGGTCAGCCGACCGGTGAACTCCTCGATCGTGCGCCACACCAATGCGCGCGATGCGATGGGCAGGGCGCTGCCGCGGCCCCGCCGCTCACAGTTCTCGTACTCCTCCAGGGTGCGCAGATTCTGCGCCAGGACGACGTGCTTGTACTCCTGAGCCAGAAACTGTCCCGTCCCCGGAAATCCGGTCGCCCGCGCAGCCTGCCCCCACCGCGGTTCTTCCTCGCCGCCTCGCAGCGGGCGGCGCGAGGTGGACACGACACGCCCCGCGAACGCGTCGACGGTCATGATGTCGACGCGGTCGCGCAGGGCCTCGTCCTCCACCAGGGCGGCAAGCCCGCTGCGCAGCGCCGCCACGAGCGCGTTCGTGTACGTGGTCAGCAGGACGCGATCGCCATCGCGCAGGTGCCCCAGCAGATGCCGCACACGATGCAGCGCGACGACGGTCTTCCCCGTGCCCGGGCCACCGGTGACCTGCGCAGGGCCGGAGTACGAAGCCCGGTAGGCGATCCGGTGCTGGGAGGGGTGGAGGAACACCCGCCAGGCGGCGAACGGCTTGTTCAGAATGTCCCGCAACTCCTCGGACGCGGTCACCAGCGCGATGCGGGTACGGGTGCGGTGGATGGCCGTGGCGAAGTCGTCCGTGTCCACAGGAGCGTCACCCGGCGAGACCTGGGCGAGGCTGACGGAGACGACGTCCCGCCACACCTCCTCCACGCTGAACCCCGCCGCCAGGTACTCCAGGACCTCGCGTTGGTCCTGCGGGAAGTAGGGGGCGAAGACCTCCAGCTGCTCCACATCGGTCAGTGCGCGGGCCTGACGCAGCGTGGTCTCGTCGATGCCCAGCGCCGCGAGGTCTCCGTCGGACACCTTCGCGAACAGCCGCTGATCGGCAGCCGGAGCGATCCGCTCGTAGGCGGGTGTGAGTTCGTCCAGCATGGCGATGTCCCGGATCTCCACCGCCCGGGTGACGGTGTTGACGCTCGCCTTCTGCTTGATCGCCCAGTCGATCGCCTTGTCGTGCGGCATCACCCGGAGCAGCACGTACGTGTCACCGCTGTCGGGCGCGAGCACCACGCCCCGCGTCCCCTGGTCGATGCGGATCGTCCGGATGTGTGGATCGCGGCCCCGCTTCAGCGATTCGAGCTTCAGCCCCGGGTCCTTGAACAACTGGTCGAGAGTGAGCCGCTCGAACTTCTCCCAGGCGTCGAACACTCCTTGTTTGACGGTCCCTTGAAGCTTGGCGAGCTGCGAACAGAAACCGATGTCGAACGCGAGGTGGGGCATGGGCGGACTCTCCCGTGGTGCGGGCGGAACGGGGCGACAGGACGTAGGGGAACAGCCCCGGCGCACGGGGCCGGCGCGAGGGAGCTTTGTACGGGCACGGGTGCTGAACGGCAGTGGACCGGCGGTCAGCCCGCTGCCCCGTCGAGGTTGAGACGTATCAGAGCCAGCGCCTCGGCGACCTCCTCCGTCATCTCGTCCTCGGAGCCGAACACCAGACACAGATCGTCGTACAGAGGTGTCAGGATCCGCTCGGCCTCGGCCGCCAGCCCCTGGGCGAGCAGCAGCATCCCGATGTCGCGCCGCAGCTCGACCGCCTCGTCGCTCACATCGCCGTCGACGGCCCGGACGACATCCAGCACGCTGCGCAGCGAGGCCAGCGCGTCGGTTACCTGCCCGAGCTCGCCCCGGCACCGGGCCGCCTGCGCGCGGCCGCCGCGCGCCCGCTCCCCGGTGGGCCCGCCGGTCCGTCCGTAGGCTTCGGCAAGAGCCTCGAACTCGGGCAGGGCGGCCCTGAAGTCCCCGCCGAGCAGCTGGATCGCGGCCCGCTGCCGCCGCAGGTCCAGCACCTTCCTGTTCTCCTCGCCCAGGGCGCGGCCGGCGGGCTCGATCAGCTCTCCGAGGACCTCGGCGGCCTGGGCGTACCGCTCCTCCTCCAGCAGGGCGTCGGAGTGCTGGTAGGCCTCCTCGATCTCCGCGCGCAGCTGTTCCGGTACGGGGGCGGGCGCGGCGGCCGGGACACCCGGGCCCACGGCGGTCGGCGTGGGACGGCTGCCTTCACCGGCGCGGGCGCGCGGCGCGTACGGGTTGCGGAAGATTCCGGTCGGGTCGGGCGCGCCGTCCCAGTGCGCCTCACCGGGCGAGGGCTTCTGCCCGGGAGGCGGCAGGAAGGGCCGCAGCCGCTCGTACACCTCCTGCACATCGGCGGGCCGGGACTCCGGCGCCTTGAGCAGCAGATGCAGCACGAGGTCCTCAAGAGCTGCGGGAACCTCGGGTCGCAGCGCCCGCAGCGGGGTGGGCGCCGCGTTGACGTGCTGGGACATCACCACGTACTCACTGCCACCCGTGAACAGCAGGCCTCCGCACAGGAGTTCATGGAGGATGCAGCCGAGCGCGTACAGGTCGGTCTGCGTGCTCGTGCGTCCGCCCCGCACCTGTTCCGGCGCCATGTACTGGTAGGTCCCGATCGGGGTGCCGGTGGCGGTCAGCTTGGTGACATCGCTCCGCAGGATCGCCGCGATCCCGAAGTCCAGGACCTTCACGGTCCCGTCCCGGGCGACCAGAATATTGCCCGGCTTCAGATCGCGGTGGATGACCGGCACCTCGTGCGCGTACGACAGCACCGTGGCGACCTGCGCGGCGACGGCGACCGCCCAGCTGACCGGCAGCGGACGTTCCGGGTGGATGTACGAGGACAGGGCGACCCCGTCGACCAGCTCCATCACCAGGAACAGCCGCTCGTAACTGTCGTCCAGTACCGCGTCGTACACCTGCGGCACTCCGGGATGCCGGATCTTCGCGGTGATACGGGGCCTCGCGACGGAAGCGCTTCGCGAACTCCTCGGCCAGCTGCGGCGAGCCGAGAACGGCCTGCTGTCGGATCAGCTTCACGGCGACGGGCCGGTCGAGCACGGCGTCGTAGCCGCGCCACACATCGCCCATGCCGCCGCTGTCGAGCCCTTCCAGCAGTTCGTACCGACCGGCGATCGCCTGTGGTGACACCGTTCCCCCGGGCGTGTGCGGATGCGGTCGACGTGCAGGTGGCCGACCACGACGTGGTTGGGACGAGTCTGGCCGGTGGGGGTGTTCCAGGTCCACCGCGGGCGCGCGGCGAGGGACGAGCCGTCTTGTTCCGGTCAGCGGAGTGGCTCGTTAGTGCTGCTCAGGGGCGATGTGGGTGCCTGCCCGCATCGAGCCGTCTCCCGTTGCGGGAAAAGCTCTGGCAGATCTCGGGGGCCGGAGCTAAGCTCCCCGCGATGACTCCCTCCATGAACAGATTGGGGGCCCCGTCCGCGCAAGGTGAGTGCTGATGCTCACTTCGACCGCGAACCGGGATTCCCACCCGCCTTTTCCCTCCCATCCGTCCTCCCCACCCTCTCCGTCTTCTCCGTCCTTCTGGCCGCGCGTGCGCGAGTTCGCCGTGCCGGCATCGATGATCGAGACTGCGACCGCCCGCCGTGAGACCGGGGACTGGGCAGGAGCGTGCGCCGCATCAGGCGTCGACGTCGATCTCCAGCTCCGGTCCGTGGCCCGCAGCCACGGCCGGGAATTCGCCGCCCGCATCCGGGCGGACCTTCGCCATCTGGCTCCCGACCTGCTGCGCTGGCATCTGCCGAGGATCGCCCCGCACGGGCTGCTGCGCCCGGGGCTGACCGCCGCCCTGGCCCGTTACGACCCCCCGGAGCGCGACGGGCCACGCCCTCTGCACCTGGTCGTCCGGACCCCGCCCGCCTGGGCGGACGCCGGGCAACGGATCAGCCTCGCACTGTGGGACGGCTCGCACACCGAGCCCTCCGCCCGACGCCACCCTCACCCGCATCCGAACCGGCGCTACCGTCTCGACCTGCACCGCCATCTGTGGGATACGCGCAGGACCGACGAGTTGCGGATCCGCTGCGGCCTTGACGACCGGTCGACCGCCCATGCCGTAGATGTGGCCGACCTCGACCTGCGGGACACCCTCCCGTCCGACCGCCGCTGCGCCCTCGACCGGTGGGCGGCGGAGGCGGCGACCCTGCTCCGGGCCGAGGGGCAGGGGCCGGGCGGAACGGTGAGCGTGCGGCTGGGTGGCCGGCGTCGGCTCCTTCTGCGTGTGGAGGCCGACGCGGACCAGGACGGCCGGAGCACGCCCGTCCCGCGGATCGCGGCGCTGCTGCCCGACCCGGGTCCGTCCACAGCACCGGTGTTGCCGGACGCGGCCACCTGGGTGCTGCCCGACCTCGACCTGCTTCGTACCGGTGCGATCGACGCCGGCCGGCTGCACCCGCTGGTCGCGCGGGCCCTCGTGCCGGGCCTCCCGTCGTCGGCTCAGGCCTCGGCTCCGGCCCGTTCACGTACCGGCGACCGGGCCGGAGCGGTGCGCCTGGTGGAATGCCGGGGAGCGCGGCACCGGATCGGCCTGGTCGACGGTGCCCTCGCCCCGCTGGACCATGACCCGGCCGAGATCCGGCGCGAAGAACTGCTGGTCGCCCTGACCGGCACTCCGCTGCCCTGCCTCCAGGCCATCGACGAGGCGCACCGAAGGCCGGACTGCCTCACCGGAGTCCGTGAACGTCTCGACCACGGGGACATCGCCGGCGCCCTGGCCGTCGTCGAGGGGCTGCTCGGCCCCGAGGCGGTGCTGCGCGACGGCCCTCTGCGGGACGAACTGGAGGCCGCCGCCCAACGGCGGATCACCTACGGCCTGTTCCGGGCCGACCTGCTCGGGCCCGGCCCCATCCGTCACCGCTCGGATCCCCGCCACCTCGTCGATCCCCGCCCGCGCCGGGCCCGACGCACACGCCGCACAACCGTCGGCTGATCCCGGGCCGCGGGCACCCAGCCCGGGGCCCACGGCACCCAGGGACCGCACCCGCGCGCCTCACGGCAGCGCCCCTGCCCTGCTGACCTTCTTCCTGTTCCTCTTCCTGCCCATCCGCCCCCTCGCACACCCCCAGGTGATCACCCATGCTCACGAACACCCCGTCCTCCGCGCTCACGGACTCCGCTCCCACCCCCCAACTCGCCGTCGCCGAAACACTGATGAGCCTGCTCCGCGACACCACCACCGAGCCGCGCCCCGACACACAACTGGAGGCGCTGACCCTGGCGGTCTCCGCCGACCTGCCCGTCCTGCTGTGGGGCGAGCCGGGGATCGGCAAGACCGCGGCCCTCACCCAGCTCGCCGCCTCCCTGGACCTGCCGCTCACCACCGTCATCGCCAGCGTGCACGAGCCGTCCGACTTCTCCGGGCTGCCCATCGTCGGCGACGACCCCGCCGAACAGGGCGTGCCGATGGCCCCGCCGGACTGGGCCGTTCGCCTCGTACGGGCGGGAAGGGGCCTGCTGTTCCTCGACGAACTCTCCACCGCACCGCCCGCCGTCCAGGCCGCGCTGCTGCGTCTCGTACTGGAACGGCGGATCGGTGCGCTGCAACTCCCGCCCGGAGTAAGGATCGTGGCGGCGGCCAACCCGCGTTCGTCGGCGGCCGACGGCTGGGAGCTGAGCCCGCCGCTCGCCAACCGTTTCGTCCACCTCCAATGGGCCCACGACCATGAGGTCGTCGTCCGCGGACTCGCCGGCACCTGGCCGCGTGCGACGCTGCCCCGCCTCGACCCCGAAAAGCTGCCCGAGGCCGTGGACTTCGCCCGGCGCGCGGTGTGCGGGCTGCTCTCCGCCCGCCCCACGCTCGTCCACCGGCTGCCCACCACGGAGACACGCCGGGGCGGTCCGTGGCCGTCGCCGCGCAGCTGGGACATGACGCTGAGCCTGATCGCCTTCGCGACCGCCGCCGGATCCTCCAGGGAGGTGCTGTCCCTGCTGGTCAGGGGCACGGTGGGGGACGGTCCGGGCCTTGAACTGCTGGCGAGCCTGGACCGGATGGACCTTCCGGACCCCGAGGACCTCCTCGCCGACCCGGAGAGCGCCGTCCTGCCCGAGCGCGGCGATCTCCGGCAGGCCGCGCTGGACGGGGTCGTCGCGGCGGTCCGTACCCGCCCGGACCGGGCCCGCTGGGACACGGCGTGGGCGCTGCTCGTCCGGGCGCTGGAGACCGGGGCCCCCGACCTGGTGGTCGTTCCCGCCACCACCCTCGCCTCGCTGCGCCAGGAGGACTGGGACGTACCGGCGGCCATCGAGCACCTCGCCGGCGTGGTCTCCCTGTCCCAGCGGGCGGACCGGGCGGCGGACCGGGTGGCCCGCGTCGGGGCGAAGGCGGGCCGATGACGACGACGGACGACGCGTCGAGCGCACTCGACCTGGACAAACTCTTCGCGGCCCGCCTCCAGGCCGCCCGGGCCCGCCCCTACCTGGCCACCGCGCTGTTCGCCCTGCACACCGTGGAGTCGCGGGAGGTCCCGACCATGGCCGTCGACCGGTACTGGCGCTGCTACGTCTCCCCGTCCTTCGTCGCCCGCACCCCGGTCGAGGAACTGGCCGGGGTCTGGGTCCACGAGGTGTCGCACCTCCTGCGCGACCACCACGGGCGCAGCGACCGCGTCGCCCGGCAGCGCGGGTTGACCGGCCCGGGGGAGCGGCTGCGGATGAACATCGCCGCCGACTGCGAGATCAACGACGACGTGTACGGCGACGGCCTGGCCCGGCCGAAGGGCGCCGTCTACCCGTCGACGCTGCACCTGCAGCCCGGCGAGCTGATGGAGGACTACCTGTACCAGTTCCGTCTCGGCCCGCGTACCCAGGACGCCGCCTGGCTGGACTGCGGAAGCGGAGCCGACGGGCGGGAAAGGGAATGGGAGTTGGGGCCGGACGGCGCACACGGGCTCAGCGCGCAGGAACAGGACGCGGTCCGCTTCCGGGTGGCGCAGGGCATCACCGGCCGGCCGGGCAACGCCTCGAAGGGCTGGAAGCGGTGGGCGGAGGAGGCGTTCCATCCGCCGCAGCCCTGGCGGGAGTTGCTGGGCGCCGCCGTCCGCTCGGCCGCCTCGGGCCCCGGCGCGGGGGAGGACTACACGTACGGGCGGCCCTCGCGCCGCTCCACCGGCCTGCCCGGCGTCGTTCTGCCGAGCCTCCGCCGCAGACCGCCCCGGGTCTCCGTCGTCATCGACACCTCCGGCTCGGTCAGCGACGCCGAACTGGGCAGCGCCCTCCTCGAAGTCGCCGCCATCTCCCGCGCGGTGGGCGGCCGACGCGACCTGGTCACCGTCCTCGCCTGCGACGCGGCTACCCGGGTGGTCCACCCGCTGTGCCAGGCCGAGGGCATCCCGCTGGTGGGCGGTGGCGGCACGGACCTGCGTACGGGCTTCGCCAAGGCGCTCCGGTCCCATCCCCGCCCCGACGCCATCGTCGTCCTGACGGACGGCCAGACACCGTGGCCGAGCACGCAGCCGGCGTGCCGAACGGTCATCGGCCTGTTCCCGAGGGAACGCCGACGCGGATCCTGGAGCGAGGACGACCCCGACTACGTTCCGGATCAGCCTCCGGCGTGGGCGCGGGTGGTGGAGATCGGTTAGAGGGAGGGTCCGTGATCAGGTACACGGTGACGGCCGCGCTACTTTGAAGGTCCGGCAGTCCAACGAGGATGCGGAGAGGGAGCCAGACGAGGGGCCGAGAACTCGGGGACAGAGTCGACCCGGTAAGCGCACGTGCGCCTGCGCGCGGACAGCCCCCGTCCCAGCGGCGAAGCTGCGATTCAGGCTGCGGCGTCAGGCCACATCTGCACCAGGATGAACTGATCAGCCCCGTTCAGAGCGTCTTCGTGTCCGCCGGGATTGTCGAGCGGTTGACCGAAGGAGCCGTCCAAGGGAGAGGTGAAGGGACCGGCGTCCGGGTTGAACGCCCACTGCCACCGCGTCCGGTACATGCCCGGCGACGGCAGCACCAAGTCAGTGTCCCTACCCCCGGAAGCCACCGTCTGTATACCTAGGTGGCCGTCGGGGAAGCTGACCTCGACCTCTTCCCACCCTGCCCAGTGGCCGGGCGACGGCGGCGGTTCGGCCGACCACGACTCCAGCCGCATTCTCACCGTGCCCACCTCCCGGGGGGTCTGCAGGAACACCACGCCCGGGCCCGGGAGTAGCCACTTCGTTCGGTCCGCGTCGTCGTAGAACTGTTCCGCACCCATGGTGGTGTCGTACAGAGTGAGCAGCCGGTAGCTTGCCGACCAGCCAAACTCGTCGCAATCCAGCAACCTGCTCATCAAACACCTCACCCATGAAGCAACTGCCGCCCCTGGGCGGCGCTCGCGCCGACTCTACGCCTACGGCTACTTCGCGAATCGGGTCGCTCTGCCGGCAGTACACGCACGAGTTCCGGCGCCGGGTCAGAGCCGGCGTACGTCGAGGGAGGCCCAGACGGTCTTGCCGGGGCTGTTGGTTCGGGCGAACCAGCCCCAGTTGTCGGCCAGGGCGGCCACGAGGAGCAGACCCCGGCCGCCTTCCTGGTCGTCGGCGGAGGGCTCGGTGAAGGCGGGGAGGCGTTCGCCACGGGTGTCGGTGACCTCCACACGTACAGTCACGCCCTCGGCGGAAACGCGGAGGCGGAAGTCGCGTCCCGGTACGAGTCCGTGGCTGACGGCGTTGGCGCTGAGCTCCGCCACGATCAGCGTCAACGCGTCGTGGGCGTCACTCCCGTACGGGACGCCCCACGTGTCGAGCCGCTCGCCGGCCAGGTACCGGGCGAGGCGGGCACCGCGTGGCGTGGAGCTGAAGAGCATCGTGAAGTGGTGCCAGGTGAAGTGGGGTTGGGTGGGGCGCAGGATACGGACGGGGAGGGGTGACGGGTTGCTGGTCATGCCTCCACGGTGACGACTCGTGGCGTAGCGTGACCAGGGGTGACGCGCCGTCGCGAGGTGGTTGTACGCGACGGTGCGCGGTGTGTACGCACGTGGGACAGGTGATGATGGCGGCGCGGGACGACGAGGCGGGTTCGGGGAGCGCGGTGGGGCCGGAGGCCGGGGGACGGCCTGAGGACGAGCCGGGGTCGGGGGTGATGGTCGCGTTCGGTCGGCAGTTGAAGCTGTTACGGCTGCGGGCGGGGCTGGATCGGACGGAGTTCGGTAACCGGGTGGGGTACGCGGCGCAGTCGGTCGCGTCCTTCGAGCAGGGACGGCGGATCCCGCAGCCGGGGTTCATCGACCAGGCGGATCCGGTGCTGGACGCGGGTGGGTTGCTGCTGGCGTTGAAGGAGGAGGTGGCGCGGGCGCAGTATCCGGCGTTCTTCCGGGATGCGGCAAGGTTAGAGGCCGTGGCGGCCTCACTTCATGTCTACGCCGCTCTGGCTGTCCCTGGCCTATTGCAGACCGAGGAGTACGCGCGGGCCGTGTTCACCATGCGACGTCCGCTCCTCGATGACGAGACGGTGGAGCAGCGAGTTGCCGCCCGCATGGCTCGACAGAAGATCTTCGAGCGGAAGCCGATGCCGACACTCAGCTTTGTGATTGAGGAGTCCGCCCTGCGCAGGCCGATCGGCGGCTGGCCGGTGCTGCGTGGCCAGCTTGAACAGATCGTTCTCCACGCGCGGCGACGCAACGTGGAGTTGCAGGTCATGCCCACTGACCGCGCAGAGCACTGCGGCCTCGCCGGACCGTTCAACTTGATCGAGAAGCACGACGGGCGAAGGATGGCCTACGTTGAGGTCCAGCGGGACAGCCGTTTGCATACCGAACTCACGGTGGTGAGGGATTTCTACGAGCAGTACGGGCTGCTTCGGGCTCAGGCGCTGGCTCCGCCGGAATCTCTGGCCTTCGTCGAGGGACTCCTGGGAGAGAAGCGATGAGTCGGAAGAGGCCGCAGGCCGTGCCCGAGTCGGCATGGTTCAAAAGCAGTTACAGCAGTGGTGAGGGCGGTGAATGCCTGGAGGTTGCCGCACTGGCTGCGCAGGTTCATATAAGGGACTCGAAGGTGACGGCGGGCCCTCAGGTGTCTGTGGGGACCACGGCGTGGGCGACGTTCGTGCGACTGGCCGCCGACTGAGGCACCGAGACGAATGACAGGCCCCACCGCATCGCCCGTACGGCACGCGGCGGGGCCTTCCTGCGTAAGGGGCGACTACGCGTCCACGCCCTCGTCGCGGCGGATCATCCGCCAGGCCGCTCGACGGGCGCTGCGGTCCAGGTTGGACCGGAAGCTCTTGTCGAGTCCTCAGTTGGTCTCGTCGCCGAAGGCGACCGCCGCCCCCTGGGATCTCAGGGGGGCCTCCGGCTCGAACCAGGCAGCCTTGACCACGCGCATGGCTTGTTGTGTCGCGCATTGTTGAGATCGACTACTGCAAGGCTCAAGATGGTTGGGGAACATTAGAGGGGGGCACACAGTGCTGCGGAGCGATGACGGACCAACCGTCGGTGCGTCATGAGGCAGCGCCTGCAGCTCGCGCTTCAGGTGATGCTGGTACTGGTCGCTAGTTTGCTCGGTATCGTCACGAATTACGCCACTGGCGTCGACGAAGCTCCGTGGCTGTTGCAGGCCATCCAGCAGGCATCTGTCCCCGCCATCGGTTTGCTCGTCGTCGCGATGGTGGTGGGCCAGGTTGTTGTGTACCGGCTCGAGAATCCGGCGCCGCCGCGGGTTGACTGGCCGCGTGCCAGAGTTCCCTACCCCGGGCTGGATGCCTTTGCGGAGGACGAGGCGGCCGTGTACTTCGGCCGGGATGTCCTGGCCACCGAGTTGACGCGCAGGTTGCACACTTTGCCGGACAGGCCGACCGACCGGTTCCTGGTGCTTGTCGGCGCTTCCGGAAGCGGAAAGTCCTCACTGGTCAGAGCTGGCGTGATGCCCCGGTTACGGGGTCGCCGATGGACACTGGTGCCCGCGTTTTCCCCGGGGACGAATCCCCTGGGTGCGATGGCCGCGGCCACCGCGTCCGCAGGCGGAGAGCAAGAATCCGCGAGTGCGGTCCTACGCCGGCTGCGGCAGGGCCCGGCCGCGCTGCGGACCGAACTGGCCCGCCTGCGCGGCGGCCGGTTTCGGCGCGTGTTGCTGGTGGTGGATCAGCTCGAAGAGGTCATCACCCTCGCCGGAGATCGGGAGCGTGCCCAGTTCCTCGACGCACTTTGCCTCTGCGTGGAGCAGGACGCGAGTGTCCGCGTATTGGCCACCCTCCGGGTGGACTTCCTCGGCAGGATCCTGGCCACGGGACAAGCTGAGATCTGCCAGCACCCCGTTACCGTCGGCGCACTCGGAAGGACCCAGTTCGCGCAGATCGTGGAACGCCCCGGCGCGCTGGTGGACCTATCCTTCGCACCGGGCGTCGTCGACAGAATTATCGAAGACGCCGGCACGGATGACGCCCTGCCACTGCTCGCCTATCTCCTCCAAGAGCTCTACTTCGCCTCCGGCCCCGGCGGGGTGGTCACCGAAGAGCTGTACCGAGATCTCGGCGGGGTGGCGGGTGCCATCGCACGGCAGGCGGACCACACGGTGTCCCAACTCGACCAGGCCGACGGGATCGCATTCGTCCTGTGTGTCCTCCTCAAGTTCGTCACGGTCCAGGGAGAGGGGGTGGCCCGAAAGCGTGTCCCTCTATCCGCGCTCAACGAGCGGGAACGGCGCGTCGTCGACGCCTTCGTCGATGCGCGTCTGTTGGTGTCAGACGTGGCCGACGGCGGAGCCACCGGCCAGGAGGCGCCATACGCGCAGGTGACGCACGAGGCGCTGTTCCGCCAGTGGGCTCCGCTGCGCCAGGAGGTTGAGTCCCGTGTGGAACAACTGCGTGAGCGCGCCGAGCTGGAGCGGTGGGCCGAAGACTGGGAACGTTCCGGCCGGAGCGACGACTACCTTCTCACCGGGGATCGGCTCACCCTGGCCAAGCGAAGGCTCACAGCGCTGGAGGAATCCGGCATCGCCCCGGAGCCGGTCCGCGTGCTCGTTCAATCCTCGCAGCTACGCGATCTGGCCTTTCTCCGCCGTGTGTCGGACAGCATCGGCCAGTACGCGATCGGCAGCGCGGAATTGCATCCTGAGCGGGCCGTACTCCTGTCCCTGGCAGCCCTCGGCGAATGCACGCCCACGCCTTCGGCCCGCCGCGGCCTCATGGCGGCGCTTGCGGCGAGCCATATGCGTACACGAGTGGACGCGCACACGGATACCGTCCGGCACATCGCCTGGTCCCCGGACGGCCGGCGACTGGCCACCGCGTCACGCGACGGTAGCGCCCGCGTGCTGGACGCCCGGTCCGGACAGTCGCTGCTCGTGCTGCCGTCCGACGGAGCGATGGTCGAGTCGGTCGCATGGTCGCCGGATTCCGCATACGTCGTGACCGCAGGGCGAGAACGTGTCGTACGCATCTGGGACGCCGTCTCGGGCGAGCCGGTCCGGTTGCTGACAGGTCCTACAGACATCGTGAGACAGGTGGCCTGGTCGCCCGACGGACGGTATGTCGCAGCCAGTTCGAAGGACTGTGTCGTACGCGTATGGGAGGCCGGGACAGGGGCTCTCGTACAGGACCTGGAGGGGCACAGGGACGATGTCTGGGGCGTCACCTGGTCGCCGGACAGCACCCGACTCGCCTCGGCATCGCACGACCAGACGGCCCGCGTGTGGGACCTTGCCGCAGGTACGGCCGCCGTGGTCCTGGAAGGTCATACAGACTTCGTCGAGGGCGTCGCCTGGTCACCGGACGGCCTCTCGATCGCTACAGGGTCGGGTGACCACACGGCCCGCATCTGGGACGCCGGGACCGGTGCACTGCGGCTGCTGCTGCGCGGCCACACCGACTACGTGTGGAACCTGGCCTGGTCCCCGGACAGCCGCATCCTCGCCTCTGCGTCCTCGGACCACACCGTGCGCCTTGTCAGCGCCCATGACGCGAAGGTGCTGGTCGTGCTGCGGGGCCACAGCGACACGGTCTGGGGCGTGACCTGGTCGCCGTCCGGCACCCAGCTCGCCACGAGTTCGACCGACGGTTCGGCGATCGTGTGGGACCTACGGCCACGAGGAGCGGAGTTCGTCGCGGCCGACGGCCACCGAGGCCCGGTGAACCAGGCAGCTTGGTCCGCCGACGAACTACGGATCGCCACCGCCTGCGACGACGCGACCGTACGCCACTGGTCCTCCCGCGACGGGGCCCCAGCAGGGGAACCGCTGAGGCTCGACGACCGGGTCTGGAGCGTGGCATGGTCCCCGGTTCCCCAGGACGGCCGGCTCGCGCTCAGTACGAACGGCGGTCTCTTTCGCATCCTGGATGACACCGGCACGGTGCTGGTCGAGCAGCGGGGGGAGGTCGTCGAGTCGTGCGATTGGTCTCCGGACGGCCGCCGCATCGCCACCGGCGGGCACGACGGCACCGTGCGTGTACGGGAGACGGACACCGGCACCGAACTCGTCGCTCTCACCGGCCACCAGGACTGGGTGGGACGCGTCGCGTGGTCGCCCGGCGGACGATTCCTCGCCAGCGCATCGGACGACCGTACCTGCCGCCTCTGGGACGTCGCGGAGAGCCGGGAGTTCACCGTCCTGCGAGGCCACGACAATTATGTGGACGACGTGACGTGGTCCCCGGACGAACAGCGGATCGCCACCGCATCTGGCGACTGGACGGTGGCGGTGTGGGAGGCCAACACGGGCCGCCGTCTTGATGTGCTCAAGGGCCACGAGGGACGGGTCCGTTGCGTGGCCTGGTCTCTTGACGGCCGCTTCATCGCCAGCGGCTCGGACGACCGGACTGTACGTGTCTGGCGTGCCGACACCTTCGAGGAGGTCGCCGTCGTAGGCGTCCACCAGGACAAGGTGTCATCGGTCGAATGGTCCCGCGACAGCGCCCGGCTGCTCACCGCATCTTTCGACGGAACCGCTCGTATCTGGCACGCCGACCCCGACTACGACCAGCTCGAAGCCCACGCCCGAGGGCGCGTCTTTCGGACCCTCGATGAGGACGAACGGCGACGACACCTGCTGCCCGTGGCGGGGGCGTAGCCGGACTGCCGACTCAGTACTGCTCCTCCACCGTCCGGTCGTCGGTGCTGACGAGGTAGTGATCCGGATCGAGGTCCATTGCCTTGCGGGCGGGCGAGGCCCAGTACATCGCGTTGCGCTCCGCGAACGTCTCCGGGCCGTCGTATGAGACCAGCCACACGAACTGGTTGCGCTCCCGGTCGACCCAGGCCCCACCGATCGTGAACCCCAACTCCATCCGCAGCGGCACGATGTCGGTCTTCCACCTTGCCACCCACTCGTCCAGCAGGCCGTCGCGCACGGTATAGGTACGGAGCTGGGTGGTTTTGGCCATCGTGCGGTGCTCCTGGGTCGATCGGTCGGGGTCGCCCATACCCAATGCAGCAAAGAACTTCCAGGCCGACGTTCGAGTATGCCGAGAGGGGACACGGGGCGGTCCTCAAGCGTAGAGGGCCCTCCTGGGGCGCGGGATGCTCTTCGGCTCGTGCAACGAAGTTATTACTATGTGTCAACCGGCCAGTTGGGCACTTCAGGGGGTACGGCATGGACGATACAGAACGCAGGAACGCTACGACTCCGATCCGGCGGCATCAGATCCGGGCCGCGTTGCTAAAGCAGTATGCCGGTCTCATCTACGACGACGACCTGAAGTCGTATGACCAGCATGGCTACGAGCAGCGCTTCATGTCCCGCGCGCTAACGGCTGCGGCGATCCGGGCCGTCACCGGATGCGACCGCAGGACTGCCTGCCTGTCGGTCATCGACGGGGAACTCGACCAAGGCATCGACGGCGTGGCGGTAACCGAGGGCACGCAGGAGGTCTGGCTCGCACAGGCAAAGTGGAGCGATGAAGGGAAGGGCAAGTTCAACACCGACGCGGCCCACAAGTTCATACACGGTCTTCGCCTCATCGAGCAGCGTAGTTACGATCGCTTCAACGACCGCCTCGACCCCATCGTGGCCCGCGTGAACTCCGCCATGCATGACGCCCGGCTGAAGGTCACCCTGGTGATCGCAGTTATGGGCACTGGGGTTCTCAGCGATGAGGTCGTTGCGGTCCTGGAAGACGCCCGGAAGGAGTTCAACGGGCTCGGCCCGGTCCTGGACTACCGTGTGGTCAACGCGGCGCACGTGTTGCGGCAGGACCAGGAGGACCTAGCCCCCGTGCCGGTGCGTGTCACCGTACGGATGACGAATTGGCTCAAGCGGAACACTCCCCTTGTGGCCTACCAGGGAACCGGCCAGCAACATCGCTGAGTGGTACGGGGACCACAAGGACCGCCTGTACTCCCAGAATTTGCGGCAGAACCTAGTAGGGCTTTGTTAGGTGGTGTCGTAGGTCTGCCCGTGATCGGGACGATGTCCGTACCGACGCTCGTCCAGCTCGTTCCGTCGCCTCGCCGCGAAGAGGACGTGAAGACGCTGAAGGCCGCGTCCGGAGCCGTGCGCCGCCACGCCGAACTGCGATCGATGGTCCAGCGGGCGCTGAAGTCCACGCAGAAGGGGAAGAACGTCGGCTCGTACGCCGAGTACATCGCCGACGGCGTCAAGGGAGAGCTGGGCGCCGGCTGGTCCACCCCTCCCATCACGTTCTGGCACGCGGGATCCCTCGCGGCCCTCAGCGACGAACTGGTGGCGGGCACCGGACTGCGGACCCTGACCCTCGCGCCCGGCACCTCGATCGTCGCCATCGACGGCGAGACGCAGACGACCGCCTGGCACGAGCTGTACGACGACCCGGAGCGCTTCGGCCTCACGTATGCCGAACTCGCCGCCGTACGCCTCCCCTTCGAGCTGTACGTGGACCTGTCCGTGGCCGACGCCCGGCAGATCTTCTACGACCGGAACGTGCAGGGCGTCGTGGTGGCCAAGAACCTGGCCATGTCGATGGACCAGCGGGACTTCGCCACGCGCCTCGCCCATCGCGTCGCCGACGCCGTCAAGGTCGAGATCGACGACAAGATCGTGTCATTCGCCAAGCTGGTCAACGCGAGCAAGCGCCAGGTGGGAAAGACCGACCCCGAGGTGATCACCCTCTCCGCGCTCCGGGCCCTCGTGATCACGACGATCTACGGGCGCGGTGGCCTCTCCCGCTCGGCGGAGACCGTGCACGAGGACGAGCTGCCCGCCGGGTCGGACGCCCAGCAGGTGGAAGCGTACGTGCCGCCGCTGCTCGCGGGCCTGATCTCCGACCACAGCGCCCACTTCCTCGCGCGGAGCGCCGTCACCGCGCCGGCCGTGCTCGCCGGGCTGGGCATCGCGGTGCACCACACGACGCCCTGGGCCGAGCCGTCGAACGCGCTCGGTTCCGAACAGCTGAGCCGACTGCTGTCCGGCGTCCGGTGGGAGCGGGACGCACGCTATTGGGACGGGGTGGCGGCGAAGGCGGGCGCCTCCGGGCGACTCAACTTCAGCGGTGGCGTCAAGGACTCCGGGGGGCGCGTCGCCGACGCCATCCTCTACCCGGCCACGGAGACGGGGCGCCGGATCCGCGGCCAGTAGGCCGCCCTTCCCGGCCTGCCGTCCGCCGCCTGGCTCAGTGGACGAGGAGTCCCCTCGGCCTCCCGCCCCTTGTCGCAACACCAAGACCTGGAGAACACGCATGAACCCGCAACAGCCCGACGAGCCCCAGCACCAGCACCCGGGGATGCCCGGTGGGTACCCGGAACAGCCCGGCCGCCCCGCCACGCCCTGGGGAGCGCCCCCGCCAGGGGCTTCGCCCGCGTCCTCCGCCGCGCGGAAGCCGTCGCGAGGCAAGGCATGGGTGACCCATGGAGCTGTGGGGGCCGTCGCCCTTTTCCTCGGGGTCGGCATCGGCATCTCGGACGACGAGGCCCGGGCCGAGGCCTCGGACGCCGGTCCCACCCCGAGGGTCACCGTCACCAAGGAGGTGAAGGTGCCCGGCCCGGAGATCACCGTCACGAAGACGGCCACCGTCACTGCCAAGCCGCCGAAGCCGCCGAAGCCCAAGGGACCGCCCACCACTGTGGCCGGGGACGGCGAATACCTGGTGGGTGAGGAAATGCGCGCCGGTACGTACAGGACGGGTGGCCCCGGCGACTCGTTCGGGTGCTACTGGGAGCGGGCGAGGAACTCCAGCGGGGAGTTCGACGCCATCATCGCCAACGGCAACCTGGAAGGCAGCGGACGGGTCACCGTCAACAAGGGCGAGGTCTTCAAGTCCAGCGGATGCCAGGACTGGAAGAAGGCCGGCTGAGCGCCCCCACCAGCCCCGCCAGCGCC
>NZ_JAFEUF010000599.1 GCF_016901035.1 Streptomyces durocortorensis
CATCACGCCCAGCGCGCGGAGCAATCTGTTCTACGTCTACAACCACGTGGATAATGCCGTGCAGGCTCCGTTCTGCGAGCAGAAACCGCGCCCGGCCTTTGTCGCCGAACGCGAGAATTTCAAGCCGCTGGACATTCGGCCGCAACAGTATCTCTGAGGCGATGGGGCGCGTCTGATGACGGGCCCCTTCCCCCGGCTTGGCCGATCGCTACCTGCCCAGGGAAATTCACTCCAGCTCGTTGATCGACAGGTGCGCCAGCTG
>NZ_JAFEUF010000600.1 GCF_016901035.1 Streptomyces durocortorensis
GCCCGTGAGCGAGCCGTACTTGATTTTGTACATCGAACTCGTCAAGCCAGCCTCAGAAATTTGCTGAACTTTCGTTCCCGTCGGAATGACGGCAATTTTTGTTTTCGGTGAAACAGACCGGTCATAGAGGACGACTCGTTGCGTCGTATAATAATCGGTCACGACGATCACCTCCGGTTTGTCGACTGAGAAATGGCGTGAAGCTGCATAGCCCGTTTTCCCATCGTAACGTACTTTAAACCATGAACTCGACAATCCACTC
>NZ_JAFEUF010000074.1:0-15876 GCF_016901035.1 Streptomyces durocortorensis
TCCACCACACACGGGGGCCTTCACCATGATCAAGCCCGGCCCGTGTCAACAACGCTCGTGATCAATACACCTAGGGCTCTCGTACGGGCCCCTGCACGCGGAAGGACCCGCTCCCGGCGATCCGGGGCGGGTCCTTCCGCGATGCTCGGCGCCGGGCCCGGGGAGCCCCGTAGTGGGGCGGCGGGCCGGGGGCCGGTTATTCCTCCAGGGTCAGACCCTTGCGGAGCTTGGACAGCGTCCGGGAGAGCAGCCGGGACACGTGCATCTGCGAGATGTTCAGCTCCTCGCCGATCTCCGACTGCGTCATGTTGCTGACGAAGCGGAGCGAGAGGATCATCCGGTCCCGTGCGGGCAGCGCGGCGATCAGCGGCTTCAGGGACTCGACGTACTCGATGCCTTCGAGACCGTGGTCCTCGTAGCCGATACGGTCCGCGAGCGCGCCCTCGTTGTCGTCGTCCTCGGGCTTGGCGTCCAGCGAGCTCGCGGTGTACGCGTTGCTCGCGGACATGCCCTCGACGACCTCGTCGGGGGTGATGCCGAGGCGCTCGGACAGCTCCGCCACGGTGGGCGCGCGGTCCAGCTGCTGGGAGAGCTCGTCGCCCGCCTTGGCCAGGTCGAGCCGCAGCTCCTGGAGCCGGCGCGGCACGCGCACGGACCAGCTGGTGTCACGGAAGAAGCGCTTGATCTCGCCGACGATCGTCGGCATCGCGAACGTGGGGAACTCCACACCGCGGCTGATCTCGAACCGGTCGATCGCCTTGATCAGGCCGATGGTGCCGACCTGGACGATGTCTTCCATCGGCTCGCTGCGGGAGCGGAACCGGGAGGCGGCGAACTTGACGAGCGCGAGATTCAGCTCGACGAGGGTGTTGCGGACGTACGCGTACTCGTGGGTGCCCTCTTCGAGGGACTCCAGCCGCTCGAAGAGCGTCTTCGACAGGGCCCTGGCGTCCAGAGCGCCCACTTCGGCGTAGGGCGGGATCTCGGGAAGCCCTTCGAGCCCTTCGAGCCCCTCGCCGGAGGCGCCGGAGAAGTCTGAGGTGGTGCTGGTCGTGCCGGTGGTGCTGGTGCGCGGGCCGGGAACGGCGGTCGCGGCGGGGGAGTCGGAATTGGTCGGTCCCTGAGGACATGCCGACGACGCGTTGTGGGTACGCGCTACGTCGAGCCGGGGTGACATGGTTCTCCTCCATCGTTCTCGGCATATGGCTGCCGATGCCCATACGTGTTCCTGCGGTGAAGCGGCGCCTCCGAAGCCGGTCGCATTTCTGGTGTCCCTCTACCCATACCCGGTCCTGGCCAGCAGTGACAAGCGCCAATTACTGCTATATGTCCGCTTTGTTGAGGTCTCCGACTACCGCGTGGCGAACGAAACGCGTACTGTTTTACGCACGTCGGCGGCAGCTATGCATACAGCCGCACAGGCAGTGACGCGCACAGTGACGAACGGCGAAGAGGGACTGGCATGGACCGCGGGACGGTCGGCAGTGCGAACCGGGGGCGGCTTCAGGTCGAGGCCCGGACCGAGGGGCTCAGCGAGGTCGTGACTCCGGTGGGTGAGCTGGACCACCACACCGCTGATCTGCTGCGGGTGCCTCTGGAGAGTGCGGTCGAACAGGGGCGGTCACGCCTGGTGGTCGACTGCTCTCGCTTGGACTTCTGCGATTCCACCGGGCTGAATGTGCTGCTCGGCGCCCGCCTCAAGGCGGAGGCGGCCGGAGGAGGCGTTCATCTGGCCGGAATGCTGCCCGTCGTGGCGAGGGTCTTCGAGATCACCGGCGCGGAGGCGGTCTTCACCGTCCACGCCACGCTCGAAGAGGCCCTGGCCACCTGACCCGGTACGGGCGCGTGACCGCGGACATCCCCGATGTCGGCTGCGTCACGCGATCGTGTGCCTCAAGTGGGTGTTGTTGCGATATGGCAGGGCAGGAGACACCCCGGCGGCGCCCCGCAAGGGCCCGACACAATCGGTAACTGATCATTATCTGTTTCAACGGCGACATGGCGACATGGCGAATCGGTGAGGTGAAGCGCTGATGAGCACCACCCGGCAGCATCCGCCGGGCGACCTCGGTCGCGAGCCGGACGAAGCGGGCCCAGCCTCGCCCGTCCCGGCCGAGCGGCAGTGGCGCACGCTCTCGCTCGGGCAGGTCAGCGGCATTGTTCCGACGGCCCGGGACTTCGCCCGGCAGGCGCTGCACGACTGGGGCTGGCTCCCGGCGTCCACCGCGGACCGCAGGGCCGCCGCCGAGGACGTCCTCCTGGTCGTCTCCGAGCTGGTGACCAACGCGTGCCTGCACGCGGAGGGCCCCGAGGAGCTCCGGATCGGCCGCAGTCCGAAGGCGCTGCGGGTGGAGGTCGTCGACCGGGGAGCCGGGCAGCCCGCCCCCCGTACGCCGCACCGCGCCGGCCGGCCCGGCGGGCACGGCATGTTCATCGTGCAGCGCCTCTGTCTCGACTGGGGCGTCCTGCGTACGGCGGACGCCCCCGGCAAAACCGTCTGGGCGGAGCTCGCCGCTCCCGCCTGACCGCACCCCTTGTCCCTTGCCCCTTGCCCCTCGCACCTCCGCACCACCGAAGAGCGCGCCGGATCGGCGCGCTCTTTGTCTTCCCTCCATCAGGCCCCGGGCGTACCTTGAGCGCCCAATCTGATGTGCCGTCAGTAATGTGCGCCCGTACGGGTCGTGGCGCGCGGCGGCGTCCGGCAAGATGGGAACACGAGGTGTCGAACCAGAAGCGGACAACTCTCGCGCTGGCGGCCGCGCTGGCGGGCTCGATCGTGGTGGCGGGCGCGCCAGCCGCGCACGCCGAGGTCGTGGACGTCAACTACCAGTGCGTGACGCCCATCGGGCCGAAAGGGGCGGTCTCGCCCATCGATATCAAGGGCGTGAAGAGCGGCGCCGGCTACAAGCTCACCATGTCCTTCCAGAAGGGCGTCTCCTCCAGCCCGGTCGAGCTGGGGAAGGGGGCCATGAACCCGAGCGCCGTCATCGAACTGGGCGGCGCGGAGACGGGCAAGGTCCAGGTCTCGGGGCCGGCCAACACCGAGGCGATTCCGGCCAACACCCCGATCAAGATCAGTGACTTGTCGGGGACGTACACCCCGAAGAAGAGCGGCAAGGTCACCTTCACCGCCGGGGTCCTCACCATCAAGGCCCTCGGTACGACGACCACCTGTACGCCCAAGAACAGCCCCGGCCCGTCCCTCGATCTCGACGTCCAGGAGGCGGGCGGTTCGTCGGGCGGCTCCACCGGGGGGTCGACCGGCGGGTCCACGGGCGGCGGCTCCACGGGCGGCGCTTCGGGCGGCGGCGAACTGCCCCGCACCGGCCCGCTGGACTCGGCGGCGGCGCTCGGCACGCTCGGCGGGACCGTGCTGCTGACGGGGGCGGCCGGAGTGCTCTGGCTGACCCGGCGCGGACAGCGCTCCGCAGGCTGACCAGGGCCCACCGGGCTGACCAGGCCCACCGGCCCACCGGCCCACTGGGCTACCGGGCCCACCGGCCCACCAGGTCGATCCGGCCCACCCGCAGCGCACGGTACGTACGGCCCATACGGCAGCGCCATCGCCGCCGGAAGGCAGAGGAGCCGCCCATGTCGCCACCCGCCCCGCGTCTCCGCCGGGCGCTGCTCGTCCTCACCGCGGCGCTCGCCGCGCTGCTGTGCGGGCTCATGCCCCGGGCCGAAGCCGGCACCGCCCCGGCCGCCGCCGACGACGGTCCGGCGGACTGGACGGCCCGGCCCGCCGGTGGGGGCGACGACCGGGACGCCAGGCCGTACATCTACCTGGAGGGAACCCCCGGCACCGTCCTCCAGGACCGCCTCGCGGTGACCAACACCGCCCGGTCCCCGCTGACCGTACGGCTACGGGGCGACGGCCGGGCCGGCGCCTGGATCAGGTTCGCCGAGGACATGGTCACCGTCCCGGCCCGGACCCGCGCCGAGGTGCCGCTCGCCCTCACGGTGCCGCCCGACGCGGTGCCCGGCGACGCTTCCGGAGAGGCCGTGGCCGGCGTCGGAGGCGAGGAGATCCGCGTACCGGTCCGGGTCCGGATCGGCGGCCCGACGCTGGCGGCGCTCACCGTCGAGGACGTCGAGATAAGCGGTGGCACCATCCGGTACGCCCTGGTCAACCGGGGCAACGCGATGCTGAGGCCCCGGCTGGCGGTGCGCGCGGATGGGGTGTTCGGCACGTTGCTGGACCGCCCGGAACGGCCCCTGCCGCTGGAGCTGGCCCCCGGCCGGCGGGTCGAACGGACCGAGCCCTGGCCCGACGCCCCGGCCCTGGACGCGGTCACCTTACGGCTGAGGGTCACCGCGACGGGGGGCGCCAGGGACGAGGCGGAGGCCTCGGCGACGTACATCCCGGTGCTCCCGGCCGTCGGCGGCGGGCTGCTGCTCCTCGGCGGCCTGGCCGCGCTCGCCTCCGGCGCGTACCGGAGGCGGCGCACGGAGCGCGCGGCCCCGCAACCGCCCCCGGTCGAGGAGCAACCCCCGGTGGCCACCGAACCGTTGCTGAAGGCGGGAGCGAAAACGTGACGCGGCAGCTCGGACCCGAAGCCCCTCGTACCCTCCGGCCCGCCCTCCTGGCCGTCCTGACCTTCCTGGCCCTCCTCGCCCTGTTGCCCGCCCTGTTCGTCCTGGGTGCGCCCGGCGCCCGGGCGGCCGACCCCGACCCCGCTGTCAGCCTGTCCAAGAAGGAGGCGGGCAAGGGTGGAGACATCACCGTCAAGGGCAGCGGGTGGCGGCCCGAGGCGCTGCTGATGCTGCTGATCTGCGGTCAGTCCTCGCCGGAGCGGGGCGTCATCGGCGGGACCAACTCCTGTGCCAACGCCGAGGGTCGAGCCGTCACGACCGACAAGAAGGGCGCCTTCAGCAAGAAGCTCCCGGTCACCGAACCGCCGAAGCCGTGCCCCTGCGTGGTGCACGTCGCCACGGTGACGGGTGAACAGGCGTTGGCCGACGCGGCGTTCGCGGTGGCGGGTCACCCCACGGCCGAGCTGCCGCGGCAGACCGGCGACGGGAAGCTCGCCGTACTGGCCACCACCCGCCTGGACGGCGACAGCTCCCTGCTCACCTGGTTCGGGGCCCCGCCCTCCCGCCGGCTCGTCTTCACCGTGGGCAATCTCGGGTCCGCCCCCGTCAAGGACCCCGTCTTCGAGATCGGCACCGCGCACGGCGTCTACGCGCCGCAGTGGGAGGAACGCCAGTGGCGCGGCACGGTCGCCCCCGGCGGCAAGGCCCGGATCGAGCTGCCGGTCGAACTGTCCGCGGGCGCGCACGGCGACTACCAGGTCTCCCTGCGGTACGGGGACAAGGTGCTGGCCGAGCAGCCGTGGGGGGTGGGCCGCCCGTGGGGCGTCACGCTCTTCTGGATCCTGCTCTGCCTGGTCGTCCCGGCTGCCGTCTTCCGTATCGGCATGGCGATCGTGGACAAGGTCCGCCCCCGCCCCTCCGGCGCGCACCGCCTGCGGAGGCCGACCGCGCCCGCCACCGCCACGGCCACGGCCACCTCCACCGACTCCGCAGACACGAACACGAACACGACCACGGCCGTGCTGCCGTGGTTCACCCCGGATTCCGCACCGTCAGAGAACCGACCCCGACCCACGACGAAGGGACAAGCGTGAGAACGCAACGGAGGATGAGCGCGGCAGGAGTCGCGCTGATGCTCGGCGGCGCGGGCATCCTGATGGCCGCGAGCCCGGCCCAGGCCGCCGAGGTCAGTTACGCGACGGAGTGCGTTCCGCCGCCGATCTCGGGACTGCCCGCCGTCCAGGGCACCACGAAGGTGGAGCTGACCGCTCCGGCCGAGGCGAAGGTGGGCGACGAGATCGAGGTCGTCTGGAAGACGGTCGAGGCCGCGTCCAAGAACCCGGACGTGCTGGACCTGGGGGCGGACACGGTCAAGCCGACCGGGACCGTCACTCTGGGCGGTGCGGCGAGCGGCGAACTGAAGCTGGAGGGCCCGCGGCAGAACCCGCCGATCCCCAAGAACAGTCCCATGGTGCTGCCCGACATGAAGGGCACGCTGAAACTGGAGAAGGCCGGGGAGATCACGCTGACCCCGGGCGCGTACGACATCAACGTGTCCAAGCCGATCTCCACGGACACCAAGTGCGCGCCGGAGGAGGAGGTGCAGCCGGGCGCCACGATCAAGGTCACCGAGGGCGGCGGCTCCAGCACGGGCGGCACCACCGCCGGCGGTACGGACACCGGAGGCACCACGACGGGCGGCACGGACACCGGGGGAACGACCACCGGCGGCACCACCTCCGGCGGCGAGGACTCCGGAGGCGGGGACTCCGGCGGCTCGGACGGAGGCGGCACCGGCAGTGGCGGAAGCACCGGCGGCGGGGGCGGCGAGACCGACTTCCCCGGCAAGGAGGTGTCCGTCGCCTACGCGTGCAAGACCCCCATCGGCGACAAGAACGCCACCTCCCCGGTCCGGATCAGCGCCAAGAAGAGCGGCGGCTCCTACGACCTGACGGTGAAGTTCAGCAAGTCCGTGATGGACAGCCCGATCGACATCCCGGCCGACCAGGTCAAACCGTCCATGGACGTCAAGCTCGGCGGGGCCGACAAGGGCACGGTCAAGGTCGAGGGGCCGCCGAACAAGGAGGTCATCAAGACCGGCGCCCCGATCGAGATCCCCGACCTCACCGGCACGTACAAGCCCGGCGCGAGCGGGAAGTCCACGCTCAGCCCCGGCGTCCTGACGGTGATGGCCGCCGGTACGACGACCACCTGCACCCCGCCCGACGACGTGGCCGTCTCCCTGGAGCTGGACACCTCCGCCCAGCCGGGCGGCGCGTCCGGCGGCAGCGGGAGCGGCGGCGCGGCGGGCTCCGGCGGAGCGGCCGCGTCCGGCGGCACCGACTCGGGCGGCGGCCTGGCCGCCACCGGGGCGGAGGACGACGGTGCGCTGAGGGCGCTCGGCCTGGTCGCCGGCACGGCGATCCTGCTGGGCGGCGCGGTGTTCACGTTCACCCCGTGGCGCAAGCTGCGCGGCACGCGCTGAGCGAGGGGTTACGAGCCTGGACCGGGCCGCTCCCGGTCCAGGCTCAGAACTAGCTCAAATCGTCGGCCTCGCCTTGCTCGCGCAAGATCGAAAAGGCTAGGTTCCTCAGGTGCCTCTTCGCAGGAGCGAAGAGAATGATCTGGGTGCGGCGCATGTCGGCAGGCTTGACCACCTGCCCGGCCCGCACCGGTGGAGAAAAGGAACATCATGAAGGTGACCTGGGGGAAGAAGGCTGCGACGGGCGTGCTCGCCGGCCTGCTGATGACGTCCGGACTGTCGCTCGCCACCGCGGCTCCCGCCGCCGCGGCCGGTGCGAAGTACACCTGCAAGGCCACGCCCAGCCTCTCGCTGGGCCGTCCGGTCTCGACGTCGTCCTGCAAGAAGTCGTCCAAGGGGAAGGCCGTCAAGAAGCACCGTGCCGTGCTCGTGTGCGACGTCGTGCGCGGCCGGGGCGCCGAGCACACCATTCCGTGGACGGTGTTCGGCGACTGGAAGAAGCCCGGCGAGAAGTCCTCGGTGAAGTGCGGGTTCAGCAGCTTCCTGCGCAGCGTCAAGGTCGAGACCAAGAAGTAGTCGAGACCCGAAAATACAAGCCGACGGCAAACGGCAGCGGGGAGTTACTTCACGCCGCCCATGAGGGCGCGGATCTTGCGGCCCGCCACCATGAAGGCGATACCCGCGGCCACCGCCACGACCGCCTGCAACGTGTAGTACGCGGCGTCGCCCAACGGGGCGTTGAGCTTCGTGGTCCAGCCGTTCAGGGCGTTGCCCGTCGACGTGGCCAGGAACCACAGACCCATGATCTGGCCGACGAACATCTTCGGCGCCAGCTTCGTGGAGAGCGACAGGCCGACCGGGGAGAGGCACATCTCACCCATGGTCTGCGCCAGGTAGACCGCGAGCAGCCAGAACACGGTGACCTTGCCCGTGTCGCTGTTGGCCGCGGCGGCGCCCGCCAGACCCATGATGCCGAAGGAGCCACCGATGAGGAGCATCGCCAGGGCGAACTTCATCGGGGTGCTGGGCTCACGGTTGCGCGTGGCCAGCCTGACCCAGAGCGTGGCGAAGATCGGCGCCAGGATGATGACCAGCGCCGGGTTGACCGACTGCAGCCACGAGGCCGGGAACTCCCAGCCGCCGATGAAGCGGTCCGTCTTGTTGTCCGCGAAGATCGTCAGCAGCGAACCGGACTGGTCGTAGATCATCCAGAAGAGCACGGCGGTGATGAAGAACCACACGTACGCCTTGATCTTCGGCCTGTCCTCCTTGGTCAGCGCCGGATCCCGGAAGATCGTGATGAAGTAGACGATCGGCACGACGACGCCCAGCACGGCCAGGACGTTGACGATGTGCTCGATGTCGTACGTGCCCAGCGCCAGGTCGATCAGCAGCGCGGCGACCGCGATGCCGGCCCACAGGGCGACCTTGCGCAGCGTGCTGCGGCGCTCTTCGGGGGAGATGGGCTTGGCGGGCAGTTTGCCGATGTCGCCGAGGTGCTTGGAGCCGAGGACGTACTGGATGACGGCGAGGGTCATGCCGACACCGGCGACGCCGAAACCGAGGTGCCAGTTGACGTGCTCGCCGAGGTAGCCGACCAGCAGCGGAGCGGCGAAGCCACCGATGTTGATCGCCATGTAGAAGAGGGTGAAACCGGCGTCGCGGCGTGCGCTCGTCTGTCCCTCGTAGAGGCCGCCCACCATCGCCGAGATGTTCGGCTTCAACAGGCCCGTACCGACCGCGATCAGCGCGAGGCCGAAGAAGAACGTGATGTCACTCGGCAGCGCGAGCGCGAAATGGCCCAGGGCGATGATGATGCCGCCGACGAGGACGGCCTTGCGGGCGCCCCAGAGACGGTCGGCGACCCAGCCGCCGGGCATCGCCGCCATGTAGACGACGGCGTTGTAGACGCCGTAGATGGAGGCGGCGAGCGCCTCCCGGCCCTCGAGGGGGCCGTCGAGCACCGCGGCCACCAAGTACAGGGTGAGGATGGCGCGCATCCCGTAGAAGGAGAAGCGCTCCCACATCTCCGTCATGAACAGGGTGGCCATACCGCGGGGGTGGCCGAAGAAGGTCTTCTCGCCGGAACTCGGCGAATCCTTCGTCAGGCTGGACGCCATGGTCGATCCTTGCTGGTCGGGACGCGCCGCCTCGTGAGCGGTACGCGCCCGGTGGGGGGCAGCCGGCACCGGCGCGGCGTACCCCGTCCCTCACGCCTGAGGGGGACGTGCTCCGTGCGGCCGGGCTCCTGGCGGAGGCTCGGCGGCGGAGCGGGGAAGAACCGCGTCGGGATCCACACCCGTCGCGCGTCCTCGCGCTCCGGGCCCGGCTCACAGGTCATTCACTCGAAAAGGCCGGCGGGAACCGGCCCCGCACACAAAAGAGACCCTTGGCGCTCATGGCTGCCCAAAGGTCCTTGAGTAGTGCAACAGGCGTCGGGACACCATACGACACGACACAGCAGGATATGGAAGGACTTGAGAGATGGATCACAGGTCCGGATGGAACCACACTCCCATATTCAAAGGTCTCCGTCCTCTTTGTGGCGCTGACCCGCAGGTGCCGTCGTGGGCCTCACTCGGAGCCCTCCGGCCGGACTACCATCAGTCCATGACCCGTGTACTGCTCGCCGAGGACGACGCATCCATCTCGGAGCCACTGGCCCGCGCACTGCGTCGGGAGGGTTACGAGGTCGAGGTCCGCCAGGACGGTCCGACCGCGCTCGACGCCGGACTCCAGGGCGGCATCGACCTGGTCGTCCTCGACCTGGGGCTGCCCGGGATGGACGGTCTGGAAGTCGCCCGCAGGCTCCGGGCCGGCGGCCACACCATCCCGATCCTGGTGCTGACGGCCCGCGCCGACGAGGTCGACACGGTCGTCGGCCTGGACGCGGGCGCCGACGACTACGTCACCAAGCCGTTCCGCCTCGCCGAGCTGCTCGCCCGGGTCCGCGCCCTGCTGCGCCGCGGCGCCTCCGAGCCCGTCCCGCAGCCCGCCACCCACGGCGTCAGGATCGACGTCGAGTCGCACCGGGCCTGGATGGGCGAGGAGGAACTCCAGCTCACCGCCAAGGAGTTCGACCTCCTGCGGGTCCTCGTCCGGGACGCCGGCCGGGTCGTCACCCGCGACCAGCTGATGCGCGAAGTCTGGGACACCACCTGGTGGTCCTCCACCAAGACCCTCGACATGCACATCTCCTGGCTGCGCAAGAAGCTCGGCGACGACGCCGCCAACCCCCGCTACATCGCCACCGTCCGGGGCGTCGGCTTCCGGTTCGAGAAGAGCTGACGTACGAAGCTCCCATGCGTCCAGAAGCTCCCACGCGTCCTGAAGAGCCTTCCGCCGACCGGACGGGCCGGGTATGCGCCGCCGCCTGATCAACTCCACGCTCGCCGTGGTGCTCGTCGTGATCGCCGTCTTCGGCGTCTCGCTGGTGATCGTGGAGACGCGCACCATCAGCGCCAGCGCCCAGGAGAGCGTCGAGTCCGAGGCGCTCCGGCTGATCAGCGTGGTCGAGAGCCGGCTGCTGGGGGAGGAGACGATCAACTCCGGCGTGCTGGCCGAGCAGATCGACCCGGCCCGGTTCGCGCTGATCGAGATCCCCGGCCGCGAGCCCATCTCCGTCGGTGAACGCCCCACCGGCTCCGTGCTGCGCGCCACCGAGACCGGGGAGGGGGGCGAGAAGGTCACCGTCGAGGAGTCCCGCTCGTCCGTCACCCGCGAGGTCGGGCGCACGCTCCTGATCATCGGTGCGGTGGCGCTGCTGGCGATCGTCTCGGCCGTGCTCCTCGCCGTACGCCAGGCCAACCGGCTGGCCTCCCCGCTCACCGACCTCGCCGAGACCGCCGAACGCCTCGGCTCCGGGGATCCCCGCCCGCGCCACAAGCGGTACGGGGTGCCCGAGCTGGACCGGGTCGCCGACGTACTGGACTCCTCGGCCGAGCGGATCGCCCGGATGCTGACCGCCGAACGCCGCCTCGCCGCGGACGCCTCGCACCAGTTGCGTACGCCGCTCACCGCGCTCTCCATGCGGATCGAGGAGATCTCCGTCACCGATGACCCCGAGACGGTCAAGGAGGAGGCGAACATCGCCCTCACCCAGGTCGAGCGCCTCACCGACGTCGTCGAACGGCTCCTGACGAACTCCCGCGACCCGCGCACCGGCTCCGCCGTCGTCTTCGACCTCGACGAGGTCATCAAACAGCAGATCGAGGAGTGGCGCCCCGCCTACCGCTCCACGGGCCGGGCCCTCGTCTGCTCCGGCAAGCACGGGCTGCGAGCCGTCGGCACCCCGGGCGCGGTCGCCCAGGTCCTGGCGGCGCTGATCGAGAACTCCCTGATGCACGGCGGCGGCACCGTCGCCCTGCGCACCCGGGTCACCGGCAACCAGGTGGTCGTCGAGGTCACCGACGAGGGCCCCGGCGTCCCCGCCGAACTGGGGGCGCGGATCTTCGAGCGGACCATCAGCGGCCGCAACTCCACCGGCATCGGCCTTGCCGTCGCCCGCGACCTCGCGGAGGCGGACGGCGGTCGGCTGGAGCTGCTCCAGCAGCACCCGGCGGTCTTCGCGCTCTTCCTCAGCCGCGTCCCGGTCGACCGCAGGACTCCTGAGCGCCCGGTGCGCTGAACCCGGTGCGCTGAACAACGACGGAGCCGAGGCCTCAGTTCCGTACGGGATCGGGCTCTACGGTCTCCGTCGGCCGCCGCTGTTCCAGAAACCGCTCCGCAGGGCGTGCGGCCTCCTCGGCGGAAGAGGGCTCGGCGGGAGAGGAGTCGGGGAGGGCCCTGAAGACCCACGTCCGGTAGGACCAGAAGCGGAAGAGGGTCGCGATCCCGATGCCCAGGATCTTGAAGACGTTGCTCTGGACCGGGCTGTTCCAGTCGAAGCCGTACGTCGCGAGGTACAGGACACCGTTCTCGATCACCGCGCCCGCCGCGCTGAACAGCAGGAAGAGGGTCAGCTCGCGGGTCCGGCCGGTCTTGTCACGGTCCCGGTAGGTCCAGTACCGGAAGCCCACGTAGTTGCAGAGGATGGCGACGAAGGTCGCCAGCACGCTCGCCCGGACGACCTGGAGGTCGGTGGTGTGCCGGAGCAGGTTGAAGACGGCGATGTTGACCAGCAGTCCCACCAGACCGACCGCCCCGAACTTGGCGACCTCCCGGGCCAGCAGATCAAGCCGGGCCCGCAGTGCGCCCCGTTCGCTCATGGTGATCGCTCAGTCCGTCCGTCCGATGGCGTCGACGCAACCACGTCAACTCCGCCATGCTAACCAGCCCGCCCGTGTGACGCCCGTGAGTCCACGGGGGCGGCGGCCGTGCGGCCATCCGGACGGCCGTCCGGGAACCACCGGCGTGGCGGATACCCTGGAGACGTGACGTTCCCGGTAGTCGGCATGGTCGGCGGCGGTCAGCTCGCCCGCATGACCCACGAGGCGGGTATCCCCCTCGGCCTGAAATTCAAGCTGCTCAGTGACACTCCCCAGGACTCGGCGGCCCAGGTGGTGAGCGAGGTCGTCATCGGCGACTATCGCGACCTGGACACGCTCCGCGCCTTCGCGCAGGGCTGCGATGTGATCACCTTCGATCACGAGCATGTCCCGACCGAGCATCTGCGGGCCCTCGAAGCGGACGGCATCCCCGTGCGCCCCGGCCCCGATGCCCTGGTGCACGCGCAGGACAAGGGGGTGATGCGCGCCAGGCTCACGGAGATCGGCGCGCCCTGCCCCCGTAACCGCATCGTGAGCGACCCGGCCGACGCCGCGGCGTTCGCCGAGGAAGTCGGGGGCTTCCCCGTCATCCTGAAGACCGTGCGCGGCGGGTACGACGGCAAGGGCGTGTGGGTGGTCCGCTCCGAGGCGGACGCCGCCGACCCGTTCCGCGCCGGGGTTCCGGTCCTCGCGGAGGAGAAGGTCGACTTCGTGCGGGAGCTGGCGGCGAACATCGTCCGCTCGCCGCACGGCCAGGCCGTCGCCTATCCGGTCGTCGAGTCGATCCAGGTCGACGGCGTCTGCGACACGGTGATCGCCCCGGCGCCGGACCTCTCCGAGGAGCTGGCCGGCGAGGCCCAGCAGCTCGCGCTGCGCATCGCCGCCGAGCTGGACGTCGTCGGCCACCTCGCGGTGGAGCTGTTCGAGACCCGTGGACCCGACGGGAAGCCCGGCATCCTGGTCAACGAGCTGGCGATGCGCCCGCACAACTCCGGCCACTGGACCCAGGACGGCGCGATCACCTCGCAGTTCGCCAACCACGTCCGGGCGGTCCTCGACCTCCCGCTCGGCGACCCGCGCCCGCGCGCCCCCTGGACGGTCATGTGCAACGTCCTGGGCGGCGGCTACCCGGACATGTACCAGGCGTACCTGCACTGCATGGCCCGTGACCCGCAGCTCAAGATCCACATGTACGGCAAGGACGTGAAGCCCGGCCGCAAGGTCGGCCACGTCAACACCTACGGCGACGACCTGGCGGACGTGCGGGAGCGCGCCCGGCACGCGGCCGACTACCTGCGAGGAACGATCACCGAATGACATCCCCCTCCGCACCGGCGCCCGTGATCGGCATCGTGATGGGCTCGGACTCCGACTGGCCCGTCATGGAGGCGGCGGCCAAGGCGCTCGACGAGTTCGAGATCCCGTACGAGGTCGACGTCGTCTCCGCCCACCGGATGCCGCGCGAGATGATCGCGTACGGCGAGGAGGCCGCGGGCCGCGGCCTGAAGGCGATCATCGCGGGCGCGGGCGGAGCGGCCCACCTCCCCGGCATGCTGGCCTCGGTCACCCCGCTGCCGGTCATCGGGGTTCCGGTGCCGCTGAAGTACCTGGACGGCATGGACAGCCTGCTCTCCATCGTCCAGATGCCCGCGGGTGTCCCCGTCGCCACCGTCTCGGTCGGCGGCGCGCGCAACGCGGGCCTGCTGGCCGCCCGGATCCTGGCCGCGTCCGACCCGGCCCTCCAGGAGCGGATGCAGGAGTTCCTCTCGGAGCTGAACGCCCAGGCGACGGAGAAGGGCAAGCGGCTGCGCTCCAAGGTCCAGGGCTCGGACTCCTTCGGCTTCGGAAAGTAGGGACGGGCAGATGGATCACCTCCAGCGAGCCCACGAGCTCCTCGCCGCCCACCCGGTCGTCGACGGCCACAACGACCTCCCCTGGGCCCTGCGCGAACAGGTCGGCTACGACCTCGACGCCCGGGACATCGCCGCCGACCAGCGCGGCCTGCTCCACACCGACCTGAACCGGCTGCGGGCCGGCGGCGTCGGCGGCCAGTTCTGGTCGGTGTACGTCCGCACGGACCTGACCGGCGACGCGGCGGTCAGCGCCACCCTGGAGCAGATCGACGTCGTGGGTGAGCTGATCGCCCGCTACCCGACGCACCTGCGGAGGGCGCTCACCGCCGACGACCTGGAGAAGGCCCGCGCCGAGGGCCGGATCGCCTCCCTGATGGGCGCCGAGGGCGGCCACTCCATCAACAACTCCCTGGGTACCCTGCGCGCCCTGTACGACCTGGGCGTCCGCTACATGACGCTCACGCACAACGACAACATCGACTGGGCCGACAGCGCGACGGACCTGCCGCGCCTCGGCGGGCTCTCCGCCTTCGGCCACGAGGTCGTCCGCGAGATGAACCGCATCGGCATGCTGGTCGACCTGAGCCATGTCGCCGACGGCGTCATGCGCGACGCGCTCGCCACCAGCACCGCGCCGGTGATCTTCTCGCACTCCTCGGCCCGCGCCGTCTGCGACCACCCGCGCAACATCCCCGACGACGTGCTGGCCGCCCTCCCCGCCAACGGGGGCGTCGCGATGGCGACGTTCGTCCCGAAGTTCGTGCTGCCCGAGGCCGTCGCCTGGACCCTGGCCGCCGACCGCAACATGCGCGAGCACGGGCTGCACCACCTGGACACCACCCCGGTCGCGATGCGCATCCACGAGGACTTCGAGGCGGCCCACCCGCGCCCCGAGGCCACCGCGTCGACCATTGCGGACCACCTCGACCACATGCGCGAGGTCGCGGGCGTCGACCACATCGGCATCGGCGGCGACTACGACGGCACGGCGTTCACCCCGCGCGGCCTGGAGGACGTCTCCGGCTACCCGAACCTGATCGCCGAGCTCCTGCGACGTCACTGGTCCGAGGGCGACCTCGCCAAGCTGACCTGGCAGAACTCCGTACGGGTGCTGCGCGACGCGGAGGCCGTGGCCCGCGACGAGCAGAGCGGGCGCGGCCCGTCCCACGCCACGATCGCCGAGCTGGACGGGCAGCGGACGCGCTGACCCGCGCCAACCTCTCTGACGACACGGAAGATTCGGGCAATCATCCCCATATCCGATGCAACCTCGTGTTAGGGATAGCGGGCAGGAATCCCCCCAACAGGAGGTACGCAACGATGCGCACGAATCTTCTCCGCATCACGACCGCGCTCGGTGCCGCGGCCGTACTGGCCATCGGCGGCGCGGGCGTGGCCGCCGCCGACGGTGTGGGCAACGCGGGCATCGGGAACAAGGGCGTCGGCAACGCGGGCATCGAGAACATGGGCCTGGGCAACGCGGGCGGCTTCAACGGCGGCATCGGCAACGCCGGCCTCGGCAACTGGGGCTGGGGCAACGCCGGTATCGGCAACACGGGCATCGGCAGCCACGGCCACGGCAACTCGGGCCTCGGCAGCTCCGGCATCGGCAACACCGGCGTGGGCAGCTCCGGCATCGGCAACTGATCGCCTCACGCCCCCGGCCCCCCCCCCCGGGCCCCCCCGGGCCCCCCCCCCCGCGCCCCCCGGGCCCGGCCGGGGGGGGGGGGGGGGGGGGGGGGGGGCCGGGGCGGCGCGGGGACGCACCGCCGAAAGCCCCCCGCCCGGCCCCACGCGCGCG
>NZ_JAFEUF010000074.1:15886-27411 GCF_016901035.1 Streptomyces durocortorensis
GGGCCCGCCCGGCCAGGGCAAATTCTCCCCCCCCCCCCCCGGCCCCCCCGGGGGGGCCCCCCCGGGGCCGGCCGCCGTTCCCCCCCGGGGCGGGCCCGCGTGCGTGGGGCCGGGTGATCGACGCCGGCGGCTCCAGGAGCCGGACAGGCATCAGGCGCCGGAGCGGACCTCAGGTGCCGGAGCGGGCCTCAGGTGCCGGAGCGGACCTCAGACGCCTGAGCGCTTCAGGGGCGCTCCGCCGCCCCCGCCGCGAACGGTCCCCCCGGCCCGAAGGCGAACCCTCCGAAGCGCTCGCCGATGCGGCGGTGGGCGGCGGCGCACGGGTGGAGCCGGTCGGGCAGCGGCAGCTCGGTGTGGTCGGCCTCGCCGTACAGGGCCAGGCCGTCCAGGTGGAAGAGATACGGGTCCGACGCCGCCCGCTCCGCCACGATCCGGGCCAGCTCCTCCCGTACGACGCGCAGCGTCAGCTTCCCGCGAGCCGCGTCGGCGGGGTCGCCCAGCGCCGTGAACCCGACCTGCCCGCCGGAGACGTCCGGGGCGGCGGGCCCCGGGGTGTCCTCCTGCGCGGGGCAGAGGAGGGGCGAGACGACGAGCAGCGGCGCGGTGGGATGCCCGTCGCGAACGGTGTCGAGGAAGCCGTGCACGGCAGGCCCGAAGTCGCCCACCCCCATCGCATCGCGGTTGACGAGGTTGATGCCGACCTTGACGCTGATCAGATCGGCGGGGGTGTCCCGCAGGGTGCACGCGGTGAACGGGTCGAGGAGCGCGCTGCCCGCCAGCGAGAGGTTGACCAGCTCCACGCCTCCCGCCGCGGCGGCCAGGGCGGGCCAGGCGGTGGCTGAGCTGTCGGCCGCCGAGCCCTGACTGATGGAGCTGCCGTGGTGCAGCCAGACCAGCCGCCCGTCCGGCTCCGGGGCTGCCACGGGCGCGTCGGTGCGCAGGGCGATCAGCTCGGTGGTCTCGGTGTACGGCAGCCAGATCTCGACGGTCTTCTCCCGCGCGTGCAGCCCGGTGAAGGACACGGTCCCGGGGCTGCCGGGAAACAGCTCCCGCGATCCGTCGGACAGATCGACCATCAGTACGTTGCCGCCGCTCGCCGAGGCCCGGCCGGCGGGTTCCCCGTCGACGTACAGGTCGTACGCGCCGTCCGGGCGGGGCGGGAGACCCCGGTGGGCCATCACCGTGCGCAGGACGTCCAGTTCGACGGCGGTGGCCCGGGTACGGAAGACCACGCGGACGCCCGATGGCTCCGACTCCGCCTGAGCCACCTGCTCGTCGCCGCCGAACCGGGCGCGGGCCGGGGCGGGCAGCCGGAGGTCGAGGAGGCCGCCGCGCCCGGTGTGGTCCAGTTCGAGCGCGCCGCGCACGAGGTCGCCGGTGAGCGGGGTGCTGATCCAGTCGCGCGAGTCGTCCATGCGCTCAGCCTGTCCACCGGACGCGGAGGCGAAGCAGTGCGGGCTCGTCAGGCCTTCGGGCGGCCCATCGCCCGGTACGTCCACCCGGCCTCGCGCCACACAGCGCTGTCCAGGGCGTTGCGCCCGTCCAGGATGATCCGGCGGGAGACGGCCTCACCCAGCTCCGCCGGGTCCAGCTCGCGGAACTCGCGCCACTCCGTCAGGTGCAGCACCACATCCGCGCCGCGCACGGCCTTCAGCGCGGAGTCGGCGTAACCGAGGGTCGGGAAGAGCCGCCGGGCGTTGTCCATCCCCTTCGGGTCGAACACGGTCACCTGGCCGCCCTGGAGGTGGATCTGCCCGGCGACGTTGAGCGCGGGGGAGTCGCGTACGTCGTCGGAGTCCGGCTTGAACGCGGCGCCCAGGACGCCCACCCGCTTACCGAGGAACGAACCGCCGCCCACGGCCTCCCGGGCCAGCTCGACCATGTGGCCGCGGCGGCGCATGTTGATGGAGTCGACCTCGCGGAGGAAGGTGAGGGCCTGGTCCGCGCCCAGCTCTCCGGCGCGGGCCATGAAGGCGCGGATGTCCTTGGGCAGGCAGCCGCCGCCGAAGCCGATGCCGGCCCGCAGGAACTTCTTGCCGATGCGCTCGTCGTGCCCGATGGCCTCGGCGAGCTTCACGACGTCGCCGTCGGCGGCCTCGCAGACCTCGGCCATGGCGTTGATGAAGGAGATCTTGGTGGCGAGGAAGGAGTTGGCGGAGGTCTTCACCAGCTCGGCGGTCGGGAAGTCGGTGACGACGAACGGCGAGCCCTCGGCCGCCGGCACGGCGTACACCTCGCGCAGCAGCTTCTCGGCGGTCTCGCTGCGCACGCCCACCACGATCCGGTCGGGGTGGAGGGTGTCCTTGACGGCGAAGCCCTCGCGGAGGAACTCCGGGTTCCAGGCCAGCTCGGCCCCGGCCCCCACCGGAGCCAGCTCGGCGAGCCGGTCGGCGAGGCGGGCGGCGGAGCCCACGGGGACGGTCGACTTGCCGACGACCAGGGCGGGCCGGGTCAGATGCGGGGCGAGCGCGTCGAAGGCGCTGTCGACGTAACTCATGTCGCACGCGTACTCGCCGTGCTTCTGCGGGGTGTTCACACAGACGAAGTGGACGTCGCCGAACTCCGCGACCTCCTCCCAGGAGGTGGTGAAGCGCAGCCGCCCGGTGGATCCCGCGATGCCCGCCACATGCCGCTGGAGCATCTCCTCGAGCCCCGGCTCGTACATCGGCACGCGCCCGCTGGACAGCAGCTCGATCTTCTCCGGCACGATGTCCAGCCCCAGGACCTCGAAGCCCAGCTCGGCCATGGCCGCGGCATGGGTGGCGCCGAGATAGCCGGTGCCGATCACAGTGATCCTGAGGGCCATGGAGTGCTCCTGGGAGGTACGGACGGACGTGCGGACCGAGCATAGTCGGGGACCGGCAGGCCGGAATTCACCGCTCGATCTGCCCGGAGGATCCCCTATGTCCCACCCCTGTCGGCAAGCTCACGTACGCGGCACGTATGCCGTCGGAGGGTCGGCGCACTAAAATTGAGTTACTTAACGGTAGTTAGCATCTGGGGAGTGAGCGTCTTGGCGGGTTCGACCGATTTCGACCTGTACCGTCCGGCCGAGGAGCACGACATGCTCCGGGAGACCATCCGCGCGCTCGCCGAGACGAAGATCGCCCCCTTCGCCGCCGCGGTCGACGAGGAGGCCCGCTTCCCGCAGGAGGCGCTGGACGCCCTGGTCGCCTCGGACCTGCACGCCGTCCACGTCCCGGAGGAGTACGGCGGGGCCGGCGCCGACGCGCTCGCCACGGTGATCGTGATCGAGGAGGTGGCCCGCGCCTGTGCCTCCTCCTCCCTGATCCCGGCGGTCAACAAGCTCGGCTCGCTCCCGGTGATCCTCTCCGGCTCCGAGGAGCTGAAGCGGAAGTACCTGGGCCCGCTGGCCAAGGGCGACGCGATGTTCTCGTACGCCCTCTCGGAGCCGGACGCCGGCTCGGACGCGGCGGGCATGAAGACGAAGGCCGTGCGCGACGGCGACTTCTGGGTCCTCAACGGCGTGAAGCGCTGGATCACCAACGCGGGCGTCTCCGAGTTCTACACGGTCATGGCCGTCACCGACCCGACCAAGCGCTCCAAGGGAATCTCGGCGTTCGTCGTCGAGAAGTCCGACGAGGGCGTCTCCTTCGGCGCCCCGGAGAAGAAGCTCGGCATCAAGGGCTCCCCGACCCGCGAGGTCTACCTCGACAACGTCCGCATCCCCGCGGACCGCATGATCGGCGAGGAGGGCACGGGCTTCGCCACCGCGATGAAGACCCTGGACCACACCCGCATCACGATCGCGGCCCAGGCCCTCGGCATCGCCCAGGGTGCGCTGGACTACGCCAAGGGGTACGTCCAGGAGCGCAAGCAGTTCGGCAAGCCGATCGCGGACTTCCAGGGCATCCAGTTCATGCTCGCCGACATGGCGATGAAGCTGGAGGCGGCGCGTCAGCTCACGTACGCGGCGGCGGCCAAGTCCGAGCGCGGCGACGCCGACCTCACCTTCCAGGGCGCGGCGGCCAAGTGCTTCGCCTCGGACGTCGCGATGGAGGTCACCACGGACGCCGTCCAACTGCTCGGCGGCTACGGCTACACGCGGGACTACCCGGTCGAGCGGATGATGCGCGACGCCAAGATCACCCAGATCTACGAGGGCACGAACCAGGTCCAGCGCATCGTGATGGCGCGCAACCTGCCGTAACGGCCTTCTGCGCAACGCTGCTTACTACGGCCCCCGGTGACACTGCCGGGGGCCGTACGCATGCGCCTAGGGTGGACCGATGATCATCTGGCTGAACGGAACCTTCGGCGCGGGCAAGACCACCACCGCGAAGGAGGTGACCTCGCTCCTCCCGGACTCCCGGCTCTTCGACACCGAGAAGGTCGGCGAGATGCTCCGGCACGTCCTCGGCGTCCCGGAGAAGGACTTCCAGGACTTCCCACCCTGGCGGGGTCTGGTCGTGGAGACCGCGCGGCAGGTGCTCGACCATGTCGGCGGCACGCTGGTGGTCACGCAGACCGTGCTGGTCGAGGCGTACTGGCAGGAGATCCACGACGGCCTGACCCGGGCCGGCATCCCCGTGCACCACTTCCTGCTCCACACCGACCGGGACACCCTCGTCGAGCGCATCGAGACCGACACCAAGCCCGAGAGCGCCGGTGCCAAGCAGTGGCGGCTGGACCACCTCACCGACTACGAGCAGGCACTTCCCTGGCTCCGCCGGGAGGCTCAGGTGGTCGACACCACTCGTGTCCCGCCCGCCGAGGTGGCGGAGACCGTCCTGCGAGGGGTACGCACCGGCTGACCGCCCTGCCGGGTCAGCGGACGACGTCGAACACGTTCTTCTGGATGCCGTTCGCGTACACCTCGTGCTCGACCAGCTTCAGCTTCTGCTGGTCCTTGTCCGTCGTGCTGAACAGCCGCTTGCCCGCGCCGAGCAGGAGCGGGAAGACCAGCAGGTGGTACCGGTCGATCAGGTCGGCGTCGGCGAGGTTCCGGTTCAGCTCGGTGCTGCCGTGGACGATGATCGGGCCGCCCTCGGTCTCCTTCAGCGCGGCGACCTCCTCCAGCGACCGCAGGATCGTGGTCTCGCCCCAGTCGGACACCAGGTCGCCGTCGGTCAGCTTGGTGGAGACGACGTACTTCGGCATCGCCTTGTACCCGGTGAACTCCTCCATGCCCGGCCACACCGGGCTGAACGCCTCGTAGCTGGCCCGGCCCAGCAGCAGGGCGCCGGCCTCGTCCTGTTCCCGGCTCTTGAGCTCGTACGCCTCCGGCAGGAACTCGATGTCCTTGAACGTCCACCCCGAGTTCCGGTAGCCGGGCTCGCCGCCCGGGGCCTCCATGACGCCGTCGAGCGAAACGAAGGCGGTGCTGATCAGGGTGCGCATCGGGGGCTCCTGGGTATCTCGTACGGGCATCTCGTGGCCAGCGGGTGTTTCGTTGGGCACCCACTCTCTTACGGATGTACTGACCGAACACCCCACCGAAACTCATCGGTCCAGCCAGGCCCATCCGTCCGGCTCTCCCGTGGCCACGGCCGGTAGCCTCCCTCCCCATGACCGAAATCGACCGGCTGACCGCCCTCTTCAGCGCCCTGGGGGCGGATGCCGACGCCCGGGACTGGGCCGAGTCCGAGGCGGAGGAGGGGCTGCCGCAGCTCGCCCGCTACCGCCTCCTGCGGACGGTCTGGCAGGACGTCGACGCCTGGGGCACGGCCGCCCGGCAGTGGGTGGACGCCTACCGGACGGACGGGGCGGCGGCCGACGCCGTCGACCTGGCCCTCACGGCCGGGCTCACCCCCGAGGACCTCGGCGCGCTGGCCCGCGAGGTCGCCAGGGAGACCGCGTTCGGGGTGCTGTACGCCTTGGCGGACCCGGCGGACGGGTCGCTCCCCGCCGACGTCGAGGAGCAGTTGCCCGGCTGGCGGCTCGCGGAGCTGAACGCCGCCGGCGTACCGACCGGCCGCCATCTCGACGCCCTCCACGAGGACTTCGCCGAACTCGAACCGAAGGGGATCGCGCCGTGACGGATGTGACCGACGTGACCGATGTGGCCGACACGACGGGCGTGACCGACGTGACCGACGTGGCCCCCGCGCCCACCCCCTTCGACCACGCCGAGCGGCGCATCTGGTCCGGCAAGGCCGAGCCGTACGCCCGTACCTACGCCCGGCTCTGCGCTCACCCGGTGGCGGCCCTCCTCGACGCCGCCGAGGTCGGGCCCGGCAGCCGCGTCCTCGACGTTGGCTGCGGCAGCGGGACCGTGAGCGCGGCGGCAGTCGCACGCGGGGCGTCCGTGTACGCGGCCGACGCCGAACCCGGCATGGCGGAGGCGACCCGCCGGGCCGTGCCGACCGCCGACGTACGGGTCGCGCATCTTCCGGAACTGCCGTACGAGGACGGCACGTTCGACGCGGCCATCGGCAACTTCGTCCTCAACCACGTGGGCCGCCCCCGCGAAGCCCTGACCGAACTGCGCCGCATCACCCGCCCCGGCGGCCGGGTGGCGGTCACCATCTGGCGTTCGCCCGGAGCCCCCGGCCAGACCCTGATCGGCCGCGCGATACAGGCGGCCGGCCTCACGCGCCCCGACTGGCTCCCCGCACTCGCCCCCGAGGACGACTTCCCCCGTACGCCGGAGGGGCTCGCGGCCCTGCTCGGTGCGGCCGAACTCCTGGGGGTGGAGTGCTCCGAGGTGGCGTGGGAGCACCGCTGCGACCCGGACACCTGGTGGGAGGGGGCGGAGCGGGGGATCGGCGCGCTCGGCCAGGTTCTCAACAGCCGGGGGGTGCAAGGGATCGCGGAGGCCCGGCGCGCGTACGACGGACTCTGCGCCGAATTCCGTACGGCGGACGGCCTTTTGGTGCTGCCGCACGCCGCGTTGCTGGCGTGGGGGAAAGCGTAGGGGGCGCCTCGTGGTCGGAGACCCATTGTCAGAGAATCGCTTGGTGCCCTCTCGAACGCCGCTGCCGCAGAGCCTGTGTCATGGTGCGCTCAGCCGGGAGACGGCGGAGCTGATCGACGACGGCCAGGGAGGCGAGATCAGCACGGACGAGTGGGAGAGCAAGGGTAAGAGTGCCGACTACGTGTTCAAAGCATGCTCCGTGCAGCGCGCCAATCGTGCCCTCGCAGGATGAGGAGAACCTGGCCAGGCTGAAAGAGAAGCGGCCCGTCGCCGCAGACGTCGCCCTGCGCAACAACGTGACCGTGATGCGGGAAGTAGCCACCAGGCTCGCCGAGCGGTACGACTGCACCGACACCGGCTGACGGTCAGGCGTACCGCGGCAGACCGTCAGTCGAGATCGTCCACTCGGCGATCGTGACGTCCTCGCCGTACTGGAAGTCCTTACGGGTCGCGTAACGCGGCCCCTCCGGCGTCCTGTGGATGTCCGACAGAACGGCCCCGGAGCCGGTGCGCGGGTCGAAGATCGCGTAGACGGGAATGCCCAGAAGCGGGTAGTCACGTACCTTGCTCACCCAGTCGTTGTCCGGGTTGGAGCCTGAGACCACTTCGATCGCCGCGATGAGGGTTTGAGGGTCGACCGATCCGGCGACCTCCATGTCTGCCTCCGCGATCACCATCACGTCCGGGTGGCGCATCATGCCGTGCTGGACGCTCTCCACGTCGGGCGTCCCGGTGTGGGCGACCAGTTCCTCCGGCATGACGTGTTCCATGCGCTTCCGGATACGCAGCGTCGTGAGCTCGTGAGGGCCGACAGGCGCCATCATGTCGTGAACGATCCCTTCCCGGGTGATCTCGAATTTGCCGGGAAGCGCGCCGTCCGTGTTCGCGACGAAATCCCTCATGGCTTGGTAGAGGTGGGCGTCACGCCGTGCGTCGTCCGGGGCGATGGTCATCGTGCCCACTCCTCGTCGTCGGTGCCCGGGGGCCAGGATCGTCCCCTTCATGCTAGGCCGCCTCCCAGCGCCCGGCCCGGCAGTCGCGGCAGTGGCCCGGGTGGTGCGAGCGGAAGGCCCGGTCGCAGTCCTCGCAGGTCTGGAACGGGGTCACCGGCGCACGGCGAGGCGGCGCGAGGGCGTGGAGGCCGGGGAGCGGCGGCGGCAGGAGGACCGTGAGGCGGTGTTTGAGGAGCCTCGCCGGGTGCTTCAGCGGGTGCGGGAGGTCGGTCGTGAGGGCGTGCCGGATCGCGTCGGTGGTCGCGTCGCGCTCCAGCCAGGCGGCCACCCCGGGGACCAGCTCCTCGACGTCCTCCTCCGACAGCACCAGCTCCTCCGCGTGACGCCGCAGGTCGGCGAGGAGCGCCGAGGCGGTCTGCCTCAGCTCCGGAGTGAGCGCGTGGGGGTGGGGGAGCGGCCGGCGTGGCTGCTTGGGTGCGGTCCGCGACGGTAAGCGGACCGGGGCGTACGGGGCTTCCGGCGCGGGGACGGGCTCCGGTACGGGGGTCGGCTCGGGTACGCGGATGGGCTCCGGTGCGGCGGTGGGCTCCGGTACGGCGGTGGGCTCCCGCACCGGTGCCGGAAGCTCCGGTACGCGGATGTGTTCCCGTACGAGGGCAGGCGTGGGCCCAGGGTTGCGTACCGCGGGGCCCACCACGGGCACGGCAGCCACCACGGGCACAGCACGCACAGCAGGCATCACGGGCACCGCCCCCGGCTGGTTGCAGAACACCGTGCGGGTGGCCACCCGGCCCCTCGTGAGCCTCACGCGGGTGCGGTGCAGGTAGCCGTGAGCCTCCAACTCGCGCAGGGCGGAGGCGATTTTCACCTCGCCCTCGGGGAAGCGGGCCGCGAGCGTCTTGATGCCGACCTCTGCTCCGGCGGGCAGCGACTGGATGTGGACGCCGATCCCGATCGCGACGAGGGACAGCTCGGCGTGCTGGGCGAGGTGGTTGCCGACGATCGTGAACCGGCTCGTGTGCGGGATCACGGCGTGAAGGACGCCGGAGGGCGGTACGGGCCCGGGAATTCGGGCCGGGGCATGGGTCAGGGCGATATCGTGCTGGGTATCCATCGGGAAGCGTTCTCTTCCGTGGTGGTCAGGTCCTCGCTCGGGATTGCCGTCCCGGCGGGGGCCGTCTCATGTCTGGGTGTTGGTCAGCGTGAGCATATGCCTGCCAACCCGGCCAGAATCCAGCTCAGTTCATGAATCTCACCCGCGCGAGTGACGGGCCCCTCCCGCAGCTGACCACCGGCATCAGGTGGGGTGGGGTTGGGTTATTTCTCCTGGTTCTTTAAGTAGTTGATGTCGTGGCCCACCACGTCGCGGTCGGCCACGATCCGGTGGACCCGCACCGGGTCGTGATGCGCCACGACCCGGGTGTGAGCAGCGGTTTCGGCACGGTCATGGCCACCGCGGGGCGGCAGATCGGACTCCGGCGGGAGGTCGCAGGGCTCCGCGCCGCCGAGCTCCGCCCTTCTTTCGTGTTCCTCCCGTCCTCCCGTCCTCCTCCCGTACGTCTCCGGCAGTTGAGGCATACGCCTCTGTTGCGGAACCCCTGATCCCGGCGGCCCTCTTCGGCACACTGAGTGCATGGACCATCACTCGGGGAAGTCGTCGGATCACCTCACGATCAATGTCACCCGCCGCGACGACCCGGTTTCCGAGGTCACCGAGGCGGATGCCTTCGCGTCGGTTCGCAAGTATCCGAACATCGTGGTTCGCGGGCCGCTGTTCGGGCTCGCCGAGCAGCGGCGCGGCGACCGGCCGCGCTGGCGTCTGCTGGGTGAACTCGACACCGGCTTCCCGCAGATGGCCCGGGACGAGCTGAACTCGCACCTCTGGTTCAAGGCCAAGGACGACACCGAGGACCGGACCGTGCGGCGGTCGCTGCTGGAGGCCGTGGCCCGGCTGGAGACCGATCCGGTCAACGAGGTGACGGCGGACGGGGTCCGCTACCGCATCGTGCGGGCCGACGAGTTCACCCGGATCGGCGACGGGCGCCTGGAGCCGCCCCGGGCCACCGACCCGGACGACGACGGCTGGGACCTGGACGCACCCGACCCGCCCTCCCGCAGCAAGGGCTTCGTGGTCGACCACGCGGCCGCAGTCGGGCTGACCGAGGGGATCGACCGGGCCGGGCTGCTGCGGCTCGCCTACACCGCGGAGCGATTCCCCGGCGACGTACGGGCCGACTCCCGCCGGGCGGTGACCACTCACCCGGGGGTCGTGCTCCTCCCGACGACGTTCCGGGTGGTGGAGAGCAAGGAGCTGTCCTGGTCGATGGTGACCGGGCAGTATTCGACCCCGCAGGGCGCCCGACGCGCCCTCGTCCACCACCTCACACGGCCCGTGCCCCAGCTGCCGGATCTGCCGGACATGCCCGAGCTGCCCGCATGGATGAAGGTGGACGAGAAGGAGCAGGCCGTCAACGAGCGGGCCGCGAAGAAGTTCATGGCGCGCCGCAGGCCCAATGAACTCGTGCTGCGGGGACGCCGGTTCCAGGTCGTGCGGGTCGAGCGCGTGATGCGGATCGGGCCGGACGGGCCGGAGAGGCCGCGCCCGTCCGACGTGGACGACTACGGCCCCTCCAAGATCCAGCCCACCATGGACGAGCACGGCGTCGTCACCTACGGCGACTAGGCATGGTCCGGCCGATCATGTGACTACTCCGCTCCCGAGCGCAGCGGACAGGCGAGCCGAGACGCGAGGACGACGCACCGATGACCGACCGGACCTGTCCTGGTCGGTCAGGTGTCATGATCACTCAGCGGCCTCGCATCCCGGCACGTCAACCGGCGGCCCGGGCCGCACCGCGGCAGCGGACCGAAGAAGGGAAACGGCATGCGCAGGCTCGTCCACTACATCGCCACCACTCTCGACGGCTTCATCGCGGGCCCGGACGGCGCGGACCCCACCGGTCCGAACGGCTTCTGGCCCATACCCGAGGACTACATCCAGCACCTCGTGGCCGAGTACCCGGAGACGCTGCCCGTCCATGTCCGGCAGGCACTGTCCGTCACGGCGGAGGGCACGCACTTCGACACCGTGCTCGAGGGGCGGCGCACCTACGAGATCGGTCTTGCGGCCGGAATCACAGATGCCTACCCCCACCTGCGTCACCTGGTGTTCTCCCGGACCCTGACCGAGAGCCCGGACCCCTCTGTCGAACTGGTCGCCGACGACCCGGTGGCGACCGTACGGGAGCTCAAGCAGCAGGACGGCAAAGACATCTGGCTGATCGGCGGCGCCGAGCTGGCGGGCTCCCTGTACGCCGAGATCGACACACTGATCCTCAAGGTCGGCCCGCTGACCATCGGCGACGGGATCCCGCTGTTCTCCCGCAAGGCTGCTTTCGATCCGCGCACCTGGACGCTCGCCGACCACACCGTTCTCAAGAGCGGCGCGGTGTTCCTGACCTACACGCGCGTCAACGGCTGATCGCGGCTCGTGCAGGTGGCTTTCGGGCGTACGCGCGGCGCCCGATTGCCTCGCACATCGGTTGGGGAACGCGGCCGAACAGCAGCGGGGGGGGGCCCGCCCGGGCAGGCGCCCCCGGGGCGGCCCCCGGCCGGCGGGGGACCGCCCCCCCCCCCCCCCCCCGCCGAGGAGCGGGCGGGCGGGGAGCCGGGGGATGGGGGGAGCCCACGCCCGC
>NZ_JAFEUF010000074.1:27421-31084 GCF_016901035.1 Streptomyces durocortorensis
GGGGGCTGGCGGGGCGCCCGGGCGGGTGCTGTGGCGGGGGGGGGGGGGGGGGGGGGGGCGGGGGGGGGGGGGGGCCCCCCCTCCGCCGCCCCCCCCCCCCCCCCCCCCCCCCCGGCCGGTACTGCGTCAACCTGCCACGTCCCGGCTTCAGTTGCCCTTGACCGTGACCTTCTCGTCGTTGTTGAGCTGCTCCACGAGCTGCTTCACCTTGGCCTTGTCCCAGACCAGGTTGCCGCCGGTGCTCCCCGAGATCGGCATGTTCATCGACGTACCGTCGCCGCCCGTGACGCCCTTCATCGCGAAGAACATGTTGCCCAGCGCCCAGAGCGACATGTCCTTGTCCACGATCAACGTGTCCAGGCCCGCGCCCATCGTCGGGTACAGCTTGAACGGGTTGATGATCGTCGACGGGGTCGCCGTCTGGCTCGCCAGCGCCGCGAGGAACTTCTGCTGGTTCTTCGTACGGTCCAGGTCGCTGCCCGCGAAGGCGTAACGCGTACGGACGAAGGCGAGGGACTGCTCGCCGTTCAGCGTCTGCTTGCCCGCCTGGAAGTCGGCCCCCGACTTCTTGTCCTTGAAGGCCTTCGGGATGTCCAGCTCGACCCCACCGATCGCGTCCACGATCTTCGCGAAGCCGCCGAAGCCGATCTCGACGTAGTGGTCGATGTGCAGGCCGGTGTTGAACTCGACCGTACGGACGAGGAGTTCGGGGCCGTCCTCGGCGTAGGCGGCGTTCAGCTTCACCTGCCGGCCGGTGCCCTGGAACTTCTTTCCAGACTCGGACCCCACGAACGTCGGGATCTCGACGTTCGAGTCGCGCGGCAGCGAGATCAGCGTCGGGCCGTTCGAGCCGTCGTGCAGGATCATCATCGAGTCGGTGCGCTTGCCCTCGGCGGAACCGGTGCGCAGCCGCTTCTTCTCCTCGGCCGACATGCCCTCGCGGCTGTCGGACCCGACGATCAGGTAGTTCGTGCCGTCGCCGGACTCCGGCCGCTCGATGACCTTGGCAAGGTCCACCTCGCGCTTCAGCTTCGAGTCGGCCCAGAAGTACGTCGAGATCGAGACCGCGAGCACCACGACGACCAGGGTCAGCGCGCCGAGCTTGATCCGGCGCCGCCAGTCCGGGGCCGGGCGGCCCTGGACGTAACCCCCGTCACCGCCGCCGCGACGGCCGCCGCCGCCCCGGCCGTCGGAGCCGCCGCTGCCCGAGCCGTAGACCTGGCCCGTGTTGTAGCCGCTGTCGTATCCGGGCTCGGGGCTGTTGCCGTAGCCGCCCTGGTACCCGCCGTCCTGGTGGCGGTCGTCGTAGCCCTGGCTCTGCGGCGGTACCTGCGGCCGCTGCGGGGTACGGGGCTGGGACGGGCGGCGCTGGATGTGCGGCATCGCCCGCGCGCTCTCGGGCTGGGAGCTGGCGCTGCCCCGCCCGTAGCGTTCGCTGCGGTCGCCGGTCCGTCGATCGGGCCAATCGTTCATCCGAACAGTGTGCCGTCCCGGCCCACGGCTATTACAGGGTGTAAGGGAAATCGCACCAGGGCTGTTGCGAACCTGATGCATTCTGCGGGATCACGGCACCCGCATAAGGTGGACGGCATGACAGATCAGGCCACTGGCGTAACAGATCCGGCCAACCGGCCGGAGGGTGAGATTCCGGGCAAGCCGACCGCGGCGTCCCGGACCACCCTCAGCCACATCATGACCGGCAGCGACACCAATCTCCTCGGCACGGTGCACGGTGGCGTGATCATGAAACTGGTCGACGACGCCGCGGGCGCGGTGGCCGGCCGGCACTCCGGCGGGCCCGCCGTGACCGCCTCGATGGACGAGATGGTCTTCCTGGAGCCGGTCCGCGTCGGTGACCTCGTCCATGTGAAGGCCCAGGTCAACTGGACCGGCCGCTCCTCGATGGAGGTCGGCGTCCGCGTGATGGCGGAGCGCTGGAACGAGTCGACCCCCGCCCAGCAGGTCGGCAGCGCCTATCTGGTCTTCGCCGCCGTCGACGGGGACGGCAAGCCGCGCCGCGTACCGCCGGTGATCCCCGAGACCGAGCGCGACAACCGGCGCTACCAGGAGGCGCAGATCCGGCGCACCCACCGGCTCGCCCGCCGCCGGGCGATCAAGGAACTGCGCGAGAAGCGCGCCGCCGACGGCATCGACGACTGAGGCACCGGCTGAGCCGCCTCCCGTACGGCCGCCACCCGCACGGTGCGCGGACCGCCCGCACCCGTCAGCGGGTCACGGGCACACCACCTCGTCGCCCGTCACCGTCGAGAACTCGCCCGTCTGCCGGCTCTCCGCCTTCACCCGCTGCACCTTCGTGAAGTCCGACCCCACGGTCACCTTCATCTGCGGGCCCTGGCCCTTCACCGCCTTCAGCTCGCTCCCGGGCAGCGCCGTGGCCAGGGACTTCGCCGACCGGTCCCAGCGCGGGTCGTACTCCACCAGCGTCCGCTTCAGCTCCCGCACCTCCCCGTTGAGCGGGGCCTCGGTGGTGGCGAACCCGGTCGCCCGCAGCGCCTCGTCCACGGTCCGGCCCAGACCGTCCTTCGGGGTTCCGTTGTAGACCTGCACCCGGACCTCCTTCGGCGCCACGTCCACCAGCGTCGCCGGGGCCTTCTTCTCCGCACCGGCCGCCGGCTTCGGCTTCGGCTTCGCCGGGGCCAGCGGCTTGTCCTCGCGCAGGGCCTGGAACAGCTTCTTCGCCTTCTTCGCGTCCCACTGCACCGTCGAGCCGATGCCCTTGACCGGGAAACTGGGGTTGCCGATGGGCACGGACGCGAACTCCGACGAGGCAGGACCGAAGTCCTTCATCGCCTTGCCGAGCGCCAGCATCTGCTCCGTACCGAAGCCCTCGTCGGCCCGGACCGAGCCCAGCGCCGAGGCCGAGACCTGCTGGAACTTCACCGGGTTCAGCAGCACCCCGCTGCTCGTCGCCTGCTTGATCAGCGCCGCCATGAACTTCTGCTGGCGCTCCATCCGGCCCAGGTCGGCGGCCACGTCGATATGGCGCGAGCGCACGTACTGGAGCGCCTGACCGCCGTCCAGCTCATGGGTGCCCGCAGGCAGGTTCAGACCGGTGTACGAGTCCTTCATCGGCCGCGCCGTGCAGATCTTCACCCCGCCCACCGCGTCCACCGTCTTCATGAAGCTGGTGAAGTCGACCTCCAGATAGTGGTCGATCTTGACCCCGGTCATGTTCTCGACGGTCCGCACGGTCAGCGTGGGCCCGCCCTCCGCGTACGCGGCGTTCAGCTTCACCGGGTGGCTCTCGTGGTGCTTGCCCGTGGTGCGGTCGGTGTGGGCGGGCATCTCGGCGTAACTGTCCCGGGGAAGGCTGACCACGCTCGCCCGCTGCCGGTCGGCCGACAGATGGACCAGCATCACCGTGTCGGTGCAGTGGCAGGGCGCGCCGCCGAGCTTGTACTTCTTCTTCTCGGCCTTGGTGATCGTGTCCCGGCCGTCGGTGCCGACGAGCAGCAGATTCGTGCCGTTGCCGCCCTCGGGGCGGTTCTTCATGTCCTTGAACGGGTCGACCCGGCCGATCCCGCCCTCCAGGCTGCTCACCACCGCGTGACCGATCCCACCCGCCCCCAGCACCAGTACCGACAGACCGGTGGCCACCCGCATCCCCCAGCGCGGCCGCTCGTCCTGCTTGCGGCGGCGGAC
>NZ_JAFEUF010000601.1 GCF_016901035.1 Streptomyces durocortorensis
GTTTAGACGTGTTCGCGTATAAATTTAAAGGTTACTGGAAAGACGTCGGGACGATTCAATCGCTTTGGGAAGCCAACATGGACTTACTCGAAGAAGATCCACCGTTAGATCTATATGATCCGGACTTTAAAATCTACTCGGTCAACCCGAACCAGACGCCACAGTTCATCGGCAAAGATGCCTGTGTCGAACAGTCGGTCATCAATGAAGGTTGCCGGATTGAGGGCGAAGTTCAACATTCAGTTTTGTTCTATGATGTGCG
>NZ_JAFEUF010000602.1 GCF_016901035.1 Streptomyces durocortorensis
CCCGGGGGCGCCCAGGCCGCCGGGCCCGCCCGGTGCCCCGGGTGCCCCGCAGCCTCCCGGCCCGCCCGGTGCTCCGGGTGTTCCGCAGCCCCCCGGTCCGCCCGGTCCGCCGCCGGGATCCACGCCGCCTCCGGGTGGCGGGGTGCACCACGCCGAGACGATGTTCGCGGGTCCGGGCCAGGCCCCCCCGCCCGGCCCCCCCCGGGGCCCCGGGGGGGGGGGGGGGGGGGCCCGGGCCCCCCCGCCCCCCCCCCGGCCGCC
>NZ_JAFEUF010000075.1 GCF_016901035.1 Streptomyces durocortorensis
GGGCGCCGCGCGGCCCGCCCACCTCCCCCCCCGGGGGGCCCACCGGGGTGTCCAACCGGTCGGGGGTGGGGGTGTTTATCCGCCGACGCCGCGCCTGCGGGGGGCTGTTGGGGGTTGTGGGGGGTGTGGCGCCTTCCCCTGATTTCCCCGTATTCGGCCTACGGGGGGGCTGACGGGGGGGGGGCCTCCTGTGGGGGGTGCCGCCGGCTGATCAGCCGCAGGTCGGACTGGTCAGCCGCGGGCCGAACTGAACTAGCTGCGGATCAGGCTGCGCAGCACGTACTGCAGGATGCCGCCGTTGCGGTAGTAGTCGGCCTCGCCGGGGGTGTCGATGCGGACGACCGCGTCGAACTCCACACCGGTGTCGGTGGTGACCTTGACCGTACGGGGGGTGGTGCCGTTGTTCAGCTCCGTGACGCCGGTGAAGGAGAAGGCCTCCTCGCCGGTGAGACCGAGGGTCTCGGCGTTCTGGCCCTCGGGGAACTGGAGCGGGAGGACGCCCATGCCGATGAGGTTCGAGCGGTGGATGCGCTCGTAGGACTCGGCGATGACGGCCTTGACGCCGAGGAGCGCGGTGCCCTTGGCGGCCCAGTCGCGGGACGAGCCGGAGCCGTACTCCTTGCCCGCGAGGATCGCGAGCGGGGTGCCGGCGGCCTGGTAGTTCTGCGAGGCGTCGTAGATGAACGACACCGGTCCGTCGGCCTGGGTGAAGTCGCGGGTGTAGCCGCCCTCGGTGCCCGGCGCGATCTGGTTGCGCAGGCGGATGTTGGCGAACGTGCCGCGGATCATGACCTCGTGGTTACCACGGCGCGAGCCGTAGGAGTTGAAGTCACGGCGCTCGATGCCGTGCTCCGTGAGGTACTTGCCGGCCGGGGTGTCGGCCTTGATGGCGCCGGCCGGGGAGATGTGGTCGGTGGTGACCGAGTCGCCGAGCTTGGCGAGGACGCGGGCGCCGGTGATGTCCTCGACCGGGGTCGTCTCCATCGTCATGCCCTCGAAGTACGGGGGCTTGCGCACGTAGGTGGACTCGGAGTCCCACTCGAAGGTGTTGCCGGTCGGGATCGACAGCGCCTGCCACTGCGCGTCGCCCGCGAAGACGTCCTGGTAGGACTTGTTGAACATGTCCTCGCCGATGGCGTTCGCCACGACGTCGTTGACCTCGGCCTCGGAGGGCCAGATGTCGGCCAGGAAGACCGGCTTGCCGTCCTGGTCGGTGCCCAGGGCGTCCTTGGTGATGTCGACCTTCATCGAACCGGCGATGGCGTACGCGACGACCAGCGGCGGGGACGCCAGGTAGTTCATCTTGACGTCGGGGTTGATGCGGCCCTCGAAGTTGCGGTTGCCGGAGAGGACCGACGTGACCGCGAGGTCGTTGTCGTTGACGGCCTTGGAGACCTCCTCCGGCAGCGGGCCGGAGTTGCCGATGCAGGTGGTGCAGCCGTAGCCGACGAGGTTGAAGCCGACCTTGTCGAGGTACGGGGTCAGACCCGCCTTGTCGAAGTAGTCGGTGACGACCTTCGAGCCCGGGGCGAGGGTGGTCTTGACCCACGGCTTGCGGGTCAGGCCCTTCTCGACGGCCTTCTTCGCCACGAGCGCGGCGGCGACCATGACGTACGGGTTCGAGGTGTTGGTGCAGGAGGTGATCGCGGCGACGGTGACGGCGCCGTGGTCGATCTCGTACGTCGAGCCGTCGGGGGCCGTCACGGTGGTCGGCTTCGTCGGGACGCCGTTGGAGGCGGCCGGGGAGTCGGAGGCCGGGAAGGACTCCTTGCCCGCCTCCTCGTCGTCCGAGACGTAGTTGCGGACGTCCTGGGCGAACTGCTGCGCGGCGTTGGCGAGGACGATGCGGTCCTGCGGGCGCTTCGGGCCTGCGATGGAGGGGACGACCGTGGCGAGGTCGAGCTCCAGCTTCTCGGAGAAGTCGGGCTCGGCCTTCGGGTCCAGCCAGAGGCCCTGCTCCTTGGCGTACGCCTCGACGAGGGCGACCTGCTGGGCGTCGCGGCCGGTCAGGCGCAGGTAGTTCAGGGTCTCGTCGTCGATCGGGAAGATCGCGGCGGTGGAGCCGAACTCCGGCGACATGTTGCCGATGGTGGCGCGGTTGGCGAGCGAGGTGGCGGCGACGCCCTCACCGTAGAACTCGACGAACTTGCCGACGACGCCGTGCTTGCGGAGCATCTCGGTGATGGTCAGCACGAGGTCGGTGGCGGTGGTGCCGGGCTTCAGCTCACCGGTCAGCTTGAAGCCGACGACGCGCGGGATGAGCATGGAGACCGGCTGGCCGAGCATCGCGGCCTCGGCCTCGATGCCGCCGACGCCCCAGCCGAGCACACCGAGGCCGTTGACCATGGTGGTGTGCGAGTCGGTGCCGACGAGGGTGTCGGGGTACGCCTGGCCACCCCGGACCATGACCGTACGGGCCAGGTGCTCGATGTTCACCTGGTGGACGATGCCGGTGCCCGGGGGGACGACCTTGAACTCGTCGAAGGCGGTCTGGCCCCAGCGCAGGAACTGGTAGCGCTCCTTGTTGCGGCCGTACTCCAGCTCGACGTTCTGGCCGAAGGCCTCCTTCGTGCCGAACTTGTCGGCGATGACGGAGTGGTCGATGACCAGCTCGGCCGGGGCCAGCGGGTTGATCTTCGCCGGGTCGCCGCCGAGCTCCTTGACGGCCTCACGCATGGTGGCGAGGTCCACGACACAGGGCACGCCGGTGAAGTCCTGCATGATCACGCGGGCCGGCGTGAACTGGATCTCCTGGCTGGGCTGCGCCTGGGAGTCCCAGCCGCCGATGGCCCGGATGTGGTCGGCGGTGATGTTCGCGCCGTCCTCGGTACGGAGCAGGTTCTCCAGCAGGACCTTCAGGCTGTACGGGAGGCGCGCGGAGCCCTCTACCTTGTCCAGCTTGAAGATCTCGTACGACTCGTCGCCCACGCGCAGCGTGCTGCGGGCGTCGAAGCTGTTCGCCGACACGACAGTCTCCTTCTTCAATGTGCGCGTCTACCGCGCCGCGCCTCATTGGCAGCCGGCGCCGCGTTTTGCCACCTACGGCTCCGGCCATCCGCTAAGGTAAGGCTTAGTTAGGTAACCCTTACCGGGCGGCGGCTGTGGTGCGCCTCGGCAGATATCTCGATGTCGAGATAACTCTAGTACATAGCCGCCGCCCGGTCATGCCCAGGTGCCCTGTGACCGCCGTCATCCCGGAGGCCGCACACCCATCCACTGCTCGGCTCCCCACTCCTCGAACCGTTCGGCCTCGGTGAACCCCAGCTTCGCCGCGAGGCGCATCGAGCGGACGTTGGCGGTCTGGGTGGCGAGGACCACCGGTTCGCCGGGCAGCGCGCCGGCGAACCAGCCGAGCGCCGCTTCGCAGGCCTCGGCGGCGTAGCCGTACCCCCACGCCTGCGGCAGGAACAGATAGCCGAGCTCGGCCCGCCCCGCAGCCTGGCGGAGGTGCCCTGTGTCCTTGGTGAGCGTGACCTGGCCGATCATCGCTCCGTCGAGATCGACGACGAAGAGGCCGGAACGGCGTCGGGGCTCCTCGGGTATCGCGCGTTCGAGCTCGTCACGCGGCTGGGGGCCGCCGAGGAAGGCGCCCACTTCCGGGGAGGCCAGCAGCTCGATGAGCGCTCCGCGGTCCCGGGCCTCGGGCTCGCGGAGCAGGAGCCGCTCGGTCTTGATGGGTGGGGGCGGCCAGGTCACGGATCCGAGGTCAGGCATGGCGGGCAACCTACCGCAGGCCTGTGGAGGTGACCGGCGTGGTGGCTCGCGGCTCCCCCCGGGGCCCGCCCCGCCACGGGATGCCGACGCGGAGCCTCGACGCCTTGACCTTCCAGTCAGGTAGAAGGTTTACGGTCGCGGCATGACCTCCATGCGGATCTCCCAGCTCGCCGAGCGCAGCGGGGTGCCGGCCACGACCCTGCGGTTCTACGAGAGCGCGGGACTGCTCTCCGCCGACCGGACGCCCGCCGGATACCGGGTGTACGGCGAGGACGCGGTCGAACGGCTGGCGTTCATCGGCGCGGCGAAGCACCTGGGTCTTGCGCTGGAGGAGATCGGCGAGCTGGTCGGGGTGTGGGAGGCCGGCGCCTGCCTGGACGTGAAGGCCGATCTGCGGCCCCGGATCGCCGCCCGGCTCACCGAGGCCGAGACCCGCGCCGCCGAGCTCGCGGCGTTCACGGCCTCGCTGCGTGGCGCGTTGGCGCATCTGGACGCGCTGCCGGACCGGGCCGGGCGCTGCGATCCGGAGTGCGGCTTCCTGGCCGGGGGGCCGGGGTCGGGCTCGGCCCCCACCCCGAACTCGGCCCCGAACTCGGCCCCGAACTCGGCCCCGGCCTCCGGCGGGGCCCGTCGCGGACAGCCGGTCGACGTCCTCCTCACGCCCGGTCGGCGGGCCGACGAGCAGGAGGCGGAGCGGTGGCGCGACGCGCCCGTGGCCTGCTCGCTGAGCGGCGAGGGGCTCCACGAGCGCACCGCCCACTGGCGCGAGGCCGTCGACGGCGCCGACCCGGCCGCCGTGCCGGAGGGGCTGCGGCTGACCCTGCCCGTCGACCGGACCGCCCGTATCGCCGAACTGGCAGCCGCGGAGCAGCAATGCTGCCCGTTCTTCGACTTCCGTCTCCACCTGGACGGCCCGCGTCTGCATCTGGAGGTCCGGGCGCCTGCCGATGGCGGCGCGCTGCTCACGGACCTCTTCGGCTCCGCTCACTGACGCCCCCGGCTCGCCTCAGCCCGTCTCACCCTGCCCGAAACCGCACGTCCCGTCCCGTCCCGCCCCGTCCCGTATCGCCCTCACCAGAAAGTCCCCACCGTGCTCGTCGCCCGTTCCATCGCCCTGTTCGTCGTCGCCGCGCTGTTCGAGATCGGGGGCGCCTGGCTGGTCTGGCAGGGCATCCGCGAGCACAAGGGCTGGGCCTGGATCGGCGCCGGCGTCATCGCGCTCGGTCTGTACGGTGTCGTCGCCACCCTCCAGAGCGACGACAACTTCGGCCGCATCCTCGCCGCGTACGGCGGCATCTTCGTCGCCGGGTCGATCGCCTGGGGCATGGTCGCCGACGGCTACCGCCCCGACCGCTTCGACGTCATCGGGGCCCTGGTCTGCCTCGCCGGCATGGCCGTCATCATGTACGCACCGCGCGGCCACTAGTCTGGGGGCCTCATGGGGGGGGCCGATGACAACAGCCGATGCAGCACCCATCGTCTTCGTGCACGGGACACGGTTCAGCGCGGGGCAGTGGAGCACTCAACTCACCGCACTCCGCCAGGAGTTCCCGGTGACCGCCATCGACCTGCCCGGCCACGGTGCGCGCTCGGCGCAGCCCTGGAGCCTGAGCGCCGCGACGGAGGTCATCGCCTCCGCGGTGGACTCCCTCGGCCGCGGTCCGGCCCTGGTGGTCGGGCACTCGCTCGGTGGATACGCGTCGCTGGAGTTCGCGCGGAGCCGTCCGGAACAGGTGCGCGGGCTGGTTCTCGCGGGTGCCAGCGCCTCCACCCGCGGCCGGTGGGCCGCGCCCTACCGGTGGGTCGCCGGCCTGGTCCCCCGCATACCGGCGGACCGGCTGACCCGGTGGAACGACCGGCTGCTGCTGCGGCACTATCCGCGGGACGTGGTGGAGGCGACCATCCGCGCCGGCTACGCCTTCCACACCCTGCCCGCCGCCTGGGGCGAGGTGCTGGGACGCTTCGGCACGGACGCGCTGCGTCATGTGGCGGCGCCGGTACTGATCCTGAACGGCGAGAAGGACACCGTCTTCCGGTCCGGCGAGGCCGACTTCGCCCGCGCGCATCGGGATGCTCGTGTCGAGTTGATCCCACGGGCGGGACATCTGGCGAACTTCGACGCCCCGGACGCCTTCAGCGATGCCGTCCGCCGCTTCGCCCGGCAGCTCCCCGTCGCCGGCTGAGCATTCCGCTCGCACCCCCGCCGGCACGCGGGCGGAGCGCGATCACCCCGCGTCCGTACGGAGAACGCGGTCGAGCGCCGCCCGGCCCGCGGGCCCCCAGGCCGGTTTGCCGCCGGGAAGCCCCCGGTCTCCGTTCTGCCCCATGAGCATGAGGAAGAGGCTTTTCAGCGCGGCCAGTCCGCGGGCGCGCCGGACGGTCGCGCCGTCCGCACGTGCGTACGCGTCGAAGAACCGTGCGGCGGCGCCCTCGGGGAGGATCACCCACGCGGCCGCGAGGTCCCACGCCGGATCGCCGGCGAACAGGTCGCCGAAGTCGATCACGCCCGAGAGCGTCCCGTCCGACACGACGACGTTCGCGGGGTGCAGATCGCCGTGCACCCACACCGGCGGACCCTCCCAGGCGGGGGCGGCGACCGCGTCGTCCCAGACGGCCCGGACCTCCGCCGCGATGCCGTCGGGGACGACAGCTCGGAAGAAGTGGTCGAAGCCCTCGGTGTACGTGCTCGGGTGAGCGCCCCGGTCCGAAGGGCCCGGCGCGTCGGCGGGCGCCGCCACGTGGAGGGCCTTGAGGAAGTCCGCCAGCGTGTCGGCCGCATGGCCGCCGCGGCTGATCGCGGTGCGGTCCAGCGGCTCACCGGGAACCCACGTCATGATCGTCCAGTGCTTCGGGAAGCGCGCGGACGGTTCCCCGACCCGCACCGGGTGCGGGACGGGGAGCGGCAGCCGGGGGCCCAGGAGGGGCAGCCACCGGCACTCCTTGCGCTGGAGCGCCGGGGCGCGCTCCGTGCGCGGCATACGGACGGCCAACTCGTCACCGAGGCGCCACTGCTGGTTGTCCCAACCGCCCGCGACCTCGCTGACGGCCAGCCCCGCGAGGTCCGGATGCTGCTCCCGGAGCAGGCCGCGGACCAGGTCCGCCGTGATCTCGAACTCGGAGTCGGTCATGCCGAGCCACGGTACCGAAGCGGCCCCCGGCCCGGCCGCTCAGTCGAGGCAGAACTCGTTGCCCTCGATGTCCTGCATCACGAGGCAGGACTCGTTCTCCTCGTCGGCGAGGAGCAGGCGTACGCGCTTCGCGCCGAGCGGCAGCAGTCGCGCGCACTCGGCCTCCAGCGCGGCGAGGCGCTCGTCCCCCACGAGCCCGGTGCCGACCCGTACGCAGAGGTGCACCCGGTTCTTGACGACCTTGGCTTCGGGAACGCGCTGGAAGTACATCCGCGGACCCACCCCCGTGGGGTCCTGGCAGACGAACCCCGCGTCCCGCTTCTCCGGCGGCAGGGAGAGGTCGTGGTCGCCCCACGTGGCGAACCCCTCCGGCGGCGGCGGTACGACGTACCCCAACACCTCGCACCAGAAGTGGGCCACGCGCGTGGGCGACGCGCAGTCGAAGGTGACCTGGACCTGCCTGATCGACGTCATCGGACCACCGTAGAGGCGCGGCCGTTCGCCGAGCATCCGATTTTAAAGGAGGAGCGGAAGGCGAAGCGCGCTGGAAGGATGGCTGGCCCCAGCTCCCCCTGCCCCTGCTTAGGCCCTACCCCCACCGCATCCCATCCCATCCCCAGGAGACGCTCCCACCGTGACCCGTACCGGCGTCGTTTCGCTGATCCGTTCCCGCACCCTCTCCGACGTGGCCGAGTACGCCTACGCGGCCACGGCCCCCGCCGGGGCGCGGCTGATCTTCCTCGCCGGTGCGTGCCCGCTCGACGAGCACGGCGGCACCGTGGCGGTCGGGGACTACGCCGGCCAGGCGGCGAAGGCCGTGGAGAACCTGCGGACCGCGCTCGCCGACGCGGGCGCTTCGGTCGAGGACGTCATCAGCACCCGGGTCCTGGTGGCATCGGCCCGGCAGGAGGATCTCGTGGCCGCCTGGAAGGTGGTCCGGGACTCCTTCGGCGACCACGACGCGCCCAGCACCCTGATGGGCGTCACCGTGCTCGGCTACACCGATCAGCTCGTCGAGATCGAGGCCGTGGCCGCCGTGCTGGACGAGGCGGAGCCCGGCGGTCCGGCTTGCCCGCCGTCGGCGTAATGACGGGGTGAGCTCCCCCGCCCCCGCACCCTGAGGCGGATGAGCGATGCCCGAGCCACCGCCGAGAAGGACGACACGAAGGCCGATGAGAAGAGCGCGGACCGTCTGACGACCCTGGCAGACGGGATCTTCGCCATCGCGATGACTCTCCTGGTCCTGGATCTCCATGTCGAACCGGGCCTGGACAAGGATGAGTTCACCGACGCCGTGCGCCAGGCGGTGCCGGACCTCGGCGCGTACGCCCTGAGTTTCACGATCCTGGCCGGGTTCTGGCGCGACCACCGGCTGATCGTGCGTCTTGTCCCGCGCTTCGAGGGGGTGGCTCTGCGCTTCGCGCTGCTGTGGCTCGGCGCCATCGCCCTCGTCCCGTTCCCGACGGCGCTGCTCTCCGAGTACGCCGCGCGCCCGCTGACCGTGGCCGTGTACGCGGGCATGGTCGCCGTCACGAACCTGCTGGAGCTGGCGATGTTCCTGGCCGGCCGGAAGCGGACGGAGCATGCGACGGAGGCCGCCCACGGGGATGTGGGCCGGGCGGTCACCGCGGACCTGGCCTCGACCGCCGCGCTCTTCGCCGCGACCGTGCCGGTCGCCTACCTCGTCTCCCCCGTCGCGGCCATGTGGTGCTGGCTGGCCCTGGTCCCCATCAAGCTCATCCACCGGAAGCGCGCCACCGCCCGCCGGCACGGCCGGGCAAGCTGAGCACGGGGGCGAGCCGGGGCCCACCCCGTACGGACGCGCAGACCGCGCCCTCCGCTCCCGCGCGGGCGACGATGGGGAGACCCGGCGCAAGCGGAGCCGGTACACACCCGTCACTCGAACGGCACACCCCCACAGCATCCTCATCTCATATCTGAGATAACCTGCCGACATGTCAGACGACTACCTCGTACGTATCGGCAAGCTCATCCGTGACGCCCGCCAGCACCGGGGCTGGACACAGACGCAGTTGGCCGAGGCGCTCGCCACCAGCCAGAGCGCCGTCAACCGCATCGAGCGCGGCAACCAGAACATCAGCCTTGAGATGATCGCCCGCATCGGTGAAGCCCTCGACAGCGAGATCGTTTCGCTCGGCTACGCCGGGCCCATGCATCTGCGGGTCGTCGGCGGCCGCCGGCTCTCCGGGGCCATCGACGTCAAGACGAGCAAGAACGCCTGCGTCGCGCTGCTGTGCGCCTCGCTCCTCAACAAGGGGCGTACGGTCCTGCGCCGGGTGGCCAGGATCGAGGAGGTGTTCCGGCTCCTGGAGGTGCTGAACTCCATCGGGGTGCGCACCCGCTGGGTCAACGACGGCGTGGACCTGGAGATCGTGCCGCCCGCGCAGCTGGACCTGGAGGCGATCGACGCCGACGCCGCGCGCCGGACCCGCTCGATCATCATGTTCCTGGGCCCGCTGCTGCACCGGACGGAGCAGTTCACCCTGCCGTACGCGGGCGGCTGCGACCTCGGCACCCGCACGATCGAGCCGCACATGATCGCGCTGCGCCGCTTCGGCCTGGAGATCGCCGCCACGGAAGGCCTGTACCACGCGCAGGTCGACCGCACCGTCGCACCGGACCGGCCCATCGTGCTGACCGAGCGCGGCGACACGGTGACCGAGAACGCCCTGCTGGCCGCCGCCCGCCACGACGGGACGACGGTCATCCGCAACGCCTCGTCCAACTACATGGTCCAGGACCTGTGCTTCTTCCTGGAGGCCCTGGGCGTACGGGTGGACGGGGTCGGGACGACGACGCTCACCGTCCACGGGATCCCGCAGATCGACGTGGACGTGGACTACTCCCCCTCCGAGGACCCGGTCGAGGCGATGAGCCTGCTGGCCGCCGCGGTGGTGACCGAGTCCGAACTCACCATCCGCCGGGTGCCGATCGAGTTCCTGGAGATCGAGCTCGCGGTCCTGGAGGAGATGGGCGTCGACTGCGACCGCACCCCGGAGTACGCGGCCGACAACGCCCGCACCCGCCTGGTGGACCTGACGGTACGGCCCTCCAAGCTGGAGGCCCCGATCGACAAGATCCACCCGATGCCGTTCCCCGGCCTCAACATCGACAACGTCCCGTTCTTCGCGGCGATCGCGGCCGCCGCGCACGGCCAGACCCTGATCCACGACTGGGTCTACGACAACCGCGCGATCTACCTCACCGACCTCAACCGCCTCGGCGGCCGCCTCCAACTCCTCGACCCGCACCGGGTCCTGGTCGAAGGCCCCACCCGCTGGCGCGCCGCAGAGATGATGTGCCCGCCCGCCCTGCGGCCCGCCGTGGTCGTGCTGCTGGCGATGATGGCAGCCGAGGGGACCTCCGTACTCCGCAACGTCTATGTCATCAACCGGGGTTACGAGGAACTGGCCGAGCGGCTGAACTCGGTGGGCGCGCAGATCGAGATCTTCCGGGACATCTGATTGGCGGAGTGTCGTGCCCCTAGAAGATGAGGGGCGCGACACTCCTAAATGCCTGCTGACCTGCTGTTACGCACTTGCGGGACCCTTCATTGACCATCGCTGTTTTTCATCACCTTGTGCAACGCACGTGCAAGATGATCTTAAATTGGTGACGATGCATCAGAGATATCTGAATATCCGTCAGCCTTCACGGAGAGTGCTCGCCAAAGGGGCCTCGCAATGTCCGCACCGGGGGTGTCACTGGCGTTCCTGAGATTCAGAGTTCAGTCCTCGCCGCGCACGCGCATCAAGCGCACTACACCGCTACGGCCAGTTCCAGCCCGGACCTCCACGCGCACCGGCGCTCCTTCGATCATCCGGCTGACCCCCACGTCCGGGTCGGCGACCTGCTGACCGAGGCGCCCGCCGACAGCGTCCGCGACGACCCTGCCCGGGAGCGCGTCGAGACGAGCTACCACCGGCTCCCGGGCGGGCTGACACCGTGCATCTCTTTCGCCCCGTACAGCATCGCCCGCACACTGACGAACGCCGCTACCGCCCATGTCGCCCTCGGCAACACACGGGACGTCATCGAGTACGCGGAGCAGGTCGACGAACTAATAGAGCAGTCCGACTCCGACTGGAGCAGCAGTCCGACTCCGACTGGAGCCGGGCCTTGGTCCGCCTGGACGTGGCCACTGCTCTGCTCGCAAGGCCTCAGCCGGATGTGGAGCAGGCCATGGTGCTCGGCAGGCAGGTTCTCGAAGCCGGGGGTGGCCCGCCGATCCGATCGGTCATCCAGCGAGCCGGTGAACTCCACGCCCGTGCAGCATCGTGGCACCAGCTACCTGTCGTCAGGGATTACGCCGAGGCGCTACGCACTTGGCACACCACCCCGTTAACCCGTGCGGTGACCAGTTTTGCCAAGATGGCACGCTTGAGCGATAGCCGTACGAGAAGGGCACCGAGTGCTGCTGACTGAGGATCCCAGCGCGTTTCCCACCGCCCCGCCGCCGAGCGTCGATGACCCCGAGGTCATCACGGCACACGACTGGGCGGCCTTCGACCGGGTGCAGGAGATGAGTAACCACTGGGACCGGGCTGGGTGGACTCCATCGACGCGGGCCTACTACTGGATGCTCAGCTTCCCCGCCGACTCGGCGCTCGCCGAGCACGCTCGACACTGCCAAGACAAGATCCGAAACCTGAACTTCGACTCCATCGACGCGGACGGGCTGCACCTGACCCTCGGCCGGATCGGCACCACCGACGACGTCTCGCTGGAACAGTTGGACACACTGCTCGCCACGACAGCCGCGATACCTACAGGCAGGTTCCGGCTCCAGGCCATACCGATGACCGCATCCCGCGGCGCGGTCCGCTACAGCATCGCCCCGTGGACTCCCGTGCTCGACCTCCACTCCAAGCTGTCCGCCACCACCGCGCAATGCCAGCTGCCTTTGCGGAAGCCGACCGCGGTGCTGCGGCCGCACATCGGCATCGCGTACTGCAACCGCCCCACGGATGCCTGCGTTGTCCGGGAAGCGATCCGCCCGCTCCGCGACATGGACAGCGTCGGCGTCCCGGTCGATCACCTGGAACTGGTCGAACTACGTCGCGAAGACCGCGCCTATCGCTGGCGCACCATCGATCAATTGGCTCTGAACTGATCGCATCCCCGGCACCCTTCGCAGACGTACCAGCTCAGAGGCGTCCCCCGCCTCTCCGCTCCTGGGACTTTTCAGGGACTTTCAGCTCTGTCTGAGGGACTTCCGAGGGAGTTTTGGCCGCCTAACGCGGCAAGCTCGTGAAAGACCGGAAAGGGCTTCCGATGCAGGTCAGAGGCCCTTTCCAAGACAAAGCCGCAGGTGGCGGCAGACGAGTCGGGCTGTACGCCGGGGAGATCACCGCAACGCTATGACCTGCACAAACGTTTAGAGAGGGCGCTTCCGTGGCTACCTCGATGGCTACGTAAGGAGGCGCCCCCGCGCCGGAGCGGTCCGGGACTCGTCGCCGACCTTCGAGGGTGCTCCTACAGGCTGTCCCTGTTCGTGTGACGCGGAACCCAGAGCTCGTCGACCGCAGGCCGCGAGTTCTGTGTGAGAGCAGTCGCGCGCTATCGCTCAATTTCCCTTGAGGCGGCCTTCCGCGGCCGCCAAGAGGCCAAGTCGTGGGCGCTGAGCCCATATGCGGTACGCAGGTCGTCGAGCTCACGCTGGTATGTCTCGGCACGGTCGACGTCCGGCTCTGACTCGGTCGAAGCCTCCCATTGGCGAACCCAAGGGATCAGTTCTTGGATGCCCGCAAGCAAGGGAGCGATCTCGTGGACACGCGGGTGAGCCTGCTCCTGGAGCATGCCGACCAGATCCAGCAACACACGAACGCGGTCCGTATCACTCCAGCCAGACCAGCCGATCAGCAGACCGTCCCCCTCGGCAATCGCGCCGGGATAGGAGACGAAGCGTTCCCGGGGGATGTCCAGGCTGCCTCGAAGCGACCAGTAGGAGGCATGCCTGAAGTCGGCGGCGCTGAACTTCGGCGGCACGGGGATACCCAGCGCCTCTCCCGTTCTGTCCTCGCTGCGCTGGAGCTGCCACACCTGCTCCCACTGGGCGCGTTTCCGCAGCCCCGACTCCTTGTACCTCAGCGCCGACACGTAGGGCGCATGCTCGTCGGCCAGGATCGCCGCCAGCACGTCACGGAATGTCGCGTCCCACCTTCCCAGGATGCGGATCGCGTACAGCTCGGCCACGGAACACACCGCGGCATCGGCACTGAGATCCCCTGCGAGCTGGTCGATGGTTCGGGGACGCGGGTGCCTGCCCCCGTTCCTGTGCTCGAACCAGAGGCGTTCGTCCTCACAGCGGTCGAGCAGCCAGGTACGCAACGCTTGAGTCTCCCGCCGTCCCCATGGCTCCGACAGCCACCGCCGCTTGTACTCCGGGCGCTCGACGACGGCGATCGGGTGACGGGACTCGATGGCCTCAATTCTGGCCCGCACGACCTTCTTGTAGGCAGCTGGCCAGTGCTTCGGGATCTCGGTGATCGGTGTTGCCGCGTGCCTCACGAACCACGAGTCCGAATCCTCGCCGACGTCGATTCCGCGGGCCAGCACGATTTCGAAGGCACGCTCACCCGGCCGCAGCGGAGGCGGTGGAACATCAGCGGGGGTGGTCAGGCGAGCCCGCTCATCGTCGGACAGCAGTCCGTAGGAGCCGTAGACCTCCCAGTCCAGTTCCTCCTGAAGGGCGACCATCCGACGACGCGTCTCTTGTTGTGCGGCCCAGGCCGCGTCCAAGGCGCTTCGGGAGGGCGGATGTTCCTGCGCGCAGACGGTGCTCGGCTCATGGACATCAAGCAGCCGGGCCAAGGCATGCAGTTCCCGCGCGCGGGCGATCGGAGCGTCGGCCGGCAACGGAAGCTGTGTCAGAGGACCCGTGTTGAAACGGTAGGCGCGTGCCCATTCCTCACCGGGCGAGGAGATGCCCGGTCCCTCGAACGCGGTCGCGGCGCCGGTCTGCTTGAGCCAGAAGCAAACCGTGGACGAGTTGAGCACCCCCAGCAGCGCGATGTACTCGCCCTCATCCGCGGCCGGCGACAGTCGCACCATGGGCGCGGTCCGGCTGAACACCCTTTCACCGTGTTCCAGGGCGAAGCGATTGTGCGTGGCCACAGACGCGAACGTGATCGCCGGCCCCCGATGGGCACCGGGAGACCAGTACCTCCAGGTCCACCACGCCTCACGCCCTGCTCCGGCCGATTCTCGTGCCCGGGGAGCCGACCGGAGAAACTGCCGCATCGTCCAGAGGTGGCGTGCCCATGAGGTTCCGAGGTCCAGGTGGAGCGGTGAGCCGTCCCCGTCATAGGGGGCCAGCACTTCCGTCGACGATTCCGCACGCCAGTCCCGTACGGTCTCACTCGTGACCATGCCCAGGCCGAGCCCGGCCGAGTCCGGATGCCGGGCGAACCACGGCCGGCCGAGAGCGAACACTTCCCGCTGCCCAGGATCTGCGGCAACTCCGACCGAGCCGGAGAGGACGTCGGCCAATCGTCGCGGAAACCGCGAGAGCACGTCCACGAGGTCCCCGGCCCCGCCACCCGTCAGCGTCCACGGGAAGCGGGAGAAACGCTGCCTGGGTTCGTCCTGCACGCTCACCCATTCCGAAGTGCTGCCAGGACGGTCGATCTGGTCGAGGATCGACTTCCACACGATCCCCTCGGCCGGATCCGTGGGCTGCTTCGGCTCACCCCGCACACCAAGGACCGACCGAACAGGGGAATCACGCATGGTCGGGTCGTTCCGGCCGACCAGGATCAGAGTCGGGGTCCCATGGCCCGGTGCGTAGACGCCGGAGGTGTCGATGACATGTGTCAGCGCAACGCGCGAAAAGAACTCATCGATCAGCTTCGCGCCGAAGTTACGCCTCGTGAAGGAACTGGAGGTGTACTGACCGACGTAACCGCCGGAAGTCCTGCTGGTTTTCCGCACTGCCAGCTGGAACATGCGCTCCGCGAAGAGGACGTGGAGCGGGAACATTCCGGAGGCCACGTCATAGGCCGCCCGGTATGCCGCGTTTTTCACCTTGTCGCGCACGGAAGCGGAGGGAGGCTCTGAAATCACGGCGTTGTAGGAATTCCGGCCCAGGAGATCACACGACGCGGAGAACTCGTCGATGTCCTCCATCGTTCCGTCGCCGCCCTCCCCCTCCTCAGGAAGCAACAGCGACGATCCGCCGGGCGCACCACGCCCGGCGAGCAGGGCGTCGCCCACCGCCACGTAGATCACATGTTCCGGCAGCTCGCTCAGCGGCCTACGGCCGCTGGCCCTCGCGGCGGCCATCAGCAGCCGGAACCGCGTGATGCTCACGGCGAACGGGTTGACGTCACAGCCGTGGACGGAGTCCAGGCTCCGCCGGATCAGCTCGTGATCCTGGGTTCCGGGCTCCGCCGCCCGCCAGGCGGCCAGAAGGCGCTCGAACAGGCCCAGGGGAAACGTCCCCGATCCACAGGCCGGGTCGATCCCACGGAAACCGTGGGGCCCGAATTCCGCGATGGCCGGATCGGCGGTGAGATCCAGGACGAAGTCCACGATGAAATCCGGAGTTCGGACCAGCGCGTAGGCCTTTCGCGACGGCTCGCTGATGTCCTGGTACAGGTCACCGAGGAAGTCGGTGTCGAGTCCGGGGTGAGTGAAGTCGACGAGAAGAGACCCGTCTTCGCCTCGCCGCCTCCAGAACTCAATCAATTCGGCGGCGGCTCGGGGAGACGGTGACAGCTCCCACAACGGATTGCGCGCCCTGTCGAAGATACGCGCGAGCGCTACGTGGGACCGCGCCAGGTGCGTGAACGCCTCCACCAGCCAGTCCTGGTCATTGGTCCCGTGATCCTCGACCCAACGGGCGTACTGCCGTTCCTCGGCCTCCGCCGAACGCAACCCCGGCCCTGCGATGAAGACCCGGTCGATGAGTCCGTTGTCCTCGCAGAAGCGCACGAAAACCGTGCCCAGCACCCATGCCACCGCGGTCTGCGTGAGGCGCTCGTCCCGCCAAGCACCGTACGTGGCAGTCGTACCACCGGTTGCCCACACGTCTTCGTACGTGCTTCGTAGGCGGTCGCGGTAGCGGTCGATGTCGTCGCTGCGCTCGCGGAGGTCCGCCTCCAGTGCTCGAACCTGTTTGCGCACACCCGTGACGAGCGCGGCCCTGTCCAGGGAGGACGTCCCCGTATCAGCTCCGTCAGTCGGAGACACAGCGGCGACCTCTCCTCCGTACGTCGTCGACGACCACGATCCACTGTCTCGTCGGATACATCCTGCCAGCTCGCCGGCCGCCGCCCCCGTTCCGTGGCCGGTCACCTCCGGACGCGCGCGGCCCGTCTCGGTCTGACGCCCTATCATTCCTGTGCGCACCGGCGGCCCTGAACGCCGCCGGACACCACGTGTTCCGAGGGCGCGCCAGGGTTGGACCGACGAGGGGGCACATGCTGACACGGCTCGAAGTCAGTGGATTCAAGAACCTTCTGGATCTGAGGGTCGAGTTCGGCCCGTTCACCTGCATCGCGGGCGAGAACGGCACGGGAAAGTCGAATGTCTTCGACGCGATCCAGTTCCTGAGCCTGCTCACCGACCATTCCATGATCGAGGCGGCTCAGGCCGTCCGCGGGACCCATGGCACGTTGCACGGTGACGCGCGCGACCTGTTCTGGAACGGTTATGCGGACGGCGAGCACTTGATGAAGTTCGCCGCGGAGATGATCGTCCCGGGTGAGGCCGAGGACGACTTCGGCAGGCTGGCCGAGCCGACGTCCACGTTCCTCCGCTACGAGGTCCACCTCGGATACCAACCGCCGCAGGGCGGGGAGCGGGGCGGCAGGCTGACACTGCGGTACGAGGATCTCAGCCGGATCAGACCAAGTGAGGCTCTGTCACATCTGCGCTTCCCGCACCGCGCCGCGGACTTCCGCAACGCCGTGGTCCGCGGTCGCCGCTCGAACTCCCCCTACATTTCCACGTCTCTCGAAACGGGCGACGCCGTCGTCAGCATCCATACCGACGGCAGCCGCCGAGGCCAGCCCCGTCCGGCACCCGCGAGCCGCGCACCTCAGACCATGCTCTCCACGATCAACCGCAACGACGACCCGACCATCCTGACTGCCAGGCGGGAAATGCAGTCCTGGCGACGGCTGGCCCTCGAACCTTCCGCACTGCGCACGCCCGATCGCTTTTCGGACCCCAGTGAGATGCAGCCCGACGGCCTGCACCTGCCGCGGAGCCTGGACCGGATCGCGTGGAAGAAGTCTCCGGACGACCCGGAGCGGATCTACTCGCGGGTCGCAGGGCGCCTCTCGGACCTGTCGGGGCTGCACGTCAGGACGCTGCACGTGGAGGCCGACGACACCCGTGAGCTGCTGACGATTAAGCTCCACGAGATCGACGGCTTGGTGTTGCCGGCCCGCAGCCTGTCGGAGGGGACCCTGCGCTTCCTAGCCCTGTGCGTTCTGCTGGAGGACCCGCAGGTGCATGGTCTGCTCTGCATGGAAGAGCCGGAGAACGGCATCCATCCGGCCAACCTCTCCGCGATGGTGGACCTGGTGCGCGATCTGGCCGTGGATCCCTCCCTGCCGGTGGACGAGGACAACCCCTTCCGGCAGGTCCTGATCAATACGCATTCACCAGGCGTCGTACAACTCGTCGATCCGGCGGACCTGCTGATCGCCGACACGACCACCGTCCCGGGGGCCGACGGCAAGGCCGCGCGCGGTCTACGGCTACGTCCTCTGGCCGATACATGGCGCGCCGGCGGCGCCGGAAAAGGCTACGGCACCAAGGCCGACATCCTCGCGTACCTCACCGCCCCGCCCGAGGCCCGCCTGACTCTCCAGGAGAGCGCGTCGTGACCATTCGCGCCCTCTACCTGTGTGAGGGATCCAGCGACACGGGCCTGCGCTTCCACATCGAGGGGATCGCAGGGGACGTGGGCAGGCAGATCCTGGTGACGGTCCCCGACCTGAACCGCCTGGCGAACAAGCCCGGTCCCGGGGTCGAAGGCAAACTGCGAGCCGCCCAGCAGCTCAGCGACAGCGGGCAGACATACGACCTCGTCGTCATCCACCGTGATTCGGATCGCGAGCCCCCGGACCACCGCCGCAGCGAGATCGCGGAAGCGGTGGCTGCGGTGAGCCCCGGCCTGGCGCATGTCCCGGCGATACCCGTTCGGATGCTGGAGGCATGGCTGCTGCTCGACCAGTCAGCGATCCGCGAAGTGGCGGGCAACCCCAACGGCAGGATGGCACTCGACCTTCCGAAACCGGCACGGGCGGAATCGGTGGCGGACCCCAAGGCACTGCTCAAACAGGCGATCGCCACTGCGAGCGGGGAAAAGGGGCGCGGTCTGCAGAAGCTCCAGACCCGCTTCTCGGCGAATCGCGCGCGGCTCCTGCAGATGCTGGATCGCGACGGTCCGGTCAGGCAACTCACGTCCTGGCAGTCGTTCACGGACGATCTGCGCGCGGCGCTGGTGAGCAGTCACTGACCTCTCGGCGTCAGGGGCGATCAGCGTCCCCGGTCAGGCAGCAGACAACGTACATCATGTGCTGGACGTTGCCGACCTGGTTCCACGTCCCGGCGTTGCCCGTGCCCTTGGAACCCGTGGTCCAGGCGCACTGCTGATACCAGTGGTCGCCCGTACTCGCCCCCTCACCCCGGAAGTCCGACAACTCGGTGATCCAGCGGGCCGCCTCCCGTGTGACACCGGTTTCGCCCCGCTTCTCGGCCCAGAACCGGGCGAGCAGAAAGGAACGTTCAGTCGTGTATCGAAGCAGTCCGAACGGCGACCGGTCGCTGTCATCCGCCGCTCTGCCGAGGTTGCGGGCGGGGAGCGTGCCGTAGTCGCCGTAACGAACGAACTCCGCATACGACCGCCCACTCGCGCGTATCTCGTGCCAAGTGTCCCAGTCCGCGCGGTCGGCCTCGCCCCGCTCCCGGTCGAGCAACCCGTCGACTTCGTCCGGGAAGCCACCGGCCAGAGTGGCGATCGTGCGCCAGGAGGCGAGCGGGACCAGCGCGTCGAGTGCGCGCAGTGCTTCTTTACCCGCGTCGGGACGGCTGGGGAGCACCGTCTGGAGGTCGAGAAGAAGGTCCACCCGCACCTCGGGCCCCGTCCTGGTGAGCAGAGCCGCGGTGCGTTCGGCGAGTTCGTCGTTCCAGGCGCCGGGCAGCCGTATGCGTATGCCGAGGCCGTTGCCGCCGTCGCGTGCGCTGGCTGCGGCCACTGCCTGGTGGGCTGCGGGAAGGTCCGGGTCGGTGACCGGGCGGAGCCCCGTGTGGGACCAGTACGAGGGGAGCAGATCCGCGTAGGCGCGCTCGTCGAGGTCTGCGTGCGGGGCGTCCAGCCATGCTGGCGTGTATTTCTGTACGGCCGCGACCCGCCGGAGTTCCTTGTCCACCGCCTGTTGAAGTTCCTCGGCGCCCTAGGCGGTCATGGCTGGGAGCGTCCGCAGGGGCGCCGTCCGGTCTCGGATCCCTGGGGCGAGGTCCTTGACCGCGGCCACGGTGTGGGGGCGTGCGGGCAGGACGGGAACGTACAGCGGTCCGGACATGGTGGCCCCTCCACATTGCCCCGCGGCAGTCTGGGACCAGGGTGAGCTGGGGCGATGGGCGCCGAAAGGGCGCAATCCGGTCAGCGGGGCCAATATGTGCGTCCCGGCGCTGTTCTCAGGCCTGTTCGGTCTCCCAGCACACCTGTCGGGACAACGCGGCACGGGCCCCGTCCGTATCCGCGAGTGGATCGGCGAGGACACGGGTGGCGAGATCATCGGGGAGAGCGGCGGAGACTTGAGCCCGCGTACCGCAGCCGCGGAAACCTGCGGCAGCTCCTCCTCCCGAGGCAGCCGCCATGTCTGCGCCCACTCCTCCCCCGTGACGTCGTGGCGGAGACGTACGTAGGCGTCTGCGGGCCTCTGAAGTGGATCGACCACGTCGGTCAGCCAGGCGGTGAGGGTGGTGTCGGCTCGAAAGCCGGCCCAGGTCCACCAGCACACGTCTCGTCCGTGACGGGTGATCAGGGCCTCGTCGTGATGGGTGAACCGGCCTTGGCAGAGACCGTTTGTGCCAGGTCCGGCCGCGCCGTCGTCCAGCTCTGGCTCCAGTTCTCATGGCTACCTACGTGGCTACGTACGTAGCCGTCCGGTCCGGTTCGAACCGGACCAGGGTCTGGCTAAACCCCCGGATCTACGAAAACGGACCCCTGACCAGCAATTTCCCTGGTCAGCGGTCCTTGGCGGCAGACGAGTCGGGCTGTACGCCGGGTTCTGTCCTGCTCACGGAGCGATCGCGCTCTGACCTGCATATATACCGGCACCCGGCTGGCTTCTTTCGCCCTCTGGGACTTCTCAGGGACTTTCAGCCAAGATCCGTGAACCACGCTTCGATCGCGGACAGCCCACGAGCGCCGACCTGCGGCATGAAGTGAGTGTAGGTCCGGAGTGTGAACGCCGGATCGGAGTGCCCCAGCCACTTCGCGAGCGACACGATCGACTCTCCGGCTTCGAGCATCACCGAAGCATATGTATGACGAAGGACGTGAAAGCCGTGCTCGCGGCTGGGTTCCCAGACTCGCGACGGCTTCTCGCCGGGCTGCTGCTTGGGCAGCGGCGGGATGACTCCGGCGCCGGCGAGCGCGGGCTTCCACGCCTTGGTGTTCCAGGTGGTGCGGTTGATCGCACCGCAACGCCCGGTGTAGACCAGCAGCGGGACGGTCACCTTGCGCCGGTCCCCGCGTGCGAGGTCGGGCTCCTCAGGATCCAGCCAGTGTCACGTCGATCGACTCGAAGCGCTCCTGGTGCGTGAGGAGCCGCTTCGCGAGAACCTTCGGCAGGGGCGCGTCGCGCTCTTTGCCGCCCTTGGGCGGACCGAAGTAGAGCTGCGACTTATGCATGAGAATCTGCCGCTCTATGTGCACCGAGTCACCACGAACGTCGCCTGGGCTGAACCCGAACGCCTCACCCTGTCGGAGCCCACACCCGACCCCGAGGTCAAGTGCGATCTGGTACCGGTCGGCCAGCGCCTCGCGTACGGCATCAACGCGATCCTGCTGCCAGGCGCGAGCCTTGCGTTCCGGCTTCTTCGGCGGCTTGATCGAGCTGCTGCCCTTGCACGGGTTACGGAACAGACGCTTGTCCTCGACCGCAGCCTGCATGATCGCCTTGAGGTACACCCATGCGACGTACGCCGTGCTTGATGCCAGCGACCGCTGTACATCGGCCGACCACCTACGCAGCTCCGCGACGCCGATGTCCTTGAGCGCCAGCTCTCCGAGCTGCGGCAGCACGTGCCCCCAAATCCGGTGCCGCATGCTTTCCAGCGTCTGAGCGGGATGCACCTGGGACGGCCACCAGCACTTCTCGACATATTCACGAAGGCTGATCGCACCGTCGCGCGCGTCGACGAAATCCCCTCGTCGTGCGTCGGTCTGCGTCTCGGCCAGCCAGGACTTGGCATCCGTGACCGTGTCAAACGAACGGTCCCGGACGCCCGGTATCCCCTTGACGCGGTACCGCGTGCACTTGCCCCACAGTCCTGTGCGTTCGCGCTTGCCCGTCTCCTTGTTCGGCCGCTTCTTGAGCCACCGATCCTCGATGTAGCCCGCCATGCACACCTTCTCCTTGGCCTGGTCACGGTTCGCGCGGCGCGAGTCGCGTCGCGATCAGACACACAGACGATCTCCGCGTGCATGAAATTCCGGATACTGCTGATCTCCTCGGAACCGTTTCTCCAGGTCAAGCAGCACGGCGCCGCTCGCGCTGCTGCGGCGCTGCGTTCAGGGGGTTGAGAGCCGGATTAGACCGCGAGTCCGCCTGCTGCTGGTCGTTGAGCCACGCATCGAGCAGGTCTCGGCGGTACATCACCCGCCCTCCGGGCCCCATCCGGAAGCTGGGCGGCCCCTGCCGGCGATGGCGCCAGACGTAGAGAGTGTTCACCGAGATGCCCATGTACTTCGCGGCGCCCTGGACGTTCAGGAAGGCAGCCTCGACGGCAGGCTTGGACTGGTTACACATCGCGTGCCTCCTGGGTGATCACCGCTGAAGTAGCGGATTTTCCGTTCATTCGCCTACCACGCGGCGAAGCCGCACGGCCAAAATGCTGGCGCGCGGGATCAGAATCCGGAGAATCAGCGATTTGGTGCAGCTGCCTTGTCGTGGTAGCGGGGGGTAGACGGCTATTCCCTGCTCAGCGAGGCATCACCTGATAGCCGATCCGTCCCGTGGCGGCCTGCGTCGCACCAAGTCCTCGCCCCTCGCACACAGACCTGCCGATTACAGAGGGAAGTCACCACGCCCGCACTGTCAGCGTCCGCAGGCACGGGTGAATACGGTGAGACGACGGGCTTCGGGCAGGCCACTGGTGCCATCCTGTGGTGATGGACGTATCCCTGCCCGACCAACTGGGCGCAGTCGGCCGAGAGTCCAGTGCCGCGGCGCCAGCGGTGGTCCGAAAGCTGAATCTCTCCGCGCCTCCTGAGAAGATCACAGGCCAGCAGGACGTCGCCTTCGTGCCAGTGACCCGCGCTCAGTGGAAGTCCGTGTTGAGGGACGCCGACCTACCCGGGCTTCAGCAGGAGACCGACGAGATCGCCGCGGAGATCCTGCGCTTACGGACCGCTTCTGGCCGGGCCGTCGGGAAACAGCTCCCGGAGCTGTTGCGGTGTCTTCGCGCGTCGGTTGTCGCCATGAGTGCCGCCGCGGAGGAAGTGTCCTGGTTCCGTCCGTCCCGGACCAGCGCTGCCGAGCGACGTTTGGCGACTGATCTGGCACGAGCTAATCGGAGCGAGGTCCACGCGCTGTTCGCCTGTTTGGAACAGGGCTGGGCGGAGTCCGCTTGGTCTGCAGTACGGAGGTACGCTCTCGCGGCCCAGGCAGCCGGGCGAGCTCTGGAGGCTGCCGCCTGGTCTGATCACGCCGGCCATACCGACGAGGACATCTACCGTCGAACGCTCGGGGTATCAGCCGAACAGCTGCGTCCCGGCTCGGGGGTGGCGTCACGGGCCCGTCTTCTTGCCGCGTGGGCGGAAGCCCCCGATGCGCTCGATCGTCGGCTGCGTCGAAGCATGAGACATCTGATTGATGACTCGCTGCCACTAACGGCGACACTCCTCCATCACCTTGCCGTTCTCGCGTTGTCCGATCGGCCCTTGGTGACTCACCGGGCTGCCCTCCAGGCACGCGACCTGGTGGCGTCCCTTCTGAAGTCCGAACCGGAGCTGGCGTGCTCAGTGATCGCACGACACGTCGCCCGAGAACCGGAGCTGCTGTCCTCCCATCGCGGACAGGTCGCCTACCTTGACGCTTACAACCGTGCGGAATACCAGGAGGAAAGGGCGCGTGCAGTCATGGACCGGGCCTTCCCCCATGAAGGTGGGCACGCGGTTATTGATCACGCGGCGAGCGTGAGTTTAGCGGTGTGGTGTCGGCGTTCGTAGGCGTCGGGGCTGAGGTGGCCGTTGGTGGAGTGCCGGCGGCGGGTGTTGTAGCGGGTTAGCCAGGCGAAGACCGTTCTTCTGCAGGTGGTGGCGTCGCCGTAGTCGTGGGTGCCCTGGAGGGTCTCGCGTTTCAGGGAGGCGTGGAAGCTTTCGCAGGCGGCGTTGTCGGCGCTGGTGCCGACCGCGCCCATCGACCGGGTGACCTTGAGCTGGTCGCAGAGGTCGGCGTAGGCCCTGGATCCGTACTGGGCTCCGTGATCGGAGTGGAACACCGCTCCGTCCAGCGAGCCGCGGGTTCCGGCGGCCATCCGCAGTGCGTCGGCGACCAGATCAGTGCGCATGTGGTCGGCGATGGACCAGCCGACGACCTTGCGGCTGAAGCAGTCGAGTACCGTCGCGAGATAGAGGAACTTTCCGCCCTGGAGCGGGAGATACGTGATGTCGCCCATGAGCTTTCGGCCGGGATCGGTGGCGGTGAAGTCCCGGCCGAACAGGTCCGTGACCTGCCCGGATGCCGGGGCGGGGACGGTCGTGCGGACGCGTTTGCGCAGGCGGATACCCGTGATGGAGAACGTTCGCATGATCCGTGCGACCCGCTTCTCGTTGACCACGTGTCCCTTCTCGCGGAGCTCCGCGGTCACGCGCGGGGAGCCGTAGGCGCCGCCGGACTCGCCGTGGACCCGGCGGATCTCCTCGGCCAGGACCCGGTCCTCCCGCGTCCGGCCGGCCCGGGCCTCGGCGCCGGCGAGCCACTTGTAGTAGCTCGACCGGTTCACGTCCAGGACCTGGCAGAGCCGCTTCACTTCATAGGTGGCCCGGTGGTCGTCAACGAACTGGAAGCGGCTGGTCACCAGTTCGTCTCTCCGGCGAAATACTTGGCCGCCTTGCGCAGGATGTCCCGCTCGATGGCGAGCTTGCGCTCACTGGCCTCAAGCTCGGCCACCCGGGCCTCCAGCTGCCGGACCCTCGTCCGGATCAGCGGACGGCACCGCCGCCCGGTGGACGGCGGCCGTCTTCGCACCCGCAGCGGTGACGCCACGGCGTTCGCGGTCCCGCAGCACCCACTCGCGCAGGGTCGCCCGGTTGATGCCCAGGTCAGCGGCGATGCTCTTGTACGTCGCCCCGGGTGTGGACTCGTACAGGGCCACAGCATCGGCCTTGAACTCGTCCGAATAGTCCTTCAGCGCCATCGGCGGTCTTCTCGCTTCCTCCGGATCAAGCAGATCCAGTATCAGCGTGTCCACCACTCAGGGGGAGGCCCCACCTGCACCGGGCCGTGCTGGAAGCAGACGTCAAGCGCACCGCTGTTGTGGTCATGCAACTGCTGGGCAAGCCGATTCCGCAGGGGCCCTCGCTCGCCACCATCCGGGATCTGCTTGCAGCCGAAGTCAGTCACCCCCTGTGCAAGATCCTTGCTTCAACCATCCGCTCTGAGTGGCGTAACGCGAACGCACACGAGGACTTCCGCTGGGATCCTGTCAACAGCACACTCCTCTTGGGCGGACAGTCGGCCGATCTGGAGGAGGTACTGGACGCAGCAATCCGCGCTCGCGCCATTTGTCGTGGATTCGAGCACGGAGTCGCCGTGGCCTACGCGCAGAACGCATCGCTGGTCGTCTCGGACGCGGAGGACTCGAACTACGTCGGCCGAGACCTCTCGATAGTTCAGGCAGCCGGAGAAGCCAGATTCCCGGTGCTGGACATCAGACGCCAGGGCAGTCTCGTGCGGCTGGACGTGCCCGACATCACCGTTGAGAGCCTGAGAGAGGCGTTTCGGGCAATCCTGAGAGCCGCCATCGCGGACCCCAGCGTCGAGCGCTGGGAACTGCGTCAGACTTCTCCTGACCGGCCGCCGCTGCGCGTGGACCGTACGGGAGTAAATGCCGGGCTCCAAGTCGCGGAGCCTCTCTGGGAGATCGCCGACCCCCTCCCCTTCGCTTCTCTCCCCTTGCTGGCAAACGCCATGACCAATGCGGGCGAACTCGCCGCGACAGCAGCATCAACGGTTCTCGTCCTGGCAGCTGCTCACGCAGTCGGTGAACGAGACCGCTTGTCGCCTGCCCTTGCACACGGTGATCCAGCCGCCAAGGACGAGTTGGTTAAGACCGCGCGGCTGGTCAGCGAAGGCGCCAGGGCTGCAGCACGCCTGCTGAAGAGCCCGGCCGACCGCAGATTGCTGGCCTTCGCTGCAGTTCTTGCCGGAGACTGCCACCGGCTGAGGGACTCTCCCCCCTACGAACTCGTCCACGAGTTCGTGCCGGCGGAGCGGACCCTACGGCGGCACATGCCAGTTCGCCTACCTTGGGTTACAGGGCTCGAGAACTCTGCCGTCTGAGGCCACCACAGGTGGACATCAGTCCGTCTGGCGCTGGTGGCGTCCTCGTCTCCGCCGCCCCGCTGTCGTCGGTGTTCGGCGAGAGCGCGGGCTGGCGGTCGGTGTTCCTGGTGAACGTGCCGGTGGTCGGTTCGGCATCGCGGGCACGGCTCGGGTCCCAGGACGGTAAGGCGGCTCGCGCCTGGACAGCCCTGATCAGTGGCAGCGCTTCAGATCACCGGGGAGGCGGACAGACCGCGGACTCCTCGCGCGAGCTGACCTGGCTCGACGGGCAGGGCATCGAGTCGTCGGAACTTCAGGGCCTCTTCGATGGGGTTTCACGCGGAGACCTGCCTCGCGCAGACATGGGTAACCCGTGACGATCTTTGCCCTCTTCCGGCGGCCATGGCGGTCAGGACTGCTCTCTGGATCCGATTCAGCGGAGCACGGAGGCTAGGGCTGCGGTTGTGGCACAGGCGAGGGTGATGGTTGCGGCGAACACGGTGGCGGCGGCCTTGAGAGCGATGGGAAAGGTGGCTCCGTCGACGCGGGCGAGAACGGCGGCTGCGGTTGCGGCCAGCACTGCCAGGGCGACGATGAGCGCGATGGAGAGTGCGAGGGTAATGGTCATAGCGGCCTCCGGCGAGTGATGCGATGTTGTCGTTGCCGGCTCGTCTGCCGGACAGGACGACAGTGCCGGGCTCGGGAGGCAGGTGTCCGAAAGAGCGGGTACAGCGGGAAAACTGGCTCTACGCTGCTGGTCATGGGCGTGCCCGCCGGGCCCGGTGCGGGCAGCCCGACGCGGCGGGCAGATGGGGATGGAGCGAGAATGGGGAAGACGTCCAAGGCTGCCCGTGAGCTGTACGACGCCCTGCGGGCACTGGAAGGAAGGGCGAAAACAGCCTATGACGCCCAGGGTGGACAGAAGTATTCGCGTCGCATAGCAGCCAAGGCGGCCGAGGGGCACGGCTCGTCGCTTGACCGGCGTCTCAGGGATTGGCTGCACGACGACTTCAGCAAAGCAAAGGTCCCTTATGAAGGTAGCGACGAGCGGTTGATCGCCGTCGTGCAGGTGTGGAGCGGGTGGGCCAGAGAGCCATGCGATGAGCGTTGGTGGCGGACCAAGCTGGAGCAGGCTCAACCTGCCCGGCCGCGGCGCCAGACAGCGACGGTGCTGGAGCCGGTCAAGGCCTCCGGGTACGGCGCTTGGATTGAGCAGAGGATTCTGCCTGCTCGCCTATTGGACAGGGACAGTGAGCTTCGGGAGTTGGTCGCGTTCTGCGGCGGCGAGGATTTGCCGGGTGCTACCGGGTACATGTGGTGGCAGGCGGGCCCCTGGGCGGGCAAATCGGCGCTGCTGTCAGAGTTCGTCCTAAGGCACCGACCAGACGATGTGGACTTGGTGGCGTACTTCATCGCCGACTACTTGGGGCGCAACGATCAAAAGGGTTTCCTGGAATCGGTAATGCGGCAGCTGGCGTCGCTTGGGGAGCAGGATCCCTCAGCCGCCGGTGCGCGCCCGGAAGACTTCCCTAGTCTGTGTCAGGCGGCCGCGCAGGCCTGCCGGGACCGCGGTCGGCGCCTAGTGCTCGTAGTGGATGGCCTGGACGAGGACGCCGCAGGAGCTGGCCAACCGAGCATTGCCGCGCTGCTGCCGCGGAACCCTCCGGCAGGCATGCGCGTGGTGGTCACCGGTCGGCCCTATCCGCTAATCCCTGACGACGTGCCCGGCGACCACCCGCTGCGCCTTCGGCATATCGTCCGCTCCCTCGCCCCCTCGCCACATGCGGCTGACATCAGCCGCATGGCCGGGCGTGAGGTCGACCAGTTGTTGCAGAATGAGCAGGTTGGGGTCCCTCTCCTTGGACTTCTGGTAGCGGCGCGAGGCAGTCTGACGGCAGCAGACCTGACCCAGCTTGTCGGAGTGCGGCCCTTCAACGTCGAGCGGCAGTTGCGTGGGGTCACCGGTCGTAGTCTCGTCCCCGGCGCCCATGGCGAGATGCGCCTTCCGGATACGCCGGTGGGCGTTCATCCCCTCGCGCTGGGGCATACCGAACTACGCAATCGCGCCCTTAACCGCCTCGGGGACGTGAGCGAGTTCGAGGACCGGCTATATGCCTGGGCGGATGAGTACCAGGCTCGGGGCTGGCCGGCCGACACCCCCACTTACCTGCTGTACGACTATCCACACATGCTGGCGGGCAACAAGAATGGGGAGCGGCTGACCGCCATAGCCCTCGACCCGCAACGCCAACAAGCCCTGCTTGGGCGTGCGTCGCCTGATGTGGCGCTGTCCGACATCGAGTTAAGCGCCCACATGATCCGCCAACGCCGTCCGGTCGACGTGGTGGCCCTGGCCGGGCTCGCTGCTTCTCGGACCCTGCTGACTGAGCAGGCCAGGTCCCTGCCGGCAAGTTTCGCTGTGGCGTTCGCCTGGCTGGGACATTCGCAGCGAGCACGGCAGTTCGCCCTGCTGGCACCGCATGCTGCTGAAAAGGCGGTTCGTCTGGCAAGCGTGGCGCGGGCCTTGGCCGGTGCCGGTGACCAGTACGCCAGTCAGGCGGCCGATGTGGCGAAGAACGCGGTGTGGTGGGCCGACCGCGCTCGTGCGGAATCATCTCCGCCGAGCGGGGACGAGTATGAGGCTGAAGCGGCGGTCGCAGAGGCCGCCGTCGCGCTGTTCACCATCGGCCAATGCGGGCAAGGGCGCGCACTTCTTGAGTCGCTGCGCTCAGTGTCGTCGTACGACGATGTCGCACTGCTCGCCGAGACGACGGCGCGAGCAGCCGCCGCAGCTCGTCCTCACAGTGCCATGCTGGCAGAGGAACTGTTGGCGGAGGCCGAACAGCACGCTCACGACGTGGCATCCAGAGACCCGGCCGACCCCGGCGCGCCCATAAGGGCATGGGCCTTCGTCGCCTCCGTGGCCGACCCACCGCGCGCGACCCGGCTGTATGAACGCATCACTGACTACGCACGAAGCTTTCCCCCCGGGCTCACCACCTGCGTCGTCGACGCCGCGGCAGCTTCGGCCCTGTTTACACAATGGCCCGAACAAGCACATGCTCTGGCCCAGCAAGCGGCACAACATCTCAAGGCTGCCCTGACCCATCCTGAAGCATTGCCGGAGAGAGACGCCGGCGATCTGACGATGCTCCTGGGCCCCATGCTCACTCAAGTCACACGCGCGTTGGTAGACGTCGGCTGCGCGGACGAAGCTCGCGACCTTGAGACCAGTGTGCCTGAGGACAGACACACCGCCTTCGGCTGGGACGTCCGAGCCGAGGCCCGTGCCGTACTCACTCACGCGCACGAGCCCGCGAAGGAGGAACAGTCCGCCGAGGTGCTGGCCAGGCAGGCATGCCACCTAGCCGAGCAGAACCACCCCGATGAGGCGCACCGACGGCTGCACCAGGCCCTGCAAGCGGTCGGATCATCCCAGGGTGCCGCCGCGCTTCGCGAAGGGTGGCTGATCACCCTCTGCACGGCACTGGCGGCCATGGGGCGGCATCCGGATGGTGCGCTGCTGGCCCGCAGCCTCCGAGATCCGGCCGATCGGATTCAAGCCCTTGCAGCAACCGCTGTTGAAGCTGCCGCAGCAGGACATCTCCCCGACGCACGACGGCTGGCGCACGAGGCCGCCGATGCCACCAGCAGCTTTGAAGGAGCCCTTGACTTCTCCCTCTTCGCCGGCGCTCCCGGCATCATCGTGAGCAATGCCAAAGGTGCCGCAGCCCAAGCCTTGGCCTTCGCCGGCGAGCGCGAGCGAGCCGTGATGCTCGCGAAGGAGACGGACGACGAGAACAGTGACAGAAGGCGCCGCGCACTCGTAGCGGTCGCGGCGGGCCTACGCGCCCATGACCCTGCCGAAGCCGCAAGCATCATCGACCGTCAGCTTGAGCACCTGAGGACCGCGGACACTTCACCCCTACAGCTGAGAGAACACATTGCCGATCTTGCTGAACTTCTAGCGGCCATTGGGGACGCAGACCAGCAGTGCGCCGAGCGGGTTCGCGAGGCCGTAGAGCAGGCGTGGAAGACACTCAAAGCATCAGAAAGGCAGTGGAGAGTTGAAGACCTTTTAGTCCTGCTCCTCCTTAGAGCCCCTGGACGACAGGCGGACGCTGAGAGGGTATTACTGGCACGGGAGAGCAGCTGGCAGGGCATCCCGCCCTGGGAACTGCCCACCGCAGCCATCGCCATCGCCCACGCGGCGTTCGGAGCTCTGGCCGCAGCCCGGGCGTCAGCGGACGGCTTCAGTGCCCCGTACGACCGAGCAGAGGCGTTCGCGGCCGTGGCCGGTTACCTGACCGGCACGCCGCCCAGCCTGCGCATGGTGAACGAATCCGCCAGCACCGCCTTCATCCAGACGTTCCACACCCTGGCCTTGGCGCAACTGCCCCCCGACGCCGCACAAACAACAGAGGCAGCCATGCGTCTCAGCACGGACGTGCTCGCAGGCGACGGCTGGCATTACGCCCTACCTGTCCTGTCACTAATCGCCCCGACAGCCGTGTTGCGGGTACGAGACATTGTCTTCGCCCACCGTCAGCTCAAGGCGGGCTGAGACCACGCGGCCATGAGAAAGCCTGGTGGACGACCACATCGTCCGCCTATGGGTAGCCGACCAGCCTCACCGTTTCGGTTGAGGCAATGAGGCGTCGCTGATGGGCTCCTGTCGGGTGGTCGACGCGATGTCTGCGCTCGGGCATGGCGGGGCCCCGACACGCCTCCTTCGGGAGTAGCAACTACGCGATACTGCCGTCTCATGAATGAAATTTGGGTGGGGTTGGTGACCTTGGTGGGCGGCTACTACGCGCACGTCCTCCAGGAGACGTACACCCGCAAGAAGCAACGACAAGATGACGACAGAGCACTCATGAAGGACTTGCATATGAGGCTCGTCGAGCTTAGAGATTCGGAGCTAGAGGGTCGCGAAGTTGCAAGGGCCGCCACCGCACTGGAGAGCGAGGCGGCCTTCCTGCAGCACGCCAAGCTTCGGATGCGCGTAACGGAAGACCTGCACGACCTGGGCACTATCTGGTTCCTCCCATTAGGAGGCGGCTCGGCGCGCGACAGGCAAAACGTGTGGATACAGGATGCCCTCGACGCTCTGGCGGCTATCGCACGAGGCGGGCGGCTGCCCCAGCGGAGCGACGACTTCAACGACCAGCTCTTCCTCACTCAGCGTGCGTCGAAGGGCGTGTCGGCCAGCTTGGACTCCCTGCTTGAGGCACTTACGAGTTGGTGCGTGATAGCGGGTGAGGCGTCGTTGCTGGCAGGTGGCATGATCCGTTTGTGGCGATCATGGTC
>NZ_JAFEUF010000076.1 GCF_016901035.1 Streptomyces durocortorensis
TAGCGCTCACTCAGGACGGCCGCGTGCAGTGCCTCCGCCGCCAGTTCGGGGTCGTGGGGGGGGGACAGCGAGCCGGGGGGCATGGGTGGGTGGTGGGGGGGGCGGGGGGGGGGGCGCCGGGCGGGTCGTCCGGGGCGCGGTCGCGGCCGCCGCTGTCGCCCATGGCCCGCTCGATCCAGGTGTTGTCGTCGGCGTTGACGATGATCAGGCTGGTGGCCGCCTTGACGCCGGGTTCGACGGCCACGATGCGCGCGGGGTCGTAGCCGGGCCAGCGCTCGCCGCGGTGGGCGACCTTCCCGTCGGCGACCACGGGCGGGCCGAGCGGATTGCCGCAGGCGCAGCGGACGCGGGGCATTCCCCGGCTGTCGACCAGCACGGCGGTGCCCGCCTGGAGCACGGCCTGGAAGGCGGTGGCCGAGCCGGCGCTGTAGCCGTGGTTGGTGACCTGGGCGTCGGCGCGCAGGACGACCGGGGTGAGGGACTTCAGGTAGCCCGGGATCTGTACGGCCTCGATGCCGGCCGCCTCGGCGAAGGCGCTCGCCTTCTTCTCGTCGTCGGTCAGGAGGGTGGTCTGCTTCTCGACGTCGCAGGCGGCGACCGATCGGGTGCCGCCGTAGAGCCCGGGGACGACGCCGGAGACCGGATGGACCGTCCGGGTGGCGGAGGTCGGTTCGGCGTCCGGTGCGCCGGTGGGGGACGGGGAGGCCGCCGCCCGCGCCGTGGACGCGGTGAACGGTCCGGGGCCGGGGGACGCGAGCGGCTGGAGGAGGACGTCCTTGGCCTCCGCGGTGCCCGTGGTGCCCTTCGCCGTGCGGTCGCCGCCGTCGCCGCAGCCGGCCACCGCGAACAGCACCCCGGCGGACAGCGCGGCGAGCGCGGTACGCCGGAAACGTCCTTGTGAGCGCACGGAGCTCTCCTGCCTGTCCCTGGGGAACGGATGGGTGTCACCATCTGTGCCGCACCGGGCACGGACCCGCAAGCGGACGAGCAGCCACCACCCCCGTATTGAACGCGTTCAAGAAACCCTCTACTCTCACACTCAGAACTTGAACACGTTCAAAGCAAGGGGGGAAGTCATGTCCGCACTGGTCAACGTCATCGTGATGCTGGGCATGCTCGTCATCGTGCCGGCGGGCCTGCGGCTGACCGATCGGCCGGAGCTGGACCGGATCCGTCAGCTCTGGCCCTTCTTCGCCGCGCCGGGGGTCATCGCCCTCTGGCTGCCGCGCGGCGCCACGGCCACCGCGCTCGCCTGCGTCTACGCCGTGGGCACTGTCCTGCTCGCCCTGCACGCCCTACGCCGGGCCGCCCGCGGCCAGGACCTCGACCCCGCCGGGATCGCCCTGCTCACCGCACTGGTCACCCCGGCCGTCGCCGCGACCGCGCTGGTCGCCGAGCGTTCGGGGCACGAGCTGTTCGGGTTCGACCTGGGGATCCTCGCGCTGACCGTGCCGCACTTCCACTTCGCCGGATTCGCCGCCGCCCTGATCGCCGGGCTGGTCTGCCGGGTCGCCGACAGCCCGGCGGGCCGCTTCGCCGCGCTGAGCGTGCCGATCGGCACCCTGCTCGTGCTGGCCGGCTACTTCATCGGCGACTGGGCCGAGCTGGTCGGGGCCGTCGTCCTCACGGCCGGCATGTGGACGGTCGGCCTGCTCACCTGGCGCATGGCACGCACCGAGGGCCGGGACCGGACGACCCGGCTCCTGCTGCTCACCTCCGCCGCCGTCCTGGTGGCGACGATGCTGCTCGCGCTGAGCTGGGCGCTCGGTGAGGCGACCGGGCTCCCCCACCCCACCCTGACCTGGATGGCCGCCACGCACGGCCTCGGCAACGCGCTGGGCTTCGCGCTCTGCTCGCTGCTGGCCTGGCGGCGCATCCGCACCGACGACCCCCTCCGCATCGAAGGCCGCACCGGCGTCCTTTCCGACACCGAACTTTCGGACACCGAACTTTCCGGGACCGAACTTTCCGAGACCGAAAGCAGGACCGCATGAGCACCCTCACCTACCCGGAGGTCGGCGCGACCCGGCTCGGCCCGCTCCCCCGGGGCTACCACCACCTTCACCACCGCACCCGGGTCGGCCGGGGCGAGGCGGACTTCGCGGCCGCCGGCGCGGCGATCACCGAGTGGCGGATGCACCGTGCGTCGGGCGCCCGGGTGGAGGCTTCGGCCCGGCGCGCGGAGCCCGGCGGAGACGTCCGGGTCTCCCTGGGCCTGGGCCCGCTCCGCTTCACCGCCCCGTGCGAGGTGATCTGGACGGCGTACGGGGAGGACAACCGCACCGGCTTCGGCTACGGCACCCTGGCAGGGCACCCGGAACGCGGCGAGGAGTGCTTCGTGGTCGACCTCGCGGACGACGGCACGGTGTGGTTCACGGTGCTGGCGTTCTCGCGCCCCGCCTCCTGGTACGCCCGGCTCGCCGGACCGCTGGTGCCGCCCGTGCAGCTCTGGTACGCGCGCAGGCTCGGCCGTACGCTCGGCCGGATCGTCGCCGGGGCCTGACCCGCCGCGACCGGAAAGGCCCCGGGGACCGCCCGGCCACGACCGGCGGGGAGCCCCGGACCGCCTCCGGGCCGATACTGGCAGGGATGGAATGGTTCACCGCGGACGGCTACTGGCTGAGCCGGCTGATCTTCCAGCGGGCCCTGGCCGTGGTCTATCTGGTCGCCTTCCTCTCCGCCGCGCTCCAGTTCCGGGCGCTGATCGGCGAGCGCGGCATGCTGCCCGTCCCCGAACTGCTGCGGCGCACCCCGTGGCGGGCCGCTCCGGGGCTCTTCCGGCTGCACTACTCGGACCGGTTCTTCGCCGCCGTCGCCTGGAGCGGCTGCGCCGTGTCGGTGGCGCTGGTCGCCGGGCTCGACGGTCTGCTGCCGCTGTGGGGCGGGATGCTGCTCTGGGCGCTGCCGTGGGTGCTGTATCTGTCGATCGTCCAGGTGGGGCAGGTCTGGTACGGATTCGGCTGGGAGTCACTGCTGCTGGAGACGGGGTTCCTGGCGGTCTTCCTCGGCAGCGGGGACACGGCGGCTCCGGTGCTGGTGCTGTGGCTGCTGCGGTGGCTGCTGTTCCGGGTGGAGTTCGGCGCGGGGCTGATCAAGATGCGGGGCGACGCGTGCTGGCGTGAGCTGACGTGCCTGGACTTCCACCATGAGACCCAGCCGATGCCGGGGCCGCTGAGCTGGTTCTTCCACCATCTGCCCCGGCCCGTGCACCGGGTGGAGGTGGCGGCCAACCATGTCACCCAGCTCCTCGTGCCCTTCCTGCTGTTCACCCCGCAGCCGGTGGCGAGCGTGGCCGCCGGGCTGATGGTCCTCACCCAGCTCTGGCTGGTCCTGTCGGGGAACTTCGCCTGGCTGAACTGGCTCACCATCGCGCTCGCGCTCTCCGCGATCGACTGGACCCCGCTCGCCGGCCCGCCGCCGGCCCAGGCCGCACCGCCCCTCTGGTACGAGGTGGTCGTCATCGCCGTGACCGCCCTGGTGCTGGTGCTCAGCTACCGCCCGGTGCGCAATCTGCTCTCCCGGCGGCAGGCGATGAACCGGTCCTACGATCCCCTGCACCTGGTCAACACCTATGGCGCGTTCGGCTCCATCAGCCGGATGCGGCTGGAGGTGGTGGTGGAGGGCAGCGCCGAGCCCGTGGCGCATGAGGGGGCCGAGTGGCGGGAGTACGGCTTCCGCGGCAAGCCGGGCGATCCGCGCCGGCTACCGCGCGCGTTCGCCCCGTACCACCTGCGGCTCGACTGGATGATGTGGTTCGCGGCGCTCTCCCCCGCGTACGCGCGCTCCTGGTTCGGGCCGTTCGCCGAGCGGCTGCTGGCGGGCGACCGGGACACGCTCCGGCTGCTCGGCCACAACCCGTTCCCCGGGGAGCCGCCCCGGCAGGTGCGCGCCCGGGTCTTCCGCTACCGGTTCACCGGGCTCCGGGAGCTGCGGGCCACCGGCTGCTGGTGGCACCGCACCTACGTCCGGGAATTCCTGCGGCCCGTCTCCCGGCCGCTGCCGCCTGAGCGGGAGGGCGGGGAGACGGGCCGCGGGGCGCGCCGGTAGTTCCTCGGGGGTCAGTCGATGCCGGGCAGGATGTGCGGCTCGGCCAGGTCGTCCTCGTATCCGGCGAGCCGGATCGGGGCGGACCGGGCCCAGACCTCGATGTTCCGCAGCTTCTCGGGGCGGCCGGGCCGCCCGTGGGTCCGTTCGGCGGGGCGCATATCGCGCTCGGTCAGTTCCGGTGTCGTCACCGCGCACTCCTCTGTGTCGCGTCACCCAGGGCGTCGCCGACGCTCCGGCACCGATGCCGGAGCGCGACCGCCCCGAGCGGGGCAGGGATGGTGGTATTCGGTCGCGGTGGCGCCGGTTCGGGGCGGAACAGCGGCCGGGTTTCCGACCGTGTCCCAGGACGGTCGAGGAACCTTCGTGGGCCCCTCGATGACGTCCGTTCGCCTCAGCCTAACCAAATGAGCGCCGCCGCGCTCGATAGAACGTGTGCGGTAGGTCACTTTCGGCCACCGGGTACAGCGAAAACCCGGCCCAGGAACCATCCTGGGCCGGGTTTTCGGGTGCCGCGCGGAGACCGTCGGGCCGGCTCGGCCGTTCGGGTTACCAGTTCGCGGGGGCGTAGTCCTTGAGGAAGCAGCCGTACAGGGCCTCGCCGCCCTCACCGCGCACGATCGGGTCGTAGACCCGGGCCGCCCCGTCGACCAGGTCGAGGGGGGCGTGGAAGCCCTCCTCGGCGAGGCGCATCTTGTCCGGGTGCGGGCGTTCGTCGGTGATCCAGCCGGTGTCCACGGCCGTCATCAGGATGCCGTCCTTCTCGAACATCTCCTGGGCGCTCGTGCGCGTCAGCATGTTGAGCGCGGCCTTGGCCATGTTGGTGTGCGGGTGGCCCGCGCCCTTGTAGCCGCGGCTGAAGACGCCCTCCATCGCCGAGACGTTGACGACGTACGCGTGCTTCGCGGCGGTGGCGGCCATCGCCGGACGCAGCCGGCTGATCAGGATGAACGGCGCGGTGGAATTGCAGAGCTGGACTTCCAGGAGCTCGATCGGCTCGACCTCCTCGACCGTCTGGATCCAGCTGTTGCTGTCGTGCAGGTCCGGGACGAGGCCGCCCGCGTCGATCGCGGTGCCCGCGGCGATCCGGGCCGGCGAGGCGGAGCCGGTGACCAGGGCGAGGCCGGTGACCTCCTGGGCGCTCAGGCCCTCCTTACGGGCGCCGGGCAGGGCGGCGACCCGGTCGACCGTGCCGCTGCCGAAGGTGCCGATGACCTCGGCGGCGGGCAGCTCACCGGCCGGCAGCGGCGCCGACTCGGCGTTGACCAGTTCGCTGTAGGCCCCCGGGGAGCGGCGTACGGTCTGGGCGGCGTTGTTGATGAGGATGTCGAGCGGGCCCTCGGCGGCGACCGAGTCCGCCAGCGCGACGACCTGGGCCGGGTCGCGGAGGTCGATGCCGACGATCTTCAGCCGGTGGATCCACTCGTCGCTGTCCTCCATCGCCTTGAAGCGGCGGATGGCGTCGTTGGGGAAGCGGGTGGTGATGGTGGTGTGCGCGCCGTCGCGCAGCAGCCGCAGCGCGATGTACATGCCGATCTTCGCCCGGCCGCCGGTGAGCAGCGCCCGGCGTCCGGTCAGGTCGGTGCGGGCGTCCCGGCGGGAGCGGTTCTCCTTGGCGCAGGACTGGCAGAGCTGGTGGTAGAACGCATCGACCTCGACGTACCGCGTCTTGCAGATGTAGCAGGACCGGGGCCGCTGGAGGATGCCGGCGATCTCGGCCCGGGCGGAGGAGGAGGGCAGGACGCCCTGCGTCTCGTCGTCGATGCGCTCGGCCGAGCCCGTCGCCGTGGCCTCGGTGACGGCCCGGTCGTGGGCGGTCTTCGCGGCGCGGCGCTCCTGGCGGCGGCGCTGCTTCACGGTGCGGTAGATCCCGGCGGTGGCGCGGCGGACGAGGATGGCGTCCGGGTGGTCCACCTCGATCTTGTCGAGCTCGTCGAGCACGCTCAGGCAGACGGCCAGCCGCTCCGGGTCGATTCCGGGACCGAACTCCTCGATTCCGGGAGCGAGCTCCGGGCTGTCCTCTGTCACCGTCATTGCCGTTCCTCTGTCGTCTTCTCGCCGCGGGTCGCCGATCACCACGGCCGAGACACCCGGGTCAAGTTTGCCATGGGCGGGTCACTGCTCCGTTCGAGCGACCGGGTGCCGCAGGAGGGGCGCTCGGAAGGCGATCGAAGAAATCTCGAAAAAGATGTGCATGACTTCGCGAAGGCGGGGCAGGCGCTGGTCCGACACACATGCATTGGTCAACAGGGAGGGCGTCACCATGACGACGATGTCGGCGCGAGCCACCGGAAGCACGACGCAGTTGAGCGACGGGCGGATCGGCACGCAGGCAACCGACGTCGCGGGGGAGCTGCCATGGATCGAGGACGCCGGGAAGGTGGCCCCGCAGGACGCCCGAGCCCTTTCCAAGATCTTCTTCGACCGCCTCCAGACGCTGGAGGAGGGCACCCACGAGCACCAGTACGCGCGAAACACCCTGATCGAGATGAACCTCTCGCTGGTGCGTTTCGCCGCGTCCCGGTTCCGCAACCGCGGCGGCGACGACACCGAGGACATCATCCAGGTCGGCACGATCGGCCTGATCAAGGCGATCGACCGGTTCGACCTGTCCCGCGAGGTCGAGTTCGCGACCTTCGCCGTGCCCTACATCGTCGGCGAGATCAAGCGCTTCTTCCGCGACACCACCTGGTCGGTGCATGTGCCGCGGCGGCTCCAGGAGCTGCGCGTGGACCTGGCCAAGGCGAAGGAGCTGCTCTCCGCCAAGCTCGACCGCGACCCCACCGTCAAGGAGCTGGCCGCCCACCTCGACCTCCCCGAGGAGGAGATCATCGAGGGGCTCGTGGCCGCCAACGGCTACTCGGCCGGCTCGCTCGACACCCCCTCCGCGGACAGCGACTCCGGCCAGGAGCAGCGCGCGTACGCCGATGTCCTCGGCGAGGCGGATCCGGGCATGGAGACCGTCGAGAACCTGCACACCCTGGCCCCGCTGCTGGAGCAGCTCGACGACCGGGAGCGCCGGATCGTGCAGATGCGGTTCGGTGCGGAGATGACGCAGTCGCAGATCGGCGCGGAGCTGGGCGTGTCCCAGATGCATGTGTCGCGGCTGCTCAGCCGGATCGTCCAGCAGCTGCGCAAGGGCATGAGCGTCGAGGCTTGAGCCTGCGCGAACCGTTCGGGGTACCTCCCGGAACCAAGCCGTCCGCCCTTCCGGGCGGGCGGCTTCGTGCCGCCTGCTCCACAGCCCCGCCCCAACCGGGCCCGGGGCTCGCATATGCTTTCTGACGATCAGGCCGGACGCACCGTGCCGTGGCACGAGAGGGTGAAGGCTTGACCGAGTCGCCCGTGGGCACCTCGCCGATTCCTGTGGGCACTCCTGGCATCCCCACCCAACAGGTCGGCGTCCCCCACCACCCCGAGCCCCTGCTGTGGAACCTCGACGCGACGATCCTCCTGGTGGAGGACGACGCGGGTGACGCGCTGCTCGTCGAGGAGATGCTCTCCGACAGCGAGCTGGACTCCGCCCTCACCTGGTGCAAGACGCTGGGCGAGGCGCGCACGTTCCTGCGCTCCTCCACCGCGCCGGTGTGCGTGCTCCTCGATCTGCACCTCCCGGACGTCCACGGCCTGGACGCCGTGCGCCAGATCCTGGAGACCGACGGCGAGGCCGCGATCGTCGTCCTGACCGGCCTGGAGGACTCGGGCACCGGGCTCCGCGCAGTCGCCGGAGGAGCGCAGGACTACCTGGTCAAAGGCCGTCTGGGCCCCGAGATCCTCTCGCGTGCGGTCCGCTACGCCCTCCAGCGCAAGGAAGTGGAACGAGCCGCCGCGGCGCTGCGCGCCAACCAGCTCATGGCCCAGGAGAACGCCCGGCTGGAGCGCGGGCTGCTGCCCGTGCCCCTGCTGCGGGACGACCGGTTCCGCGCCCGCGCCCGTTACGAGCCAGGGCGGGTCCACGGGCTCCTCAGCGGTGACTTCTACGACGTCGTCCAGACCTCGGACGGCACCGTGCACGCGGTGATCGGCGATGTCTCCGGGCACGGTGCGGCCGAGGCCGCGCTCGGTGTCTGTCTGCGGGTGGCCTGGCGCACCGCCGTGCTGTGCGGTACGTCACACGTCGAGCAGATAGCGCTGCTGGAGGAGATCCTGGTCGCCGAGCGCTCGGACACGCACGTGTTCGCCACCGTCACTTCCCTGGTGTTCCCGCCCGACCGGCGAAGCGTCCAGGTCCTGCGGGCGGGTCACCCCGGCCTGCTGCTGCGTCAGGGCGTCGAGGTGACGTGGGTGGAGCCCGAGGGCGGGATGGCGCTCGGGCTGCTGCCCGGGGCGGGCCGGTGGCCGACGGTGGACATCCCGCTGTCACCCGGCGCGGGCCTGGTGCTCTTCACCGACGGGCTCTTCGAGGGGCGCGACGGACCGGACAGCCGCCTCGGCGAGGAAGGGCTGCTGGCGATGGCAGGAGCGAACGGACATCTGCCGGCCTCCGCGTTCGTCGACGCCCTGGTGGCGGGAGCCGCCGAAGGAGCCGCGCCGTACGGTGGGCTCGCGGACGATGTCGCCGTACTGCACCTGGCCTGGGGATCGGAAGACGATGAGCACTGACAGCACCAAGGGGATACCGGCAACGAGCCTCGCCGCTCGACTGCCCGTGCAGTCCTGGGTCCATCTGATACTCGGCGGTTTCGTCGTGGTCGTCTGCGGCTGCCTGGTGGTCGGCGGCCTGGTGCTGTCCCGGATGTCGGAACGCACCGACGAGCTCGTCGACCGTATCCAGCCGGCGCGATCGGTCTCCTTCCAGCTGCAGAACGCCCTGCTCGACCAGGAGACGGGGGTCCGGGGGTTCGCCCTGACCGGAGACCGGTCCTTCCTGGAGCCGTACGAAGCCGGGAAGCGCGCAGAGCTGGAGCGACTGGCTCAGGCTCGGGAGCTGGTCGGTGACGACGAGCGGCTCGCGAAGGACCTGGACGCCATCGAAACCGCCGCGGGCCGGTGGCGGCAGGACAAGGCCGAGCCGTTGATCGCGGCGGTTCGGGAGAGCGGTCCCAGCCGCTCCGGCACCACCGCGCAACTCCAGAGCAGCAAGACGGAGTTCGACGGCCTGCGACGCGCTTACACTACCCAGCAGGGGCATCTGGCCGATGCCCGCGACCGGGCGCGAACCGATCTGAACGCCGCGCGCTCCACCCGCGACTGGGTGGTGGGCATTCTCCTCGGCGTTCTCGTGCTGACCATCGTGGCGCTGAGCGTGCTGCTCCACCGGGTGGTGGGCGTGCCGCTGAACCGGCTCCGCGCCGCCTCCGAAGCGGTGCGCTCGGGTACCTTCGACCGCCGGATCGAGATCCAGGGCCCTTCCGACGTTCAGGCCGTGGCCGGTGCGGTGGAGAACATGCGCCAACGGCTCTCCGACGAGCTGGCCGAGACGCAGAAGCGTGAAGACCTGCTCGCGGACCAGACGCAGGAACTGCGCCGCTCCAACTCCGAGCTGGAGCAGTTCGCGTACGTCGCATCGCACGACCTCCAGGAACCGCTGCGCAAGGTCGCCTCGTTCTGCCAGCTCCTGGAGAAGCGGTACGGGACGGAGCTGGACGACCGGGGCAAGCAGTACATCGCGTTCGCGGTGGACGGCGCCAAGCGCATGCAGGTGCTCATCAACGACCTGCTGACCTTCTCGCGGGTGGGCCGGGTCCACGAGGGCTGGAAGCCCGTCGATCTGGGCCAGGCGTTCGACCGCGCCCTGGGCAATCTGGCCGCGGCGGTCGAGGAGTCGGGGGCGAGCGTCGAGCGACCCGAGGAGCTGCCGGAGCTCGTCGGGGATGCCACCGCCCTCATCATGGTCTGGCAGAACCTCATCGGCAACGCCGTTAAGTTCCGCCACCCCGACCGGCCGCCCCGGATCGCCGTCGACTGCGTGCGCGAGGACGAGAACTGGCTCCTGACCGTGTCGGACAACGGGATCGGGATCAAGCCCGAGTTCGCGGACAAGGTGTTCGTCATCTTCCAGCGGCTGCACGCCCGCGACGAGTACGACGGCACGGGCATCGGTCTGGCACTCTGCCGGAAGATCATCGAGTTCCACGGTGGCCGGATCTGGCTGGAGCCCGAACCGGGCGAAGGCACCCGTATCCACTTCACCCTGCCGGTCGCGCCCGAGGCGCCCACCCACACCACGGCGGAGCTGCTCGCTCACGCCCAGCTCACCAGCCAGTCGGGAGACGCTTCATGAACACCCCTGCCCAGCCCATCGAGGTCCTGCTCGTCGAGGACGATCCCGGCGACGAGCTGATGACCCGTGAGGCCTTCGAGGACAACAAGATCCGCAACACCCTGCACGTCGTGCGCGACGGGCAGGAGGCGCTGGACTTCCTCTACCGGCGCGGCGAGTACACCGATGCCCCGCGCCCCGACCTGGTACTGCTCGACCTGAACCTCCCCAAGTACGACGGCCGGCAGGTGCTGGAGCAGATCAAGGCCGACCCCGAGCTCTCCCTCATCCCGGTGGTCGTGCTCACCACGTCCTCGGCCGAGGAGGACATCCTGCGCAGCTACAAACTTCACGCCAACGCGTACGTGACGAAGCCGGTGGACCTCGATCAGTTCATCGCGGCGGTGCGCCAGATCGACGAGTTCTTCGTGACCGTGGTGCGGCTGCCCGGTCGTGCGTAGGATCGGTCCGGATCTCCTGGAGTGGGATCGTTCGCCAGGGGTAGACGCATGGCGGAAAAGGTCTCCGACCTCACTGCGGCGCCCTGGCTGGAGCACATGAACGAACAGGTCACCTCCCCACCGGAAGAACCGGTTCTGGGCCCGGCTTCCGTCGAGGTACCGCCCTCCGCCGAGGTACTGCTCAGCGCCGAGGTCTTCGACGGCGAGCCGGGATGCATCGCGCTGGCCCGTGCGCTCGCCGACCGCTTCCTGACGAGGCTCACGGTGGAGTGCCACGCCCGGATCGGGGAGCACACGCGCAGCGACCTGATGCTGGCCGTCAGCGAGCTGGTGACCAACGCCGACCGTTACAGCCACGGGCCCTACATGCTGGAACTGGAGGGCAACGCGGAGCGCATCAGCGTCACGGTGTACGACAGCAGCACCGCGATGCCCGTGCTGTACGCCCCCGACCCGTCCCGCCTCGGCGGCCACGGCATGGAGATCGTCGTGGCTCTGTGCGACCGGCTCACGGCCGAGCGGGTGCCGGTGGGCAAGCGGATCCGGGCGGAGTTCCAGCTCAGCACCTGAGCCCGCCGGGCTCCCCTCCGACGGCCGACGATCCTCTCAGACGTCGAGCACGGCGGTCGCCTCGACCTCGACGAGGTGCTCGGGAACATCCAGGGCAGCGACGCCCACCAGCGTGCCGGGCGGTACGGGGGTGGTGCCCAGTCGCGCGGCGGCCCGGGCCACGCCCTCCAGGAACAGGGGCAGCTTCTCGGGCGTCCAGTCCACGACGTACACGGTCAGCTTCGCCAGATCGTCGAAGGTGCCGCCGACCGCCGCGAGGGCCGTGCCGATGTTGACGTAACACTGCTCGGCCTGTGCGGCGAGGTCGCCCGCGCCGACCGTAGCGCCCTCCGCGTCCCAGGCGACCTGTCCGGCGATGAAGACCAGCTTCGTTCCGGTCGCGACCGACACCTGCTTGTAGGCGCCGATCTCCGGCAGTCCGTTCGGGTTGACCAGGGTGATGGCCATACCGCCCGCCTCCTCGTTCCGGGGGCCGTGCCCCCATTCTCCACCGGACCGGTCGTTCACCGGTCACTTGTGGTTACTCGGAAACCGTAAGAGAGTGTGGCCTGACATGGAAGAACGCACTTTTCGGTGACGGGGGAACCTGATGGTGACCAAGCAGTTCAGCGGCTCGCCCGAAGACGCGGATCTGCGGCGGGCGGACTCGCTGGCGCGGGAGATCTTCTCCGACGTGGCCAACAAGTGGGCGCTGCTGATCATCGAGGCCCTGGGCGACGGCACCCTCCGCTTCACCGAGCTGCGGTGCGCGGTCGAGGGCATCAGCCACAAGATGCTCACCCAGAACCTGCGCATGCTGGAGCGCTACGGACTCGTCGACCGGTGCGTGCACCCCACCGTGCCGCCGCGCGTCGAGTACACCCTCACCGCACCGGGGCAGGGCCTGCGCCGTACGGTCCACGTGATGTGCGACTGGACCCATGAGCACCTCGGTCACATCGAGGCCTCCCGCCGCGCCTTCGACACTGCCTGACCGACGCTCCCCGGCCCGCCTCTCCCCCGGTCGTCAGCCGTCCTGCCGGCCGAACCAGTCCAGGCACAGCACCAGCGCGTCGTCGGGCGTCTCCGTGCCCCGGTGCTCCGCCAGCTCCCCGAGCATCGCGCGCGGGACGGTGGCGGCCGGCAGGAGCCGCGTCGACTGGATGGCGCGGGCCAGCAGGCGTTCGCCGTACACCTCGCCGAGCGGGGACACCGCGTCGTAGACGCCGTCGCTGAACAGCAGCAGCCGGTCGCCGGGCTCCACGTGGAACTCCTGGACCGTGTACTGCGACTCCTCGAACATGCCGAGCGGCAGCTGCGCCTCCAGCTCCACGCGGCGAACCGTACGGCCGCGCTGCATCCACAGCTGGGGCGATCCCGCGTCGACCACGCCGACCCGGCCGGTCGCCAACTCGAAGTGGAGCAGCAGGGTCGAGACGTGGGAGGCGCCGCGGTGCTGGTCGTAGAGAGCCTGGTCGGCGAGGGCCGCCTGGTCCGCGATGCCGATGCCGGCCCGGCGGGCGTTGCGCAGGGCGTTGACGGCGAGGTTGGTGAGGAGGGAGGCCTGTATGCCCTCCCCCATGCCGTTGGTCACCGCGAGCGTCAGCTCGTCACCGTCGGCGGCCCAGTCGAAGTTGTCGCCGTGTATGGCGTACGCGGGCTCCAGCTGGGCGCCGATGGCGAATTCGGCGGCGGTGCAGGCGCGGGCGGGCAGCAGCTGCCACTGCATCTCGGCGGCGAGGGTGAGGCGGCTGGTGCGGCGGGCGCGCTGGTACACGTCGGTGTCCCGCTCGGCGACCAGGATCTCGTGTCCCAGCAGGTCCGCGACGTGGGTCAGCTCGCCGACCAGCTCCGGGGTGGACAGGGCCTGGGGCAGCCGGACGGTGAGGATGCCGAGCCGTTCGCCCCGGACGGTCACGGGCAGGTGGTGATCGACCGCGTCGTCGTGCCGGACCTGCTGTTCGCGGGGCTCCTGGCTGCCGAACGCCCGGCCCTCGGGGCTGTTGTGCAAGGACAGCGGCTCGCTCTCGCCCTCGGGCCCGTCCAGGGATATCAGGACCCGCAGACCGTAGTCGGCGAGGTACAGCTCGACCGCGAGGGCCCCGTAGGCGCTGCTGAGCTTGGCGCGCAGGGTGGCCAGCAGGGCGTGCGGCGCTGCGGCCCGTACGGCGGCCTCGATGTCCGTTCGTCTGTTCACGGTCTCTCGCGCATTCTTCGTCCTGCGACGTGGTAGGGGCCGGACCCGGGCTGACAAGCGGGGCCGGCGGGTGACACAGTGGGTGAATGCCCCACCGAGGATTCCGCCCGAGCAGTAGCGAACAGGCGTCCACCTACGCCGTCGCCGCCTCGGGGCTGCTGGAGGTGTTGTGGGGCCGGGGCCAGGAATCCGCCGCTTCCGGAACCGTATCGCCCTCCCAGCTCCGTGCCCTGCTGGTGATCGAGAAGCAGGAAGGCACCAATCTGCGAGCGCTGGGCGAGGCCCTGGGATCCCGTGCCCCCTCCGTCAGTCGCCTCTGCGACCGGATGGAGGCGATGGGGCTCGTCCTGCGGGCGCCCAGCCCGACCAGTCGGCGCGAAGTGGAACTGCGGCTGAGTCTGCGCGGCCGCACCCTCCTCGAAGAATACCGGGCTCTGCGCGCCGCCGAACTGAACGCCGTGCTGGAGCGAATGGATCCCGCCGCCCTCGCCGCGCTCACGGACGGCCTCGCGGCCTTCCACGCCGCGGCTTCGGAGCGCCTTTCCCTGCAAAGGGAGACGGCAGCCTCCCGACTCCGCGATGATGTCGCGGACAGCGCCTAGCTTCATCCAGCCCCTGCTTCCGCATCCATCGGCTACCCGCCGTCGGCAGCCGGACGAGCAACCGTCGGGGACCAGATTGTTACCCGATGGAGAATGTTGTCAAATGGCAACTGTTACTTCTATCGTTAGCCCCGTACCCCCGCCGCGACCAGGGACGGAACGACGCCGACCCGGGTCCGGCGACACGGCTCTCCGCTTTCTTCCGACCCGCCCGAGGTGTGCCTTCCGTGCTTTCATCGCCCAACGAAGACAGAGCCGTCAGAATCACCACCCGACAGGAGCGGGACGCATCGGTCCTCACCGTGTCGGGTGACCTCGATATCGACAGCGTCGCACCGTTGAGCCTCGCGCTGACCTCGGCGGCCGACGACGGCTCGGGCCCGGTCGTCGTGGACCTCTCCGGGGTCGGCTTCGCGGACTCGACGACGGTGAACGTGCTCCTTCAGGGCCACACCGCGCTCGGCGGCCGGCTGCGGCTGGCCGCCCCGTCCCCGTTCATGCGCCGCCTGATCGACATGATCGGCCTCGACAGCGCGCTGCCAGTCCTGCCGTCCGTGGACGACGCCATCGACGCCGTACTGCCTTCCTGACGTTGCGGCCTTCCTGACGTTACGGCTCCGCCCGGGCGGAGCCGGGCGCCCGGTCGAACACGCAGTCGCCGCACAGCCCGCCGCCGGGACAGCGCCAGTACAGGCAGCAGCTGCGCCGCCGGAAGGCCGGGCCGTGCGGGGATCCGGTGTCGCGCAGCGCCTCGTCGTCGAAGAGCTCGGCCGCCAGCGCACGGGCCCGTGCGGCCACGTCCGGCCGGTCCTGGGCACGCGCGAACGCGACGAGTTCGCGCACCGCCCCGGCGAGCGCGGAGCCCGCGTTGCCCCGCAGCAGTTGCGGCGAGATGTTCCCGTCACGCCGGAACGCCTCGGACAGCGGGGCCAGATGCCCGTACTGGACCTCCTCACGGATCCGGGCCGCCGTGCCGGGAAGCTCCGCCGTCCCCGCGAGCCACAGGTCGTCCGGCGAGGTGGCCGACGGATCCCAGTGCAGGGCGCCGGGTGTGAGGGCGGGCATCCGCCCGAACAGCGCGGCCGGGCCCAGGGCGAGGGACCAGAGCCGCGCGGCGAGACCGAGATGGGCGATGGAGGCGGCGACCCTGCGCTCGGGGGCCGCGAGGCGCGCCGCGACCCGGTCGACACGCGCGGCGAGGGGACCGTTCTCCCCCGCGTACAACCGTTCCAGCGGCCGGTGCCCGCCGCCCGGCACCGGGGTCGTCCGCAGCGCGAAGAATCCCCCGACCGACGCCAGTAGCACCAGGTCCATGGCCTGCTCCCCCTCGCTTCCCGGTCCGTCCGCGGTCCCGCTCCCGTGACCGGCCGTACGGACACCGGCTGTGCCGTCCTCGCGGCTCACCGTATCCGCCGGGCGACAACTTCTGACGACGGGGGGCGGCAGGACTACCGTCGAGAGGAGGACGTCGGTCCGACAGGCGTACTACTGGGGCAGTAGGCCGAAGTGCAGACTCAAGGACGACGACGTGGGGCCCCGGACGGGACATCGTGGTGTACATGAGCTCCCTTGCGTTGTCCGTGCTGCTGTCACTGATCTCCGCGGTCGCCTACGCGGGCGGGGCGATCATCCAGGAGCGCGTGGCCGCGACCGGTGACAACTCCTGGCACGCACTGCTGCGCAACGGCGTGTGGTGGGTCGCCGTCGTCCTCAACGGGATCGGTGCGGTGCTGCACGTGGTGGCGCTCGCCTACGGTCCGCTCAGCCTGGTCCAGCCGCTCGGAGCGCTGACGATCGTCTTCGCCCTGCCGATGGCGGCCCTGTTCGTCGGGCGGCGGGCGGGAGCGACGGCGTGGCGCGGGGCGCTGATGGCGACGGCCGGGCTCGGCGGGCTGCTGGCGCTCACGGGGAACGCCGAGCCGCACACGCTGAACGGTCCCGAGCAGGCGCTGCTGGCCTCGGTGACGTTCGGGGCCGTGGCCGCGCTCGTCGTGCTCTCCCGGGCGCTGCGCCGGCCGGTCCTGCGCAGCATCGTCCTGGCCACCGGCGCGGGCGCGGCGTTCGGCATGGCCTCGGTGTTCACCAAGACCGTGGCCGTGGAGTTGACGTCGGGTTCGCTGCGCTCGGGCGCGCTGCCGCTGCTGGTGATCGCCGGGCTGGCGGCGGCCGGCCTGTTCCTGTCCCAGGCCGCCTACCGGGGCGCGGGGCTCACGGCTCCGCTCGCGACGGTGACGGTGGTCAACCCGGTGGTGGCCGCCGCGATCGGCCTGACCCTGTTCGGCGAGCACTTCCGGCTCGGCGTCCCGGGCACCGCCCTGGCCCTCTCCTGCGGGGCATTGGCCGCCGCCGGCCTGATCATGCTGACGCGGGAGCGGCTCAACAGGGAGCACGCCGAGGAGGCAGGAACGGCCCAGGAGCCGACCGGCCCCGACACCCGGCGCGCGGCCCCGGCCGACGGCTCGGGCACGCAGGACGCGGACGGCGGCGCGGAGGGGCGTGCGGACGGGCGCCCCGCGGCATCGCCCGCCGTGCCGGAACCCGCGTCGGGACAGCGGCCCGTGGAGCCCACGTCGTCGCCCCTGGTGCCGGGGCGCGCCGTGCCGCAGGTGGAGTTCGGCACGCCGGGCCCGCTCGCGGAGCAGCGGCGGCGCGGCGGAGCCACTCTGCGGCGCTCCCGCTCCGAGCGGACGGTTCAGACCCTGACGCCGCCGGCCCGCAGGTAGGCGAGCGGATCGACGTCCGAGCCGTAGCCGGGGCCCGTACGGATCTCGAAGTGCAGGTGCGGCCCGGTGCTGTTGCCGGTGGAGCCGGAGCGGGCGATGCGCTGCCCGCCGGAGACCGACTGTCCCGCGCGCACGTGGAGCGCGGAGAGGTGGGCGTACTGGCTGTACTTGCCGTCGTTGTGCCGGATGACGACCTCGTAGCCGTACGCTCCGGCCCAGCCGGCCGAGACAACGCGTCCCGGGGCCACCGACTTCACCGACGTACCGGTGGGGACGGGGAAGTCCACCCCGGTGTGGTAGCCGCTGGACCAGGAGCCGGCCTGCCGGTAGGGGGTGCCGGTGCCGGCGGCGACCGGGGAGCTGAAGCCGGAGTGCTTCACGGCCCGCTCCGGAGCGGGCTGCTCCTTCTTGGGAGGCGCCTGCTTCGGAGCTTCCTCCTTCGGCGCCTTCTTTTCGGGTGCCCGCTCCTTGGGCGCTTCCTTCTTGGGTGCCTGCTGCTTCGGGGCGGCCTTCTTGGGTTCGGCCTTGCGCTGGTCCGCCTTGTCCGCCCCGGGCGCGGCCGTCGAAGGCTTCGGGGCGGCCTTCCCGGAGCTCGTCCCGTCCCCCGCCTTCGGCGCCCGGCTCCCGTCGAGGCTCAGCCGCTGTCCGGGGAAGATCAGGTTCGGGTCGTCCCCGACGACGGTGCGGTTGGCCGCGTAGAGACCCTGCCAGCCGCCGCGCACCCGCTGGGCGGACGCGATCCCCGAGAGGGAGTCGCCGCTCGAAACGGTGTACGCCTCGCGCTTGCCCGGCACATGGGTGGGCGTCGCCGCGGCGGGACGCGTCTGCGGCCGCTTGGGCGGCGCGCTCTGCGGCGCGGACGCCTGGACCGGCCGGTTCCCCGCGCTCTGCGCGTCGGTCCCCGGCCCCGGCGTGATCTCGGGCGCGTCGCCGCCCCGGGTGAGCCCCGCCCGTACGGAACAGGTGGGCCAGGCACCGGGGCCCTGGCCGTCGAGCACCTTCTCGGCGATGGCGATCTGCTGGTCCCGGGTGGCGAGGTCGGCGCGCGGCGCGTACTGCGTGCCGCCGAAGGCCGCCCAGGTGGATCCGCTGAACTGCAGCCCGCCGTAATAGCCGTTGCCCGTGTTGACGGCCCAATTGCCGCTGGACTCACAGGCGGCGACCTTCTCCCAGACCTCACCCGAGGCGGCTCCCGCCGAGGCCGCGGTGATGAGCGGGAGCGCGATGCCCGCGCCGCCCGCCGTCACCGTGAGCGAGGCACGGTTGATGCGGCTGGGCTGATATCTGCGGTGCCGTCCGGTCGCGGCCATACGTGGCTCCCCCACTGGCTTCGGTACATCTCGCAAGGGGCAACGTAGGTCCGCACAGTGACTGATCACAAGCAAAACGTGATACTCGGCCGCTCCCGGGCAGTCAGTGGCCGAATACCGCCGCCCTGAACTTCCCTCTCGCCCGGCCGCGTTCAGGCCCCAGGGGACTCCTCCGGCCAGGCCCGCAGGGCGACCTCCGCGAGCACCTCCAGCTCCGCACGGCTCGCGCCGTCGCGGGCCTGCTGGGACATGCCCTGGATGACGGCCGCCGTATAGCGTGCGAGCGCCGCCGCGTCGGCGTGGGCGGGGAGCACGCCCGCGTCGATGTCCGCCTGGATCCGCCGCTGGAAGTCCGTCACGTTCCGCAGGCGATGGCCGCGCAGCACTGCCACCACCTCGTGCGAGGAGCAGTTCTCGGCGGCGCTGAGCACCATGCAGCCGTGCGGCCGGCCGGCCGCCGTGTACTCCGCCGCCGCTTCGCGCAGCATCCGCGCGAACCCGCGACGGGCGGTCGGCTCCTCGGCCAGGGCCCGGTCGCCGAAACCGCCGAAGAGGGTCGCGTACGTATCGACGACCTCCCCGAACAGCGTCCGCTTGTCGCCGAACGCGGCGTACAGGCTCGGCGCGGCGATGCCCATCACCCGCGTCAGGTCCGCGATCGAGGTCGCCTCGTACCCCCGCTCCCAGAAGGTCAGGGTCGCCTTCCGGAGAGCGTCCTCCCGGTCGAAGGACCGTGGCCTGCCGCGCTGTTTCGTCGCCATGCGGCAATTCTATAGCGACCACTAGAGAACGTGTTACGGTCCTTTCTGTAGCGACCGCTAATCAAAAGGGAGGGCGGAGCCATGGGCTCGCTCACGGGAAAGACGGCACTGGTCACCGGCGGCAGCAGGGGCATCGGGCGCGGGATCGCCGAGCGGCTGGGCCGGGACGGAGCGGTCGTCGGCGTGCATTACGGCAGGGACGAAGCGGCGGCCCTGAAGACCGTGGCCGCGATCGAGGAGGCGGGCGGCAGGGCGTTCCCGGTGGGCGCGGAGCTGGCGGCTCCGGGATCCGCCGCCGCACTCTGGGCCGCCTTCGACGAGCACGCGGACGGCGTGGACATCCTCGTCAACAACGCCGGGATAGGCGCGTCGCGGAACTTCGCGCAGATCGAGGAGGAGGAGTACGACCGGCTGTTCGACGTCAACACGAAGGCGCCGTTCTTCCTCACACAGCTGGGGCTCGACCGGCTGCGGGACGGCGGACGCGTCATCAACATCTCGACGGGTCTCAGCCACGCGGCGATGATGCCGGACCTGATCGCCTACGCCATGACCAAGGGCGCGCTGGACGTGTTCACGCGGTATCTGTCCAAGGTGCTGGGCAGCCGGGGCATCACCGTCAACGCGGTGGCCCCCGGGCTCGTGGACACCGACTCCACCTCCGACAGGCTGCGCGCAAGCGACGAGACCTGGGCGGCCGCGGCGTCCCTGTCCACCCTGGGGAAGGTCGGCACCCCGGCCGACATCGCCGACGTGGTGGCCTTCCTCGCCTCGGACGACGGCCGGTGGATCACGGGGCACTGGATCGACGCGACGGGTGGTTCGCTGGCCTGACCGGCTACGGGGGCGGCCGTTCCGTGGAGAGCGCTCTCCGTCAATGCTATAAAGGCGCTCATGACGGATGATCTGCGGTCGGCCGGAGCGCCCACCCTGGAGGACGTGGCCCGGGCGGCGGGCGTCTCGCGCGCCACCGTTTCCCGGGTCGTCAACGGGGTGCGCAATGTCGACCCGGTGATCCAGGAGGCGGTGCGCCGGGCGGTCTCCGTGACGGGCTACACCCCCAACCGGGCGGCCAGGTCCCTGGTCACCCGGCGGGCCGACGCAGTCGCGCTGGTGGTGTCGGGCGCGGGCGTCGAGCCGGAGGCGGCAGAGGAAGCCGAAGGCACCGGGGCGTCCGGGGGCGGGAGTTCATTCACCGCGCAGGTGTTCGCCGACCCGTTCTTCGGCCGGGTGGTGACCGGGGTGGTCAACTACCTGCGGCCGCGCGGGATGCACCCGGTGCTGATGTTCGCCGAGTCCTCGCGGGCACGCGAGGACGTGGTGGCGTACCTGCGGCAGGGCCGCGCGGACGGCGCCCTGGTGGTCTCGACGCACGCCGAGGACCCGCTGCCCGCCCTGATCGCGGAAGCCGGCCTGGCGGCCGTCCTGTTCGCGCGCCCGGCGCGGCCGGTCCCGGTCAGCTATGTCGATCTCGCGCACCAGGACGGCGCGCGGCTGGCGGCCGAGCACCTGATCGGCCGGGGCTGCCGCCGGATAGCGACGATCAGCGGCCCGCTGGACGTACCGGCGGGGCAGGCGCGCCTGACGGGGTTCCGGGACACCATGGCGCGCCACGGGCACGCGTACGTCCCCACCGTCGAGGGGCAGTTCACCCAGGAGAGCGGCGAGGCGGCGATGGAGCGGCTGCTGGCAGAACATCCGGACCTGGACGGGGTGTTCGCCGCCAACGACCTGATGGCGCTGGGGGCCTGCCACGTCCTGCGGGAGCGCGGCCGCTCGGTACCGGGGGACGTGGCGGTGGTGGGCTTCGACGACAGCAGCGCGGCCCTGGCCTGCCGCCCGCCGCTGACCACGGTCCGCCAGCCGGTGGAGGGGATGGCCGCCGAGATGACGCGCCTGCTGTTGGACCGGCTGGCCCGGCCGGACGGGCCGGTGACCTCCGTGATCTTCGAACCGGAGCTGGTGGTGCGGGGGTCGGCCTGAACGGGGTTCCCTTCAGGGACTGTTGGACGGGTCTCACCGGCGTGCGCGACGACGTTCCCTCCGGGGCCTGTTGGGCGGGGCTCACCGACGTACGCCAGAATGCCGTTCATGGCGTCTTCCTTGCCCTCTTCCCCGCCCCGCGTCCGGGTCGCCGCCTATGTGATCCGGCGTCACCCCTCCCCTGCACTGCTGGTGTTCGACCATCTGGACTTCCCCGATGCCGGCACCCAGGTGCCCGCGGGTGGTGTCGCGCCCGGCGAGGATCCGGAGCGGGCCGTCCTGCGCGAGGTCGCCGAGGAGACCGGGCTGAGGGGAGCCCGCGTCGTCCGCCGGATCGCGGTGGACGGGCGGCCGCATCCCGAGACGGGGCGGCCCCGGCTGACCACCTATCTGCTGCTCGACGCCCCGCCGGACGGCCCTGCGGAGTGGGAGCACCGGGTCCGCGGGGACGGGGGCGACGCGGGCATGCGGTTCGTCTGCCGGTTCGCGCCGCTCCCCCTTGCGTACCCGCTCGCCGACGCCCAGGACGCGCACCTGGGCCGGGTGGACCCGGGCTGGGGCGCGACGGGCGGCGCGGTGGGCTGACCCCCGACCGCGGCGCGCCCTCTCAGCTCATCGCGGTCCGGTGCCGTTCCCGTACCGCCTCGACGGCCGTACGCGGTGGAGTGCCCGACCCGCCAGGCCCCGGACGGCTGCCGCCCCGGGTGAGGAAGTCCGCGAGCGGGAGCGTGGCCGCGCCCACCGTGACCGCGTCCGGGCCCAGGCGGCCCATCTCGATGGTGGTTCGGGCCGCCGCGTGACTCAGGGCGTACTCGTTCGCGTACCGGCGGATCTCCGGCAGCAGGCGGGGGCCGAGGAGCAGGCCCGCCCAGCCGCCGATCAGGATGCGCTCGGGCAGGAAGAGGTTGATCAGGTCGGCGAGGGCCGCGCCCAGGCATTCGGCGGTCTCGTCGAGGAGCGAGAGCGCCACCGGGTCCGGGGTGGCGCCCCGGCGCGCCGGAAAGGCGGCGGCTAGCAGTGCGGCGAGCGCGGTCTCGTCGTCGGCGTCCTCGGGCAGCGGGCCGCCCGCCTCGCGCCAGCGCTCGCGCAGGGCTTCCGCGCCCGCGTACGCCTCCAGGCAGCCGATGGAGCCGCAGCGGCACCGGCGGCCGCGCAGCTGGACGGTGGTGTGGCCCCATTCGAGGGCGAGGCTCATGCGGTCCTCGTCGAGGATGTCGCCGTGGTCGACGCAGGCGCCCACACCCGAGCCGATGAGGGCGATGGCGGCGGCGCCCGCGCCCCGGCCGCCGCCGAACCACATCTCGGCCTGGCCGAGCGTCCTGGCCCCGTTGTCGATGAACAGCGGCACCTCGGGCGGCACGTCGACCGCCTCGCGCAGCAACTGCTCGAAGGGGACCGCGCGCCAGCCGATCGTCTGGCCGTGCACCACCGCGCCGCGCGTGCCGTCGGGGCCTTCGGGGCCGTCGCGCTCGATGATGCCGGGAACCCCGATGCCGATGCCGAGCAGTCGGCGCGGGTCGGCGCCCGCGTTGCGCAGCACGTCAGCGACGCCGGTGCGGACATGGGCGACGATGCGCTCGACGTCGTAACCGTGCTGGGCCAACAGCCTTTCGGTGCGGGCCAGTTCGGTGAGGGAGAGGTCGAACAGCTCGACGCGGACCCGGGTCTCGCCGATGTCGATGCCGACGAGGAGGCCGCCGTCCGGAGCGACGCGCAGCAGCGTCCGGGGGCGACCGCCGTCCGAGTCGACGACGCCGGCCTCCTCCAGCAGGCCCTCGGCGGAGAGCTCCGCGACGACGTTGCTGATGGAGCCTGAACTCAGGCCCGTGACAGGGCCGAGCTCCTGACGGCTCAACGGGCCGTCGAAATACAACCGTTGCAATACCCGCGCCCGGTTGCCCCGCCGCAGGTCACGCACGGTTCGTCTGTTGCGCTCGGCCATGGTGCTCCTTCCCGTCCAGGAACATACCCCGGCCCAAGGCCTTGACGCGACCTTCTCTCACCTCTTAAATCACGGCATAAATTAAGTCATGGAGGCCGTTCGGTTCACGAACGCACAGCCACCCCCGGAAAGGGGCCACCTCTCATGCGTCATCTCAGAGCCGCAAGCGCCGTCACCCTCGTCCTCTCCATCGCCGTGGCCGCCACCGGCTGCGGTGGAGGGACCACGTCGGGCGGCAGCAACGAGTCGCCGAAGATCCTCACCTACTGGGCGTCCAACCAGGGCCCCAGCATCGAGGCCGACAAGAAGATCCTCACTCCCGAGCTGAAGAAGTTCGAGAAGGAGACCGGGATCAAGGTGAAGCTGGAGGTCGTGCCGTGGGCCGACCTGCTGAACCGGATCCTCGCCGCCACCACCTCCGGTCAGGGCCCGGACGTGCTGAACATCGGCAACACCTGGTCGGCCTCGCTCCAGGCGACCGGCGCGCTCCTGCCGTGGGACGACAAGAACTTCGAGGCGATCGGCGGCCGGGGCCGCTTCGTCGACTCGGCGGTCGCCTCGGCCGGCAAGGAGGGCGAACCGCCCGCCGCCGTGCCGCTGTACTCGCTGGCGTACGCCCTCTACTACAACAAGAAGATGTTCGCCGAGGCGGGCGTCGAGAAGCCGCCGGCCACCTGGGACGAGCTGGTCGAGACCGGCAAGAGGATATCCAAGGACGGCAAGTGGGGGCTTGGCGCCGAGGGCGGCAACCTCTCCAACAACATCCACCAGACCTTCGTCCTGGGCCAGCAGCACGGCGCCGACTTCTTCGACGCGGACGGCAAGGCGACGTTCACCTCGGACGGTGCGGTCGCGGCGGTGAAGCAGTACGTCGACTTCATGGCCAAGGACAAGATCATCGCCCCGGGCAACGCCGAGTACGCCCAGAACCAGTCCCTCACCGACTTCGCCAAGGGCAAGACCGCGATGGTGCTGTGGCAGGCGGCCGCCTCCACCTTCGCCGCCCAGGGCATGAAGCCGGAGGACTGGGGCGCGGCCCCGGTGCCGGTCCCCTCGGGGGCCCCGGGCACCGGCAAGCAGGTCAACTCCATGGTGGCCGGCATCAACATGGCCGTCTTCAAGAACACCAAGAACATCGACGGCGCGAAGAAGTTCGTGAAGTTCATGACGAGCGACGCCGAGCAGAAGCTGCTCAACAAGACCTACGGCTCCATCCCGCCGGTCAAGGCCGCCCAGGCCGACGCCGCGTTCGGGGCCCCTGACCTCAAGGTCCTGCGCGACACCCTCGCCACCAGCGCCGCCCCGCTCCCCCAGGTCCCCAACGAGTCGCAGTTCGAGACGGCCGTGGGCACGGCCGTCAAGGAACTGTGGGCGGACGCGGCGGCCGGACGCCCCGTGACCGAGACGTCGGTCAAGGAGCGCCTGGAAAAGGCCCAGCAGACGATGCAGCAGTGAGGCCCTGATCCATGACCGCCACCGTCACCACGGACCCCGAGGTCGACAAGTCGACCAGCAGGGGTACGAGCCGGGGCACCGGGGGTGCGCGCAGGAGACTGCCGCGCATCCCCGACCGGATCCGCCAAGGCGGACTGCCCTATCTCCTGCTCCTGCCCGCCGTCCTGCTGGAACTCCTCATCCACATCATCCCGATGGTCATCGGGATCGTGATGAGTTTCCGTCAGCTCACGCAGTTCTTCATCAACAACTGGGGCGCCGCGCCCTGGTCGGGCTTCGACAACTACAGGATCGCCGTCGACATCGACGCCCCGATCGGTGAGGCCCTGCTCCACTCGTTCTTCGTCACCTGCGTCTTCACGTTCTTCTCCGTCGGCCTGGCGTGGCTGCTCGGCACAGCGGCGGCGATCCTGCTCCAGGAGAGCTTCCGGGGCCGGGGCGTCCTGCGGACGATCTTCCTAGTCCCGTACGCACTGCCGGTCTACGCGGCCGTCATCACCTGGGCGTTCATGTTCCAGCGGGACAACGGGATGATCAACCACGTCCTGCACGACCAGCTCGGCATCACGGACGAGCCGTCGTTCTGGCTGATCGGCGACAACAGTCTCTACACCCTGATAATCGTCTCGGTGTGGAAGGGCTGGCCGTTCGCCTTCCTCATGCTGATGGCCGGGCTCCAGAACATCCCGCGCGAACTGTACGAGGCCGCCTCGATCGACGGCGCGGGCATCTGGCAGCAGATCCGCCGGATCACGCTGCCCTCGCTGCGCCCGGTGAACCAGGTGCTGGTCCTGGTGCTCTTCCTGTGGACGTTCAACGACTTCAACACGCCGTTCGTACTGTTCGGGAAATCGGCGCCGGAGAACGCGGACCTGATCTCGATCCACATCTACCAGTCGTCGTTCGTCACCTGGAACTTCGGCACCGGGTCGGCGATGTCCGTCCTGCTGCTGCTCTTCCTGCTGATCGTGACGGCCGTCTATCTGTTCCTCACCTCGCGCGGAAGGAAGGGCTCCGATGTCTAGCCTCACGCGGCCGACCCGCACCGCCCGGTCGCGGGCCCGCTCGCCGATGGCCGCGCCGCAGTCCTTCCTCTGGACCCGGCGCATCATCCTGACGCTGCTCGCCGGCTTCGTCCTGCTGCCGGTCTACGTCATGGTCAGCAGCTCGCTGAAGCCGCTCCAGGACGTGTCGGGGAAGTTCCAGTGGCTCCCGTCGAGGCTGACGATCCAGCCGTACTTCGACATCTGGGAGACCGTCCCGCTCGCCAAGTACTTCGTCAACTCGCTGATCGTGGCGGGCTCGGCGACGGTGCTGTCCGTGACCATCGCGGTGTTCTCGGCGTACGCAGTGAGCCGCTACCGGTTCCGGGGGAAGCGGGTCTTCACCGTCACGGTGCTCTCCACGCAGATGTTCCCGGGGATCCTCTTCCTGCTCCCGCTGTTCCTCATCTTCGTCAACATCGGCAACAGCACCGGCGTCGCGCTGTACGGCTCGCGCGGCGGGCTCATCCTCACGTACCTGACGTTCTCGCTGCCGTTCTCCATCTGGATGCTGATCGGCTACTTCGACTCCATCCCCCGCGACCTCGACGAAGCGGCCCTGGTCGACGGCTGCGGTCCCGTCCGCGCCCTCTTCCAGGTGGTCGTGCCGGCGGCCGTGCCGGGGATCGTCGCGGTGTCCGTCTACTCCTTCATGACGGCCTGGGGCGAGGTGCTCTTCGCCTCCGTCATGACGAACGACGCCACCCGGACCCTCTCCGTCGGCCTCCAGGGCTACGCCACGCAGAACGACGTGTACTGGAACCAGGTCATGGCCGCGTCCCTCGTCGTCAGCGTCCCGATCGTCGTGGGCTTCCTGCTGCTCCAGCGCTACCTGGTCGCCGGGCTCACCGCGGGAGCCGTCAAGTGACCTCCACAGAAAGGCAGTACGTGTCCGACCTCACCGCACTCCCGGCCGACTTCACCTGGGGCGTCGCCACCGCCGCGTACCAGATCGAGGGAGCCGTGGCCGAGGACGGCCGCTCCCCCTCCATCTGGGACACGTTCTCGCACACCCCGGGCAAGGTCGACGGCGGCGACACCGGTGACATCGCCTGCGACCACTACCACCGGGTGCCCGAGGACATCGGCCTGATCAAGCAACTGGGCGCGGACGCCTACCGCTTCTCCGTCGCCTGGCCGCGCGTCGTGCCCGGCGGCGACGGGCCGGTCAACAAGGCGGGCCTCGACTTCTACGACCGGCTCGTGGACGGCCTGCTGGAGGCGGGCGTCACCCCGTTCGCCACGCTCTACCACTGGGACCTGCCGCAGGTGCTCCAGGACCGGGGCGGCTGGACCGTACGGGAGACCTCGGAGCACTTCGCGGCGTACGCCTCCCAGGTGGTGGAGCGCCTGGGCGACCGGGTCAAGGACTGGGCGACGCTCAACGAGCCGCTGTGCTCGGCCTGGATCGGGCACCTGGAGGGCCGGATGGCACCGGGTCTCACCGACCTGACCGCCGCCGTGCGCGCCTCCTACCACCTGCATCTGGGCCACGGCCTCGCCGTTCAGGCGATCCGGGCGGCCTCCTCGGGCGCCCGGGTCGGCATCGTCAACAACCTCAGCCCGATCGAGCCGGCGAGCGTGAGCGAGGCCGATCTCGCCGCCGCCCGCCGCGCCGACGGTCACATCAACCGCTGGTGGCTGGACCCGATCCTGGGGCGTGGCTACCCGCAGGACATGGTGGAGGAGTACGGAGTCGAACTCCCGGTCCGGGAAGGCGATCTGGAGACGATCGCCGCACCGCTGGACTGGCTGGGGATCAACTACTACTTCCGCCAGATCGTCACCGCCGACCCCGACGGGACCGCACCGCACGCCCGGCAGGTCTCCGTCCCCGGCGCCCGGCTCACGCACATGGACTGGGAGGTCCACGCGGAGGGCCTGGAGCAGCTGTTGCTGCGGCTGACCGAGGAGTACGGCGTCCAGCGCATCTACGTCACCGAGAACGGTTCGGCGTACGAGGACGTCGTCGCGGCGGACGGTTCGGTGCACGACCCGGAGCGCGTCCGCTATCTGGAGGAGCACCTCGCCGCCTGCGCCCGCGCGGTCGGCAAGGGCGCCCCGCTGGCCGGGTACTTCGCCTGGTCACTGCTGGACAACTTCGAGTGGGCGTACGGCTACGACAAGCGGTTCGGCCTGGTCCACGTGGACTACGCGACCCAGCGCCGTACGGTCAAGAGCAGCGGCCTCCGGTACGCGGAGCTGGTCCGGGAGCACGCGGCACGAAGCGCCCGCCCCGCCGCCTGACCTCGCTCCCCGCTCCTGGCGGCCGCCTGACCACTCTTCTCCCCTGCTTCTCCAGGCAGCCCTCCGGCCGCGGCGAATCGCTCGCCACGGCCGGAGGCTTTCTCGCATCGCCGGGCGGCCTCTAGGAGGACGGCGCCCAGGGCTTCAGCATGTCCTTCATCGCGTCCGTCAGCGCGAGTTGCAGCAGCGGGCCGTAGGTGATCCGGCCGACTCCGAGGCGGCGGAAGCGCTCCAGGTCATGCTTCACCGGATGCGCCGTGGTGTTCACGGGGACGGCGACGGCCGCGGTCACCGCCGCGAGCAGCTCGTCATCGTCCTGAATCTTGACCGGGTAGACGCTGTCGGCGCCGGCCTGCTCCAGGGCCCGCAGTCGCTCGATGACCTCGTCGAGGACGGCGGAGGGGTTCTCCGCGTGCGCGAAGAGGTCGGTGCGCCCGTTGACCCAGACCGGGACGCCCGCGTCGTCGGCCGCCGCGCGCAGCCCCGCGACGTAGCTCGCGTGCTCCTGCGTGCTGCGCACGCGTCCGCCCTCCGAGTGGACGGTGTCCTCGATGTTGAGTCCGACACCGCCGGCCTCGATGAGACCGGCGACGAGGTCCGCGGGCTTCTGGCCGTAGCCGGACTCCAGGTCCACGGAGACGGGGACGTCGACCGCCGCGATGATCGGCCTGACGGCGGCGAGCACCTCCTCGAAGGTCTGGCCCTCCTGGTCGGAGGCCCCGCGGGAGTCGGCGAGCGGGTGGCTGCCGATGGTCAGCGCGGGGAAGCCCGCGGTGGCCGCGGTCCGCGCGGACCAGACGTCCCAGACGGTGGGCAGTACGAGCGGCTTGTGTTCGGCGTGCAGGTGCTTGAGGCGCTCAGCGCGCTCGACAGTGGTTCGAAAGTCCATGACGAGGACGCTACCCCGCATCGCCCGGGAACCACGTGACGAGCCCGCGCCGACAGCGGGGATGGGCCGGCGCGGAAGCCTTGCGAGCCCTGCCGGATCAGCTCCGGTAGACGCCGAACTCGTAGAGCGAGTAGCCCCACGGGGTGCCGCGCTCGGAGGTGCTCACGCGGACGTAACGGGCGTTGCCGGTGACCTGGATGTCGTCGATGCCGCCGTTGCCCGCTGTCTCGGTGTGGACGGTGTTCCAGTCCTGGCCGTTGTCCGAGGTCTGGACCGTGTACCCCTTGGCGTAGGCCGCCTCCCAGGCCAGTTGGACGTGGTCGAAGGAGGTCGTCGCGCCGAGGTCGACCTGGATCCACTGCTGGTCGGCCCACTCACTGGCCCAGCGGGTGTCGAAGGAGCCGTCGACGGCGTTGGACGCCGGGCAGGGGCAGCCGACGCTGTCCGGCTGGTAGGACGAGGCCTCTGCCGGCTTGCCGGAGGCCAGGTTCACTCCGTCGACCTTCGGCGGAACCACCGTGAAGGACTTCGTCTCGATGCCGACGTTGCCCTTCCCGTCGGTCGACTTCAGGTAGACCTTCCAGACGCCGAGCCTGTCCGGCGCGGTGACCTCGAAGGTGCCTTCACCCCGGTCGATGAAGTCGGCGTCCGTCAACTGGCCGCTGTCGTCGATGTACTTGGAGTTGACCAGCACCTGGTGGGTGAGCGCGTCGCCGTCGGGGTCGGAGACGGACGCCTTCAGCGTGAACGGCTTGCCCGCCTCGACGGCGGAGGCGTTGTCGACGGTCATGCCGCTGATGACCGGCGGGGTGTTGTCGCCGGAGGTGTCCCCTCCGTACGCCTCCTTGACCGCGTAGTACGAGAGCCGCTTCTGGCCCGCCGGAAGCAGGTTGAACCAGACGCCGCCGAAGTCGTACTCCGTGCCGTAGTGGAACAACGTGGCCCCGAGCGACACCCCTTGATGCCCCTCGACGCAGTCCCAGGCCCGCTGGTAGCCCTCCGCCTTCGCCACGTCGCTGGGTTCGTCCGGGATGCCGTTGGCGTCGTCCGGGACCTCCCACTCGCCGGCGGGTCCGCCCTCGGTGACGATGTAGGGCTTGTCGTAGCCGCCGCTCTCCCAGGTGGCACGGATGTCGCAGACGGCGTCGTAGGAGTTGACGGCGTACAGGTCGAGGTCGGGCGCGTTCTTCTTGTAGTACGGCCAGGCCCCGGTCCATGCGTCGGTCGAGGTGACCGGGTGGTTCGGGTCGACCGCGTGGATCTTTTTGGCGACCTCGTTGACGAACGTGGTGTACGCGTCGCGCTGCCGCTCCAACTCCTCGCCGCTGTAGCAGTTCTGGAGTCCGAGCACAGACTCGTTGCCGACGTTCCACATGAGGACGCCCTCATGGTCCTTGTAGGCCTCGACCCACTTCGGGAACTCGGCGAGCATGTCGTTCTTGTACGCGGTGTCCGTCAGGTAGTTCACACAGCCGCCGCTGCCGGGGCCGCCGCCCGGTTGCAGCCAGAACCCGGCGATCACCTTGATGCCGTTCGCGGCCGCGCTGTCCAGCAGGGGCTTCGTGGTGGCGTCGGTGCCCCAGGTACGGATCGTGTTGACGCCCATCGACTTCACGTCGGGCATGTACTGTCCGGCGTCTGCGACGGACGGGCCCCAGGTCAGGCCCTTCACGGTGTAGGGGGCGCCGTCCACGGTCAGCTGCCAGGCACCCTGGGAGCCGGTCACCTTCACCACACTTCCGGCGGCCTGGGCGGTCGGCACAGGGAGGGCGGCCGCCGCGGCGGCCAGGAGGCCGGCGACGGCGAGACGTGCGGTGGTAC
>NZ_JAFEUF010000077.1 GCF_016901035.1 Streptomyces durocortorensis
CCGCCAGGCCGCCCGCCCCCGGCAACCTCCGTGCCCGGCTCACCAGTTTCGTCGGGCGCGGCACCGACATCGCCGCCCTGCGCGAGGGCCTCGGCCGTGCCCGGCTCGTCACCCTGCTCGGACCCGGCGGCGCGGGCAAGACCCGGCTCTCGCAGGAGACCGCGGAGGCCGCCGCCGACGCCTGGCCCGACGGCGTCTGGCTGGCCGAGCTGGCCCCCGTCGACGACCCGGACACCGTGCCCGAGGCCGTTCTGACCGCCCTCGGGGCCCGCGAGACCGTGCTGCGAGGCGCCGGGGCCGAGGAGTTGCGCGCCACCGACCGCACCGCAGCCGACCCCCTCGTACGGCTCACCGAGCACTGCGCCCCGCGCCGGATGCTGCTCCTGCTGGACAACTGTGAGCACGTCGTCGGGGCCGCCGCCGCCCTCACCGACCACCTCCTCACCCACTGCCCGCAGCTCGCCGTCCTCGCCACCAGCCGCGAACCCCTCGGTGTGCCGGGCGAGTTCGTCCGCCCCGTCGAACCGCTGCCCGACCCGATGGCCCTGCGGCTGCTCGCCGAGCGCGGGGCCGCCGCCCGCGCAGGCTTCCGTACCGACGCGGACGAGGCGACCGCCGCCGCCTGCGCCGAGATCTGCCGGCGGCTGGACGGGCTGCCGCTCGCCATCGAACTGGCCGCCGCCCGGCTGCGGATGCTCAACCCCCGCCAGATCGCCGACCGGCTCGACGACCGCTTCCGCCTCCTCACCAACGGCAGCCGCACCGTGCTGCCCCGCCAGCAGACCCTGCGCGCCGTCGTCGACTGGTCCTGGGACCTGCTCGACGCCGCCGAACGCGCCGTGCTGCGCCGCCTCTCCGTCTTCGCCGGAGGGTGCTCGCTGGCCGCCGCCGAGGAGGTCTGCGCCCTGCCCGCCGGACCGGGCGGCCCCGCCGTCGACAGCCTCGACGTGGCCGCCCTGCTCGGCTCCCTCGTCGACAAGTCGCTCGTCGTCGCCGCACCCGGCGAGGACGGGGAGATGCGCTACCGGCTGCTGGAGACGGTCGGCGAGTACGCCGTCGAGCGGCTGAAGGAGGCGGGCGAGCGGGACGCCGCCGAGCGGCACCACCTCGTCCACTTCCGGGAGCTGGCGCGTACGACCGGGCCGACGATGCGCGGGTCGGGGCAGCGCGCGGCCATCGCCGTCATCCAGCGCGAGTACGAGAACCTGCGCACCGCGCACCGGCACGCCGTCGCCGCCCGGGACGAGCACGAGGCTCTGTGCCTGGTGCTCTCGCTGTCCTGGTACTGGATGCTGCGCGATCTGCGCTCGGACGCCCGCCAGTGGGCCGAGGCGGCCGCCTCGCTCGGCCCCGACCCGTTCGCCCGGCCCGGGGTCCGGGCCCCCTCGCTGCCGGAGCAGGCCATCGACCGGCCGCCGCCCTGGGACGACGACCAGCTCGCGGAGGCGCGGCGCGGGGCGGCGCTGATCCAGGTGGCCAGCGTGGACGACGCGATCTCCCAGTGGTCGGACGCCGAGGGGCAGAAGCGGCTGAGGATCGTCGCCGACGCCTACCGGCCCGGGCAGCCGCAGACCTGCCGCATGCCCGGGGCGTTCTGGATGTACGCGGTCATGCTCACCGGCGACATGGACCGGACGCGCGAGGCGCTCGACGAGACGGTCCGGGCCTCCCGCGCCCACGGCTACGAGTGGGAGCTGGCCTCCGCGCTCCAGCTGCGCGCCAACTTCCTCGCCGGTCACTCCGGCCAGGCGGACCTGGCGCGCGCCGACGCCGACGAGAGCCTGGAGATCTTCACCCGGCACGACGACGACTGGGGCAGGGCGGAGGCCCTGGCGTCCCGGGGCGAGGCCAACGAACGGACCGGTCACTTCCCCGAGGCCCTGGACGACTACGCAGCCGCCGTGGACTACGCACGCAAGATCGGCGCCCGTTCCCAGGTGGCACTGCTGCGCGCCCGGTACGCCGGGCCGCTCGCCGAGCTGGGCCGCCTCCCGGAGGCCGAGGCCGTGCTGCGGGAGGTGGTCGAAGAAGACCGGCCCCCGAGCCCCGAGTCCGTGGCGATCGCCCGGATGCACCTGGCCTTCGTCCTGGGCGCGCAGGGCCGGCCGGCGGAGGCCCGCGAACAGGTGGACCTGATCAGCGCCCACCTCACCTTCGGCGATGTCGCCGTCTTCGACGGGTTCGTCTACGGGGTGCTGTCCTGGCTGGACAACCTGGAGGGCGGGCACGCCTCCGCCCTGGGCAACGCGCTGATGGCGCTCGGGTGTTCGCGGGAACCGCTGTCGGCGATGATCGCCCCGCAGATGACCTCGGCCCATCTGACGGCGATCGCCCGCGCCCTGGCCGGGCTCGCCGCCGAGGGCGCGACCGGGCCCGGGGCGTACGCGGACGCCGCCCGGCTGCTGGGCCTCCAGGCGGCGCTGCTGCCTCCCCGGCACGTGCCGACCACGGTCGAGCGCCGCAATCTGGCCGAGGCCGAGGAGGCCGCCCGGGCCCGCCTCGACGAGGCGGCGTACACACGGGCCTACGAGCAGGGCGGCAGCCTCACCCTCGACGAGGCCACCGCCTTGGCGGAGGCGTACCGGCCGACGCCTCCGCCCACGTGACGAAACGATCTGCGCTCAGGCCTTCTTGCGGAACTTGGCCACCGCCAGCGGTGCCAGCACCAGTGTGATGCCGGCGGCCCAGGCGAGCGTCCACCAGACCGAATTGCCGACCGGGTCGCCCTGCATGAGCGCCCGCGCCGCGTCCGCGAGGTTGGAGAGCGGGTTGTAGTCGGTGAAGGCCTGGAGCCAGCCCGGCATGGTCTGGGTCGGCACGAAGATCGAGGAGCCGAACTGCAGGGGCATCAGCACGAGCATCGCCGTCCCTTGAACCGCCTGGGCCGTCTTCATGGACAGCCCGAGCAGGATGAAGATCCACATGATGGCGGCGCCGAACACCGCCGACAGCGCGACCGCCGCGAGGAGCCCGAACACCGAGCCGTGCAGTTCCATGCCGACGACGAACCCCATGACGAGCAGGATGGCCATGGCGACCATCAGCCGGCCCAGCTCGACCACGATCTTGGCGATGAGCACCGAGGACCGGGAGATCGGCATCGTCCGGAACCGGTCCATGACCCCCTTGCGGAAGTCGTCGTTGACGCCGGTCCCGACGGCCATGGCGATGTTCAGCCCCAGCATCGCCATCAGCCCGGGCACCAGGTAGTTCACGTACTCCTGCCGGTTCCCGCCGAGGCTGGCGCCGACCGAACCGCCGAAGACGTACACGAAGAGCAGGATGAAGATGATCGGCGTCAGAAGGACGTCGAACATCGACTCCGGGTCCTTCTTGATCTGGAGCAGATTGCGCCGCGCCAGCGCCCCGATGTGCCGGAGGTTGGCCCGCAGGCCGATCCGGCCCTGGTCGGCCACGGCCGGCTTCGCGGGTGCGGGGCCCGGGGATCCGGTGGGCGCGGGGGTCAGTGTCGTGGTGGCGGGGCTGCTCATACGGCGACCTCCTGGGGAGCCGGGTCGGTGAGGGGGGAGGCCTTGTCGCCGGTGATCGCGAGGAACACCTCGTCGAGGCTGGGCAGGGCGGTGGAGACATGGGCGAGCGAGAAGCCGCGCACGCCCAGCAGCCCGATGACGGCGGTCAGTTGCTCGTCGCTGAGGATCGGCACGTACAGCAGCCCCTCGTCCGGCACGGCCTGCGACCCGGCGACCCCGTCGAGTCCGGCCTCCCGGATCGCCTGCGCCATCGCGGCCAGCTCGGCCGGGTCCGAAGGCCGGATGTGCAGGGTCCGGCCGCCTACCTTGGCCTTCAGCTCGTCGACCCCGCCCCGGGCGATGATCTTCCCCCGGTCGATGACCGTCAGCTCCTTGGCGAGCTGCTCGGCCTCCTCCATGTACTGCGTGGTCAACAGAACGGTCGCGCCCTCGGCGACCATCCGCTGCACCTCGTCCCAGACCTCGTTACGGGTCCGGGGGTCGAGCCCGGTCGTCGGCTCGTCCAGGTAGAGCACGGACGGGCTGCCGATCATCGAGGCGGCCAGGTCGAGCCGGCGGCGCATCCCGCCGGAGTACTCCATGGCCGCCCGCTTGGCGGCCTCGGTGAGCGAGAACCGCTCCAGCAGCTCGTCGGCGCGGGCCCGCGCCTGCTTGCGGGGCAGATCGAGCAGCCGCCCGATCATGTAGAGGTTCTCCCAGCCGGAGAGCTTCTCGTCGACCGAGGCGTACTGCCCGGTGAGACCGATGACGCGGCGCAGCTCGCGGGGCTGCTTCACCACGTCGTAGCCCGCGACGACCGCGTGGCCGGCGTCGGGGGTGATCAGGGTGGACAGGCAGCGTACGAGGGTGGTCTTGCCGGCGCCGTTGGGGCCGAGCACACCGAGGACGGTGCCCTCCCGGACGTCGAGGTCCACGCCGTCCAGTGCCTTGGTCTCGCCGTAGTGCTTGACCAGCCCCCGCACCTCGACGGCGTTCCGGCCGCTGCTGGGGTTCTTGTCGATGCGTTCCATGTCCACCAGCAGACCAGCGCCCACCGACAGCTCACCGACAGGCCACCGACACGGGCTCCGGCCGGGCCCCGGACGCGCGACAGCCCGCCGATGGGGGAAGTCGGCGGGCTGTCGGTGGTGCGGGAAATGGCTGGTGGGCGCCCCGGCGGGACCGGGGCGCGGGGGATCAGTGGAAGGTGTGCTCCGCCGCCGGGAACGTGCCCCCGACGACCTCCTCGGCGAACTCCTTCGCCGCGTCGCCGAGCGCCTGGCGCAGATTCGCGTACTGCTTGGTGAAGCGCGGCACCTTGCCGCCGGTCAGCCCGACCATGTCCGTGTAGACGAGCACCTGCGCGTCGGTCCCGGAACCGGCGCCGATGCCGACGGTCGGGATGTGCAGCGTCCGGGTGACCTCGGCGGCCAGCTCGGCGGGCACCAGCTCCAGCACCACGGCGAACGCGCCCGCGTCCTGGACCGCCTTGGCGTCGCGCAGCAGCTGCTGCGCGGCCTCCTCGCCGCGTCCCTGGACCCGGTAGCCCATGGCGTTGACCGACTGCGGGGTCAGGCCGATGTGGGCCATGACCGGGATGCCGGCCTCGACCAGCAGGCGGATCTGTTCGTAGGACCGCTCGCCGCCCTCCAGCTTGACCGCGCCGACGCCCGACTCCTTGACCAGCCGGGTGGCGTTGCGCAGCGCCTGGACGGGGCCCTCCTGGTACGAGCCGAAGGGGAGGTCGGCGACGACGAGCGCGCGCTTGGTGCCGCGTACGACGGCGGCGGACAGCATGGCGATCTCGTCCATCGTGACGGGCACGGTGGTCTCGTAACCGAGGTGGACGTTGCCCATCGAGTCCCCGACGAGCATGACCGGGATCCCGGCCTCGTCGAAGACGGACGCGGTCATCGCGTCGTAGGCGGTGAGCATGGGCCACTTCTCGCCGCGCTCGGTCGCGGCGGCGATGTCGTGGACGGTGATGCGGCGGGTGGACTTCCCTCCGTACAGCGCCTTGCTGCTGTCGGCGGACGGGCCCGTGGGGGAAGCGGACGCACCTGCGGGGGACTGGTTCTGCGCAGCCTGAAGCGACATGGCCAACGGCTCCTTCGTCATCTCGAGGCGCCCTGACGGCGTCCCCGGATCCCTTCCATGGTGGCATCCCGCCCCGCCCCTCGGGAAGTGGGCCCGTCCGGAGGGCCCCAGGCGGCCATGGCGAAGGCTTTGACACCGGCCATGGAGAAGTCTTTAACAATACGAGACGGTCTCGTATCGAAATGGGTCTAGGATCGTCCCATGCCCCTTCCGTCCGGCGCGCCCGCCGCGCCCGCCGCGCCCGCCGTGCCCCGTGTTCCCGAGGCGATCCACCGCCGCCGCTGGTGGATCCTCGCCGTTCTCATGTTCAGCCTGCTCATCGTGGTGCTGGACAACTCGATCCTGAACGTCGCCGTCAAGACGATCGCGAGCCCCGCCCCCACCGGCATCGGCGCCACCCAGAGCGAGCTGGAGTGGGCGATCAACTCCTACACGCTCGTCTTCGCCGGACTGCTGTTCACCGCGGGCCTGCTCGGCGACCGCATCGGCCGCAAGAAGGTCCTCCTCGCCGGCACCCTGGTCTTCGGCATCGGCTCCGCCCTGGCCGCCTTCTCCGCCTCGCCCGGTGAGCTCATCACCTGGCGGGCCCTGATGGGCCTCGGCGCGGCCTTCGTGATGCCCGCCACCCTCGCCGTCCTGGTGAACGTCTTCGAGCGCGACGAGCAGCCCAAGGCCATCGGCATCTGGGCGGGCAGCGTCGGCCTCGGCATCGCCATCGGCCCGATCACCGGCGGGCTGCTCCTGGAGCACTTCTGGTGGGGCTCGATCTTCCTGGTGAACGTCCCCGTGGTCGTGATCGCCCTCATAGCCATGGCGATCCTCGTCCCCGACTCCCGCGACCCGAAGCCCGGCAAGGTCGACCCGGTGGGCGTCGCGCTCTCCGTCGTGGGCCTGGTCCTGCTGGTGTACGGGATCATCCGGGGCGGCGAGCTGGCCGACTTCACCGACGCCACCGTCCTGGCCGCCATCGCCGGCGGGCTCCTCGTCCTGGCCGGATTCGTCTGGCACGAGAAGCGCAGCAGCCACCCGGCCATCGACATCACGTACTTCCGCAAGCCCGCGTTCTCCGCCGCCGTCGCCGCCATAGCGCTGGTCTTCTTCGCGCTGATGGGCGTGACGTTCTTCTCCGCCTTCTACCTCCAGAGCGTGCGCGGCTACACCGCCCTGGAGTCGGGCCTGCTGATCGTTCCGCTCGCGGCCGCACAGATGATCTTCGCGCCCCGGGCCCGGCTGGTCGTCGACCGCTTCGGCGCCCGCGCGGTCTGCACGGTCGGCATGCTGCTCGTCGCCGCGGGACTCGGGGCGTTCGCCCTGTTCGACGCCGGTACGCCGGTGTGGCTGATGTGCCTCGTCTTCTTCGTCCAGGGCACCGGGATGGCGCACATCATGCCGCCCGTCACCGTCGCGGTGATGCAGGCGCTGCCCCGCGAGAAGGCCGGTTCCGGTTCGGCCATCAACAACACCTTCCGCCAGGTCGGCGGGGCGCTCGGGATCGCGGTCCTCGGCTCGGTGCTCTCCACCGTCTACCGGGGCGACATCGAGGGCCACCTGGGCACGGTCCCGGCCGGGGTCAGGGACGTGGCCGGGGAGTCCATCGAGGCCACGCTCGGCGTAGCGGAGAAGCTCGGCCCGGTGGCCGGAAAACCTCTGGTCGCCGCCGCCAACGACGCGTTCATCGGCGCCATGCACGTGACCGCACTCGGCTCGGCGGCCGTCGCCCTGATCGGCGCCGTAGTCGTCGGCCTGTTCCTGCCGGGCCGGCCCCCGGCGACGACCGGGACCACCGGGACCACTGGGGGAGCCCGCCCCGCGCAGAAGCGGGAGGAGCGGGAGGAGAACGAGAAGCAGCCGACCCGCTGACGACCTGGTCGCCCGCCCGGCCGAGGCGAGGCCCGCCCGCCCGGGCGAGGCCCGTCGCTCCGCGCCTCCCGGGTCGGCGAGAATCGGGGCGACGTACGGACGGGAACGGCATCCGGACGTACGAGGGCGACGGCGCGGCGAGAGGCGGAGTCACGGTGCAGGGCCAGGACGGCGAACGGGACCGGTGCGCGGCACGGGCCGGGGGCGCGCCCCCGGCCGGGGCGGCGGCGGAGGGGGCGGATCCGGAGCCCCGCCGCGGACGGCCTCGCTCCGCGGCGGCGGAACGGGCGATCCTGGACGCCGTCATCGCCCTCCTGGAGGCGGGCGAGCCGCTGGCGGGCCTCTCCATCGAGCGCATCGCGCGCACGGCGGGCGTCGGCAAGGCCACGATCTACCGCCGCTGGTCGGACAAGGAGGAGCTGTTCGTCGACGTCGTACGGGACATGGAGCCCGACGACCCGCCGGTCTCCGGCACCGAGGGCCTCGCCGACCTCCGCGTCATGCTGGAATCCCTGCGCACCCGGGGCCTCGCCCAGCGCTCCTCGGCGCTGCTGCACAACATCTTCGCGCAGATGAAGAGCCACCCGAAGCTGTGGCAGGAATACTCCGGCATGGTGATCGCCCCCCGGCGCGTCGCGATGCTGGAGGCGGTGCGGCGCGCGGTGGCCGCCGGGGAACTGCGCGACGACCTCGACGTGGAGCTGATCGACGACCTCTTCGTCGGCCCCATGCTCGTCCGCACGGTGCACCGCCCCGACGCACCGCTCCCCGAGGACCTCGTGGACCGCGTCATCGCCGCCCTGCTCGGGGGGCTCGCCCCCGGAGCAGAGCGGCGAGTGTGATCGTTCTGTCACAACGCACACCGGCCGGCCCCGGACCGGAACCCCTCGTCCCGCCTCCGTCGTCCTGCTCTCCGTACGGGCTCTCCGTACGGCCGTCGGAGATCGGTCATCGGACACCGGGCGGGCCGCCGAAGCGGCGGGCCCCCGAAGCGGCGGGCCGGTGGGTCGGTAGGCCGACGGCGGGAAAGACGCCGCTCATCACCTAGGGTCGGAAGCGCGGCGATGTGCAGGGCAAGGCAGTGAGGACAGCGCGATGGTGCAGGCGTACGGAGCGGACACGGACAACGGCAGCGCGGAGCAGCCCGGGGCCCGCGGATCCCGCTTCCGGGGCCTGTGGGACCGGCTGAGGAACGACCGGGGCGTCTGGCGGCGCGGCATCCTCCTGGCCCTCTGCTCGGTGCTGCTGACCCTGCTGATGGTCGTCCACGCGCAGATCCCCAACCGGCTCGGCAACCTCGGCAGCCTCATCGAGACGTTCCTGCCGTGGCTCGCGCTCTTCATCCCGGTGCTGCTGGTCCTGGGCCTGCTGCGACGCTCCGCGACCGCCGTCGTCGCGCTCCTGCTGCCCGCCGTGGTCTGGCTCAACGTGTTCGGCGGCCTGCTCACCGACAAGTCCGGCGGCGGCGGCGACCTCACCGTCGCCACCCACAACGTCAACGCGGGCAACCCCGACCCCCAGGGCACCGCCCAGCAGGTCGCGGGATCCGGGGCGGACGTCGTGGCCCTCCAGGAACTGCCTGGCCGGCAGGTCTCCACGTACGAGAAGTCGCTGGCCGGCCGCTACCCGTACCACTCGGTCCAGGGCACCGTGGGCCTGTGGAGCAAGTACCCGCTGGCCGACACCGAGCCCGTCGACATCAAGATGGGCTGGACCCGGGCGATGCGCTCGACGGTGAAGACTCCGGAAGGCGAGGTCGCGGTGTACGTGGCCCACCTGCCGTCCGTCCGCGTGAAGCTGCACGCCGGGTTCACCGCCAACCAGCGCGACGACAGCGCCGACGCGCTCGGCGAGGCCATCGCCGACGAACGCGTGGACCGCGTCGTCCTCCTCGGCGACCTGAACGGCACGATGAACGACCGCTCGCTGAACGCGGTCACCGCGCAGATGCGCTCCACCCAGGGCGCGGCGGGCGACGGCTTCGGCTTCAGCTGGCCCGCCTCGTTCCCGATGGCACGGATCGACCAGATCATGGTCAAGGGCGTGGAACCGATGGCCTCCTGGACCCTGGCGGCGACCGACAGCGACCACCTCCCGATCGCGGCCCGCGTGGAGCTGTGATCACGGCCACGCAACCGCCCGTTCACCGCGCGGCATAAAACGTCTGCGACAATTTGTTCCAGCCGCATACATAAAGAAGACCCAGCTGCTCAGCAAGATCCAGCCGTCGCCCGGCGTCCATGCCGAGGCGACGGCTCTTCGTTCTGCCCCCGCCCGAGATTGCGAAGGTTTCCCATGCCCCTGGCCCTGCTCGCCCTGGCCGTGAGCGCCTTCGGCATAGGCACGACGGAGTTCGTCATGATGGGCCTGCTGCCCAACGTGGCGGACGACCTGGACACGTCCGTGCCGACCGCCGGCTACCTCGTGTCGGCGTACGCGATCGGCGTCGTCCTCGGCGCACCGCTCCTCACCGGCCTCGGCTCCCGCATCCCGCGCAAGAAGATGCTCCTGGCGCTGATGGCGCTCTTCACCGTCGGCAACCTGGCCTCGGCGCTCGCCCCCGACTTCGGCTGGCTGCTGGCGGGCCGCCTCCTCGCGGGCCTCCCGCACGGCGCGTTCTTCGGCGTCGGCGCGGTGGTCGCCGCCCGGCTGGTCGCCGAGGGCCGCCAGGCCAGGGCGGTCGCGACGATGTTCCTCGGCCTGACCGTCGCCAACATCGTCGGCGTGCCCGCCGCGACCCTCCTCGGCCAGCACCTCGGCTGGCGGGCCACGTTCCTCGTGGTCGCGGCGATCGGCCTGGCCGCGATGGCGGCGCTGGCCCGCCTGGTGCCCCACATCCCCGTCGAGGCGCACCAGGACGTACGCCGCGAACTGCGCGCCCTCGGCAACCGCCAGGTGATCCTCGGCCTGCTCACCGCCGTCTTCGGCTTCGCCGGGGTCTTCGCGGTGTACTCGTACCTCTCGGCGATGACCACGAAGGCGATGGGCTTCGGCGAGTCGTCCGTCACCCTCGTCCTGGCCCTCTTCGGCATCGGCATGACCCTGGGCGCCCTGGCCGCAGGCCCCCTCACGGACCGCGCGCTGCGCCCGACCCTCTACGGCTCGCTCGGCGCCCTCGCGGTGGTCCTGGTGGCGTTCCCGTTCACGGTGCACGTGCAGTGGGCGGCGCTGGTGATGGTGGTGCTGCTGGGAGCCGTCGGCTTCATGACGACGACCCCGCTCCAGATGCTGGTCATGAACAAGGCGAAGGACGCCCCGACCCTGGCCTCGGCCTCCAACCACTCCGCCTTCAACCTGGCCAACGCGGGCGGCGCCTGGCTGGGCGGCGTAGCGATCGCGGCAGGCTGGGGCTGGACGTCCCCGGCGTTCGTGGGCGCGGTGCTGGCGGTGGCGGGCCTGGCGATCGCGGCGACGGCGGGCTACCTGGACCGGGGCGAGGGAAAGCGCTCCCGGGTCGTGGCGGCCCACTCGGCTACCCCAGCCCGTCCGGCGTTCGAGGACGGAACCGTCGCGCGGGACGAACCTGAGGCAGCGTGGCCGTCGGCCGGATCGGGCCCATCCAGCTAGCCCGGCCCCTACTTCAGCCCGTCGGGCGGCCACCCCAGCCCGTCCGGCGCTTGAGGACGGAACCGGTACGCCGGACGGGCCGGACACTCACGTGAGAGCCCAGCCCGTCCGGCGCTTGAGGACAAGGGCGGCCGCCGGACGCCCCCGGCAACCGCCACCCCCGCTAAGACGACTCGCGCCAGCGATTCGTGATCGGCAGCCGCCGGTCCTTCCCGAACCCCTTCGGCGAGATCTTCGTCCCCGGCGGATACTGCCGCCGCTTGTACTCCGCCGTATCCACCATCCGCAACGTCTTCGCCACCAGCTCCGCATCGAACCCGGCCGCCACGATGGAATCGAGACCCTGATCCCGGTCCACGTACATCTCCAGGATCGCGTCGAGCACCTCGTAGTCCGGCAGCGAGTCCGTGTCGACCTGCCCCGGCCGCAGCTCCGCGCTCGGCGGCTTGGTGATCGAGGCCTCGGGAATCGGCGGCGTCTGCCCCCGCTCCTCCGCCGCCCGGTTCCGCCACTTCGCCAGCCGGAACACCGACGACTTGTAGACGTCCTTGATCGGCCCGTACGCGCCGACCGCGTCCCCGTACAGCGTGGAGTAGCCGACCGCCAGCTCCGACTTGTTGCCGGGCGCCAGCACGATCTGCCCCTCCTGGTTGGAGATGCCCATCAGCGTCGTACCGCGCAGCCGCGCCTGGAGGTTCTCCTCCGCGAGCCCGGTGAGCCCCAGCGCGCCCATGTACGCGTCGAACATCGGCGCGATCGGCACCGTACGGAAGTTGAGCCCGGTACGCCGTGCCAGCTCGGCCGCGTCGCCCTTGGAGTGGTCCGAGGAGTACTTCGACGGCATCGAGACCCCGTACACGTTCTGCGCCCCGAGCGCATCGCACGCGATCGCCGCGCAGATCGCCGAGTCGATGCCGCCGGAGAGCCCGATCAGCACACTGCTGAAACCGTTCTTCGCAGCGTACGCACGGAGCCCCACGACCAGCGCGGAGTAGATCTCCTCCTCGTCCCCCAGCCGCTCCGCGTACCCGCCCGCGAGCTCCGGCTCGTACGCGTCCACGGGCCGGTCCGACAGCACCACGTGGTCGATCCGCAGCCCGTCGTCCACCACACCCGAGGGCGCCACGGCGGCCGCGGCAGGCAGCTCCAGATCGAGGATCACGCTGCCCTCGGAGAACTGCGGGGCGCGGGCGATGACCTCGCCCTCCTTGTCGACGACGATCGAGTCACCGTCGAAGACCAGCTCGTCCTGCCCGCCGATCATCGCCAGATACGCCGTCGTGCAGCCGGCCTCCTGGGCCCGCTTGCGGACCAGATCCAGCCGCGTGTCGTCCTTGTCCCGCTCGTACGGCGAGGCGTTGATCGACAGCAGCAGCCCGGCCCCGGCGGACCGGGCGGCCGGGACGCGCCCGCCGTCCTGCCACAGGTCCTCGCAGATCGCGAGGGCCACGTCGATGCCGTGGACCCGCACGACGGGCATCGAGTCGCCCGGCACGAAGTACCGGAACTCGTCGAAGACGCCGTAGTTCGGCAGGTGGTGCTTGGCGAAGTTGAGCGCGATCCCGCCGCGGTGCAGCACGGCGGCGGCGTTGCGCGGGGAGCCGGCGGGCTGCCCGTAGCGCGCGGCGGCGTGCTCGGAGCGGTCCAGGTAGCCGACGACGACCGGCAGTTCGCCGAAGCCCTCCGCGTCGAGCCGGGCGGCCAGCGCGCGGAGCGCCTGCCGTGAGGCCTCGACGAAGGACGACCGCAGGGCCAGGTCCTCGACGGGATATCCGGTCAGCACCATCTCGGGGAACGCCACCAGGTGGGCGCCCTGCTCGGCGGCGTGCCGGGTCCAGTGGACGATCGACTCCGAGTTGCCGGCGAGGTCACCGACGGTCGCGTCGATCTGATTCAGTGCGAGACGTAGTTGAGGCACGTCCGCCAGTGTAATCGTCTTTCTGACGCGATGTCCCGGCGGCCCGGGCAAAATCTGCCCGGACCCACCGGAACCGCAGGTCGGAGCGGCTGTCCGCGCCGACCCGCTGAGGGGATCAGGTCTCAGGCCCGATAGCCGAGGACCGTCATCATCCCCGCCTCCGCGTGGTAGACGTTGTGGCAGTGGACCATCCACAGCCCCGGGTTGTCGGCGTCGAAGTCCACCGTCAGCGACCGGTGCGGCAGCACGATCGCGGTGTCCTTACGGGCCCCGGCGGCGTTCCCGCCGAGCGCGAAGGTGTGCCCGTGCAGATGCAGCGGATGCCACATGGCCGTCCCGTTGTCGAAGACGACCCGCACCCGCTCGCCCGCCTCCACCGGCCTCCGCTGCTTCGCGTCGTACGGCTGCCCGTCGAAGGTCCAGTCGTACCGGGCCATCCCGCCGGTGAGCCGCATCCGGATCGTCCGGTCCGGCAGACGGGTGGGCAGCGCCACGGACGGGTCAGGCACCAGCCGCCCCGCCTGCACCACCTTCCCCTCCAGCTCCTCGGGCCGTACGGAGGCGGCGGGCGCGGCCCCGCTCCCGGTCCGCAGCACGGCGAGGGCGGCGGCCTTCTTCCCCTCGGCCAGCGCCGTCAGCGGGAACACCCCGTCCCCGGCGGTGACGAGGACGTCGTACCGCTCACCCATCCCCAGCAGTAGCGCGTCCCCCGTGGTGGGCCGGACCGGGAACCCGTCGGTGTGCGTCACGGTCAGCCGGTGCCCGCCGAGCGCCACCCGGAAGGCGGTGTCGCCCCCGGCGTTGATGATCCGCAGCCGGATGCGGTCACCGGGCCGCGCCCGGAACATCTCCGGATCCTCCGCGACCCGCCCGTTGACGAGGTAGTACGGATAGGCGACGTCCCCCGCGTCACCCCCGAGCAGCTCACTGCGGGCGCCCATCATCATCCGCGAGGGCCCGCTGTCACCCGGATCGTCCTCACCGGAACCGGACATGGTGTGCGCGCCATGATCCATCCCGCCACTCATACCTCCGGACAACTCATCGAGGACGGCGTCCGGAGTGGACCCCTCCACCCCGTCGACCCAGTCGTCGAGGACGACGACCCACTCCTTGTCGTACGCCAACGGCTCCTTCGGGTCCTCGACGATCAGCGGCGCGTACAGCCCCCGGTCCTGCTGGACGCCGGAGTGCGGGTGGAACCAGTACGTCCCCGGATGCGGTACGGCGAACCGGTAGGCGAAGTCGGCCCCCGGCGCGATGTCCCGCTGGGTCAGCCCGGGAACCCCGTCCATGTCGTTGCGCAGGGCGAGGCCGTGCCAGTGCAGGGAGGTGGGCTCCGGCAGGTGGTTGGCGAGGGTGAGCGCGAGCGTGTCGCCCGCCGTCACCCGCACCTCGCGCCCGGGCAGCCGGTCCGCGTACGCCCAGGAGGCGACGGTCCGCCCGCCCCCGAGGTCGAGCCGGGACCGGGTGGCCGTGAGGGAGACCTCCCGTACGGGCCCGGAGCCGCGCGCCGCCTCGGCGGCCTCGACCTCCTTGCCGCGGGGCGAGACGTACGTACCGGAGTCCTGCGCCCCGCCGGGGGAGTGGGCACCGCCGTGGTCGCCGCCGCTGTCGGAGCCGGCGGCGAGGGCTCCCGTACCGGCGACGGCGAGAGCTGCGCCGAGCACGGCGCGTCGAGGGAGTTGGTGCATGGGCATGCTGAAGACACCTCTGGAGTGCTGTGGTTCGGGTGAAGACGAAGAAGGTGAGAGGGCGGAGGTGAGACGCCCACTCCTAAATAGGCAGCACCGAGATGCCCGCGAGCACCGATATCGGGGGAGGCGGATTCGGCCGCAGCACGCGCAGCAGCCCCGCCCCCACCGGCGTACCGAACGGCCGCCCGTCGGCGCGTAGCCCGAGCAGCCAGGAACCGACGAGGGCGAGGCCCCAGACGCCGAGGACAGCGAGGCAGACGGAGAGCGGATCCATGCCGCTCATGGGGGCATCGGTGCCGGGGGAGTCGTGCGGCGACGGGTGGTCGGCCATGGCGGCCGACGACGCCGACATCGACGTGGATGCCGACGAGGACGTGGACGCCGACATCGACGTGGATGCCGACGAGACTCCCGCCGGTCCACTGTGTTCGGCGGGATGCCCGACCGTATGCATGGTGACGATGCCGAACAGCAGAGCGGCGAACAGCATCAGCTGCCCGTACGTCACGCTCCTGCTCCGCGTCCTGCCCGCCATGCGGGCCACCCTACCCCCGGCGGGTATACGGACGGACGGCGGCCCGGCACCCTGCCGCCGAAGCGGACCGGGGGCGCCGGGCAGCCGTCACTCTCACGAAAGGGCCTGTCAACTGCGGGAGTAGACCTTCTCCGCCCAGCCCGCGATCTGCTCCTCGGTGAGGTGCTGCGCGAGGTCGGCCTCGCTGATCATGCCGACCAGCTTCTTGTTCTCGACGACGGGCAGCCGGCGGATGCGGTGGGTCTGCATCTCCTCCAGGACCGCGTCCACATCGGCCTCCGCCTCGATCCAGCGGGGCGTGCCCTGCGCGAGATCGCCCGCCGTGACCTTCGACGGGTCGTGCCCCTTGGCCACACACCCGACGACGATGTCGCGGTCGGTGATGATGCCGACCATCCGGTCCGAGTCGCCGTCGGCGGAGACGGGCAGGGCGCCCACGTTGTGCTCGCGCATCAGCTGCGCCGCACGGTCGAGGGTCTCGTGGGCCGGGATCCAGCGGGCCCCGCTGTGCATGATGTCTTTGGCGGTCGTCATGGGGGATTTCCTCCTGCGTGCCAATGGCACTGCCGTACGGCCCCGAGCGCACCCATCGTCATCGGCCGGGAGGGCACGCGCGACCGCAATTCACCCGTTCGGGTGCGCCGCCGCGGGGACGCAAGCTGACGCGCGTCGTCCGGGCCGTGGCCCCGGGCTCAGGGCCGGGCCACCGCGCGACGGGCTCACCCACGCGGCTTCGCCCCGCGCTCGGCGAGCATGTCCCGCATGAGCCCCAGCTCGGACTGCTGCCCCTCGACCATGCCCAGGGCGAGCCGCTTCTCCACCGGGACGGCACAGCGCGACGCACACGCCTCGGCCATGGCGACGCCACCCTTGTGGTGATCGGTCATCAACTGGAGGAAGAAGACCTCGGCCTGCCTACCGTCGAGGCGCGCGAGCCGCTCCAGCTCGGCGTGGGAAGCCATCCCCGCCATGAGCACACCGTCGCTGCCCCCGTCCGGATGGTGCCCACCTTGCTCATGCCCGCCGTCCCCGCCGCTGCCGCCCCCCATCCAGGCCATGGGTGGCTCGTCGCCGGCCGCGACCTTGGGCAGCCCCCAGAGGTCGAGCCAGCCGAGGAGCATGCCGCGCTGGTTGGCCTGGGTGTTGGCGATGTCGTACGCGAGACGGCGTACGTCCTCGTCCTCCGTACGGTCGCGGACGATGAACGACATCTCGACGGCCTGCTGGTGGTGGACGGCCATGTCCCGGGCGAACCCGGCGTCGGCGGAGTCCGGGGCGGGTGCACCGGCCGCACGGGGCGCCGAACCGTCCTCCTGGGCGGAGGCGACGGCGGCGGCCCCGGCGAAGAGCAGGGCCAGGGCCACGGCGGCCCCGGCCGCCCACCGCACCCGCGCGGTCTTCCGCCGCTCGGCACCGGCGGCCGGGTCCGCCTGGCTCCTCGTACCGGTCACTGCGGCACCGTCGCCAGCCCGCCGGTGCAGGGGGCGCCGGGCTCGGGCGTCTGCGCGCCCTGGACGAACTGGCCGAGGAACTGCTCCACCCGCGGGTCGTCGGCGGAGTCCACGGTGACCTGCTTGCCCCAGGCGCTGAGCATGATCGACCCCTCCTGACCGGCGTACGGGCTCATCAGCGTGAACGGGGTCCTCTCGACCCGCTCGGCGAGCGCGGCGACATCCGTCTCGGCGGCCGAGCCGTTGTACGTGACCCAGACCGCGCCGTGCTCCAGGGAGTGCACGGCGTTGACGTCCGGGAGGGCCTTTTCGTATACGTCGCCGTCGCAGTTCATCCAGGACGCGTTGTGGTCGCCGCCGACCGGAGGCTTCATCGGGTAGTCGACCGTGCCCGCCACATGCTGGCGGCCGAGCTTCGCCGCGTCCCAGGACTTCAGCCCCTCGATGGCCCCGCCCTTGGCGTCGCCGTGTGAGCCGTCGTGCCCGTCCGGGTGCTTGCCGTCCTGGGCGGCCGAGGCGTTGTCGGACTTCTCGTCGGCCGCGGAGTTCTCCAGCAGCAGGAACGAGCCGAAAGCGACGAGACCGGCCACGACGGCGGCGCTCAGCCCTATGGCGATGGCCCGGTTGCGAGTGGAGCGCGCGCCGCGGGCGGGGGCCTGCGGCTGGGGGTGCCGGGGGTCGATGCTCATGTCGTGGAGTCCTTCTGCGAAGGGGCCGGGAGGCGGGGGAGAAGCGGGGGAACGGTCCGTGGACCGGGGTGCGCGGACGGGCGGAAAGCCGGAGAGGAAGCAGGCCCCGAAGCCGACCGCTGCTCGGTCGCCGATCGTAGTGGGTGGCCGAGTGCTCTCTCTCACACCGTGTGCGTAATCTGGGGGAAATCCCGGGTCGCGATACTGAAGTGTCCCCCTACCCCGGGCGGTGGTGCACGGACCGTCTGAACTGCAAGGATGTGGCAATGGACAAGCAGCAGGAATTCGTCCTCAGGACCCTTGAGGAGCGCGACATCCGCTTCGTGCGGCTGTGGTTCACCGACGTCCTCGGGTTCCTCAAGTCCGTCGCCGTCGCCCCGGCCGAGCTGGAGCAGGCCTTCGACGAGGGCATCGGCTTCGACGGCTCGGCGATCGAGGGCTTCGCACGGGTCTACGAGTCGGACATGATCGCCAAGCCGGACCCGGGGACCTTCCAGATCTTGCCGTGGCGCGCGGAGGCTCCCGGCACGGCGCGGATGTTCTGCGACATCCTGATGCCGGACGGCTCGCCGTCCTTCGCGGACCCGCGCTACGTCCTGAAGCGGATCCTCGCCAAGACGTCCGACCTGGGCTTCACCTTCTACACGCACCCCGAGATCGAGTTCTTCCTGCTGAAGAACAAGCCGGTCGACGGCACCCGCCCGACGCCTGCGGACAGCTCGGGCTACTTCGACCACACGCCGCAGAACGTGGGCATGGACTTCCGCCGCCAGGCGATCACGATGCTCGAATCGATGGGCATCTCGGTCGAGTTCAGCCACCACGAGGGCGCCCCGGGTCAGCAGGAGATCGACCTCCGCTACGCGGACGCGCTCTCCACGGCGGACAACATCATGACGTTCCGCCTGGTGATGAAGCAGGTGGCGCTGGAGCAGGGCGTACAGGCCACGTTCATGCCGAAGCCGTTCTCGGAGTACCCGGGCTCGGGCATGCACACCCACCTCTCCCTCTTCGAGGGCGACCGCAACGCGTTCTACGAGTCGGGCGCGGAGTACCAGCTGTCCAAGGTGGGCCGCTCCTTCATCGCGGGCCTCCTGAAGCACGCGGCGGAGATCTCGGCCGTCACCAACCAGTGGGTCAACTCCTACAAGCGCATCTGGGGCGGCTCCTCCCGCGCGGCCGGCGCGGGCGGCGAGGCCCCCTCGTACATCTGCTGGGGCCACAACAACCGCTCGGCCCTCATCCGCGTCCCGATGTACAAGCCCGGCAAGACGGGTTCGGCCCGGGTGGAGGTCCGCTCGATCGACTCCGGCGCCAACCCGTACCTCACCTACGCGGTCCTGCTCGCCGCAGGCCTCAAGGGCATCGAGGAGGGCTACGAACTCCCGGCCGGCGCGGATGACGACGTCTGGGCCCTCTCCGACGCGGAGCGCCGTGCGATGGGCATCGAACCGCTCCCGCAGAACCTGGGCGAGGCGATCTCCCTGATGGAGAAGAGCGAGTTGGTCGCCGAGACGCTGGGCGAGCACGTCTTCGACTTCTTCCTGCGCAACAAGAAGCAGGAGTGGGAGGAGTACCGCAGCGAGGTCACGGCCTTCGAGCTGAAGAACCTGCTGCCGGTGCTGTAGCGCCTGCGCGTACGTGACTGCCGGCGGGTCCGCCCGGTTCAACCGAGTCGACCCGCCCGCAGCGCGCCCCGTTCCTGAACGGGGCGAGGGTTGCACCTTCCGTAGCGGCATGTGGTCCGGTGGATCCACATCCCGCCCCTCCAAGGGAAGGCCCCCCCATTGCCTGCGTCCTTCACGCCACCCCGCCAGGTCAGGATCGGCGACGCGGCAGCCTTCGCCGGCTGCACGCCACGGGCGATTCGCCACTACCACGAGATCGGCCTGCTCCCCGAGCCCGAGAGGGGCGGCGACGACCGCCGCCGCTATGGGTACGAGGACATGATCCGCCTGCTGTGGATCCGCAGGATGGCCGACGCCGGGATCGCGCTGGAGGACATCCGCGACGCTTTCGCCACCGGCACGGCCTCCGCCGGTGCGGACGGCGGGGACGGTGTCGCGAGCATCCTGGAGCGGTTGGAGGAAGCCCTCGCCGAACAGGAGGCGGAATTGCGGCGGCAGCGGACCGCCGTGCAACGGATGCGGACCGAAGGCAGCCGGATGGGCCTGCTCTCCGACTTCGTCACCGACCGCCTCACGAGCCTGCCCGAGGGCTCCCTGCGTCAGGCGGACCTGGACACTCTGCTGGTCACCGAGCGGATCTTCGGCCCGCTCGGAGCAGCCGTCCAGGCCACGCGCTTCGTCGCCCTGGCCACGCATCCCGCTCTGCGGGAGGAATCCGATCGCATCGACGACGCCGAAGAGGCACTCGACGACAGCGTCGCCGTCGGTGACCCACGAGTCGCTCAAGTGGCCGCCGAAGGGCACGCCTTCGAAGCGGCCCTGCATGCCGTCATCGAGGAGTCGGGCCTCGACGAGGACGACGACGCCCTCTTCGACGCGTGGGACGCTGCGCACCCTGAGGCCGGCGACGACGAAGACAACCGTTCAGGCTCCAGCTCCGGCATGGCCATGAGTGTGCTCGAAGCCACCGGCAAAATGCCCTACGACTTCTCCCCGGCCCGCCTGCGCTGTATGGAACTGGCCGACGAACTGTCCGTGCTCATGGAGGAAGAGGGGGGTGGGAATCCACGGCTTGTTACATAGTCCCGAGGTGGCTCCCGGGGACCTTTGTGCCCACCCCCCTTGACCGCGTACCTCGAAGGTCTGACCGGTCTGCAACCACCGGAGAATCTAGCAAGGGGTACTGACAACGGCCCCGGCCGCGTCCCGCAGCGCGTCCTCGGTCTTCATGCCGAGGCCAGAGCAGGGGTGGATGCCGCCGCCCGCGCGTACAGAGGCCAGGATGACGTCCGGAGAGGGGCGGCCGGTTCAGTACCGGTGGCCCGGCCAGTGCGGATCCTCCCAGCGGGCCGGGCCGGAGAGCCCCATCAGCCGGACGCGGTGGAGGAGAGGCCCGCAGCCCTCCCGGGTGCGCAGGCGTGTCGGCGCGTGGTGGACGAGCCAGGTGGTGAGCTCGCCGCGCAGACCACTCTCGTCCTCGTCGTCCCACGCGTCCCACGCGTCCCAGGGCAGCTGGTCGCCCAGCAGGCCGTACTCCCACACGGCGACAGCCTTGGCCAGGTGCTGGTCGGACACCTCGTCGTCGAGCGACTCCCAGACGGTGAGCCAGGGGACCGTCGTGGCCGAGGCCTCGGCGCACAGGGCGAGGAGTTCGTGTACGGGAACGGCGGGCGCCGGGTCCAGGAGGCTATGGGCCCACCAGGCGTGCAGGAACTCCCGGACCGCTGTGCTCTGCCGCGTGGGCCACAGCTGCCAGTGCCCTCGGGCGAACGACCGGCCGACCTCGTACATACCGAACACGGGCTCCACTTCGCCGCCCACCAACGACCGAGCGAACTGGGGCAGGATCCGCCGGAGCACCGCCCCGTGGTCGGCCCAGTCGGGGGCGTCCCAGGTGCGGCGGAGGAGCCCCGGAGAGAGGGGCACGTCCGGGGTCTTCAGCAGCGCCAGCTCTGCAGGGCTGCCCCAGTGGCATGTGCACTGGACCTCGTCGGCGCGCGCGGTCATTCCGCGGAAGGCGTCGGCCAGCCCGCCCAAGGCGAGGTCGAGCCGGAGTCGGGTGGGGGTGGTGTCGGGGCGCATGGTGATCGGCACAGCCTTGGGGGAACTCCAGGAGGCTTCCGCCTGCCGAAGATCGCAACCTTACCGATCTGGGCCGACGTTGTCGCCGCGGCCGTAGATCGTGCGGTCATCGCGGATCACCATGCGGCGACCGTTGCCACCTGGTGACCCAGCCGGAGCCCTGCCCGTACCCCGGACTCTTCGGCGGCTGATCCCGAGCGCGGGGCGTGAGTGGGCAGGGCGGGATTGCGGGCTCTACACCGGTGGCGTCCCCGGCGGTGACGGAGGCGGCGGAGGGTCGGGCAGCGGAGGACCCGGGTTCGGAGGGAGCTTCGGGGGGCCGCTGCCGTGCCGGCCGTCGTTCAGGAGCTTGCGGGGCGGCAGGCCGTAGATGCCGAACGGCGGGAAGAGGTCGACGCGTCGCGGGTAGTCGCCCTCCGCGCACTCCTCGCAGAGCAGGTCACGGCCGGCGGGGGTCTGGCGGGCGGCGGTGACCGGTGCGTTCCAGCATGCCTCGCAGTCGAGGACGTCCGTCGGGGAGAGGGTGATCATTCCGGCCTCCCGGGAGGTGCCGGTAACGCCTGGTGGGTGCTGCGCATCAGGTGCCTCCGTCGCTGGTGTGGGTGGTGGGGCTGATGTGGCTGGTGGCGCTCATGGGTCGGCGCTCACCGGCGGGTCTCCCGCCAGACGCGGACGAGCTTCGCCGCGTCGGGGCAGATCGCGCCGGTCCGGCAGGCGGTGCACGTCATCGTGTGGCCGAGCAGTGCGCGGTACGCCGTGTCGGGGGATTCGGTCGTGGTCACGTTCGCCTCTCTGCTGATTTCGGCCCAGACGTACTCGGCGGCGCGGGTACGGGTGTGTCCGTAGCGGTCCGCCGTGGCCAGGGCGGCGAGGACGGCCGCGTGGGCGGTCGCGCTCAACTCGGCGGGGAGATCGGCCTCGACGCGGAAGACGTCCAGGTCGGTGGCCACGCGCGGTTCGGTGCCTGTGGCGGCGGCGAGCATGCCGGTCAGCGCCGCAATCCGCGCTTGTGCAGAGCGCACACTTCTCCCCTGTGAACTGAAGGTCACTCCAAGTGATGCTGAGTGTTCAGCTTCAACCTGATGGGTTAGCTTTGTCAACCAGCGACGCCCATATCGACGCCGAACACACGGAGCTGCTCAAATGCCACGTGATACGCCGTACTTGAAGGTGGCGGACAAGCTGCGGGCTCGCATCCGAGCCGGTGAATGGGCCGTCGGCGACAAGCTGCCGTCCCGGGCGCGGTTCGCTGAGGAGTACGGCGTCGGTCAGTCCGTGGCGCAGCGAGCCATGGAGCGTCTGATCATCGAGGGCATCCTCGAAGGCCGCGCCGGCTCCGGTACGTACGTCCGCCGCGCCCGCGAGCGCCGGCGCATGGTCCGTTCACGCCACCGCGAGCAGCGGAACAGGAGCCCGTTCGCCTCGGACATGGCCGAGCTCGACCACGAGGCGGACTGGGAGTGCACGAGCGTGGCGCGCGTACCCGCGCCCGAGGACATCGCGGAACGCCTGGCGATCGAGCCCGGCGACCTTTGCGTCGTGACCGACTACGAGTTCCTCGCCGACGGCATGCCCGTACAGCTCGCCAAGAGCTGGGAGCCGATGGCCATCACGGACGGGACGCCGGTTCTGCTCCCGGAGATGGGCCCGCACGGCAAGATCGGCGTCGTCGAGCGCATGCGGTCCATCGGCGTGGACATCACCGCCGGCATCGAACTGCCCCGCCCGGCCCGCGCGACACGGGAACAGGCCAACCTGCTCGGGATCTCCATCGGCGACCTGGTCATCGAGATCGAGCGCACGTACTTCGACCGTGAGGGCCGCCCCGTGGAGACGGCCGACGTCGTCGTGCCGGACATCCGCTGGGAGATCGCCTACGAGATCCGCATCGACCAGCCGGACTCCGGGCAGCCGGACTCCTGAGGCGGGCGCCGATGGGGCGGGCTCACACGAACCCCCGCCCCATCTCGTCCAGAATCTCGTCGATCACCGCCGCCGGCTCCCGCGCCAGGTCCTCCTCGATCCACATCCGCATCGCGATCCGGAGCGAGGCCAGGAAGCCCGCTGCCAGGACGATCGGGCGGACGGGGGCGGGTGTCGGGCCCGGGCGGGCCGCCACCGCTTCGGCCAGGTCGCGTTCCAGGGCGGCGTGGTTGGCCAACTGGCGGGCCAGCAGCGAAGGGTGACGCATCGCCAGGCGGGTGCGTACCGCCCACTCGCGTTCCGGGGGTGCCACGCGGTCCGCGAACTGGGCCACCGCCGCGCGCAGCGCCGGCCAGGCGGGTTCGTCGGCGGGGCGGTCGCGGACCGTGCGGACCAGGGCCCTGATCTGCTGCTCCTCGCCGTAGAGGAGGGCGTCCTCCTTGTTGGTGAAGTAGTTCGAGAACGTTCTGCGGGAGATCCCGGCCGCGTCCGCCACCGCCTCCACCGTCACCTGGTCGAAGCCGTGCTCCACCGTCAGGCGGAGGGTCGCCTCGTGCACGGCCTGCCGGGTGGCTTCCTTCTTGCGTTCCCGGAGGCCCGGTCCCGCGGTGCTGCTGTCCATGGGGGCATTATCCCCCGGGTGTGAAATTCTTGCGCAGTGGGCAAAATTGCCCAGTGTGCATGTATGGTGAAGCCTTCTCCCTCCCGTACCGGCCCCGCGGACCCAGCTGTCCGACGCCGACGCCTCGTACGGGCCTCTCGTACGAACTTTCCGGAGGTTGCGCGTGAGCGCAGCAGACACCGCCGAAGCCCCGGCCGGGGCCCCCGCCGCCGCACCCATGGACCACCGTCACGTCCTGCGGGCCCTGAGCGGGCTGCTCATCGTGCTGTTCGTCGCGATGATCAGCACCACCGTGGTCTCGGTCGCGCTCCCGCAGATCATCGGGTCGCTCGACGGCACACAGTCGCAGTACACCTGGGTCGTCACCGCGACCCTGCTCGCCTCCACGGCCTCCACCCCGATCTGGGGCAAGCTCGCCGACCTGTTCAGCAAGAAGCTCCTGCTCCAGACAGCGATCGGGATCTTCGTCGTTGCGTCGGTCGCTTGTGGGTTCGCCCAGTCCACCGAGCAGTTGATCGCTTTCCGTGCCGTTCAGGGGCTCGGTATGGGCGCGCTCCAGGTGCTCGTCCAGGTGATCATCGCCGCGATGATCAGCCCGAAGGAGCGCGGCCGCTACAACGGTTACCTCGGCGGCGTCATGGCCGTCGCCACCGTCGGCGGGCCGCTGCTCGGCGGGTTCATCACCGACGCCTCCTGGCTCGGCTGGCGCTGGTGCTTCTTCGTCGCCGTGCCCTTCACCCTCGTCGCCTCCGTGATGCTCGCCCGCACCCTGCACCTCGCCGAGGTCCGCCGGCCCGACACCAAGGTCGACTACCTGGGCGCATCGCTCATCGCCGCCGGGGTCAGTCTTCTCCTCCTCTGGGTCACCTTCGTCGGCGACGACTTCGGCTGGATCTCCTGGCAGAGCGGACTGATGGTCGGCGGGAGTGTCATCGTCCTGGCGGCGGCCGTCCTCGTCGAGGGGCGCGTCAAGGAGCCCGTCGTTCCGCTCCACGTCGTCCGCCGCCGCGACCCCGCCCTCGCGATCGTCGCCAGCCTCGCGGTCGGCATGGCCATGTTCGGCGGCGCGGTCTTCCTCGGGCAGTACTTCCAGATCGGACGCGGCTACTCGCCGACGGAGGCCGGGCTCCTCACCATTCCGCTCATGGCCGGCGTCCTCGTCTCCTCCACCGTCGCCGGACGCCTGGTCTCCCGGACCGGCAAGGTCAAGCCGTTCATCGTCGCCGGTGTCGTCGTCCTCGCCCTCGGCTTCCTCGGACTGTCCTTCATCGACCACGAGACCTCGCTCGTGATGGTGTCGCTGGGGATGCTCGGTGTGGGTGTCGGAGTCGGCATGTCGATGCAGAACCTGGTGCTCGTCCTCCAGAACACCGTCCCGCTCAGCGAGATAGGCGCGGCCAGCGGAGCCATCACCTTCTTCCGCTCCCTCGGCGGCACCATGGGTGTCTCCGTCCTCGGCGCGGTCCTCGCCCACCAGGTGTCCACGAAGATCACGGACGGGCTGGTGAAGCTCGGCATCGATCCCGCCGCCTCCGGCTCCGGCGGCTCCACCCTCAACGTCGCCGCCATGCCGCCCCAGGTCCAGGAGGTCGTCCGGGCCGCGTACGGGGACGCCACCGGCCACATCTTCCTCATCTCGGCCGGCATCGCCGTGATCGGCGTCGTCGCGTCGCTGTTCCTGACGCCGACGAAGTTGCGGGACAGCGTGGATCTCTGAGCCGCGCCCCTACGGCTCGTACAGCCCGTTTCCGCGCCCCGCACGGGTGCGGAAACGGGCTGTTGTACTGTTACGACCCCCGTACGCCACGGGGAACGAGGAGACCGACCGAGGAGGTGAGACCCATTACCGCTGGATCAGACTGGGTGCTCACCCCGCGCGATCACGTCGGACGACCGGCGGCACCGGCATCAGCCGCAGCCGACCGGACGGCCTAGGGCGGATCGCCGAGCGCCCATCGGTTTTCCCGAAAGGCTTCGCTCGTATGCCGGTTCACCCCATCAGCTCCCTCTCCACCACCGTCCTCGCCCTCCGCCGCGCCGGCTGCGTCTTCGCCGAGGACGAGGCGTCCCTCCTCCATGAGGCCGCCGCTTCCCCCGACGAGCTGTCCGCCCTCGTCGAGCGCCGCGCCGCCGGGCTGCCGCTCGAACACGTCCTGGGCTGGGCGGAGTTCCGCGGCCGCCGCTTCGCCGTGGACGCCGGCGTCTTCGTGCCCCGGCGGCGTACGGAGTTCCTCGTGGAGCAGGCCGCCGCCCTCGCACCCCGCCGGGCCGTCGTCGTCGACCTCTGCTGCGGTTCGGGTGCGCTCGGTGTCGCCCTCGCCACCGCGCTGGACCGGGTCGACCTGCACGCCTGCGACGTCGAACCCGCCGCCGTACGCTGCGCCCGGCGCAACGTCGGCGGCCTGGGGGAGGTGTACGAGGGTGATCTCTTCGCCCCCCTTCCCGCCCGCCTGCGCGGCCGCGTCGACGTACTCCTGGCCAACGTTCCGTACGTTCCGACCGCCGATGTCGAGCTGCTCCCCGCCGAGGCCCGCGTCCACGAACCGCGCGTCGCCCTCGACGGGGGCGGCGACGGCCTCGACGTCATGCGCCGGGTCGCCGCCGAGGCACCCGCGTGGCTCGCCCCCGGTGGCAGCCTGCTCGTGGAGACGAGCGAGCGGCAGCGGGACACGGCGCTCGACGTTCTGCGTGCCGCCGGGCTGAGCCCCCGGGTCCTGGTCTCCGATGAGCTGTACGCCACCGTCCTCGTCGGGACGGCCCCGCGGGTCACGTGACGCGGAGGCGTCCCGTCGGGACGGTCCCGCAGGTCACGTGAAGCGGTGGCGCGTCTGGCTGTACGGCTCCCCCTTGCCGAAGCCGAACGCCGTACGGGGGTGGACCGCGAACACCTGGGCGTGGCCCGCCCCCGCCTGGACGAAGCTGCCGTCCTCGACGTCGAAGTGCCAGTCGGCGCCGTACTTCGCCTCCCACTCCCGGGCCAGGGCGGTCAGCCGCTCGTGGTCCGTCACCCGGTCCGCCCGGCCCTCCACCACGACGTCGAAGCCGGAGTCCAGGGTGTTCGCACCCGTCGTCAGGACCACCTCGGGGTTGGCCGCCAGATTGCGCGCCTTGCGCTCCTGCGGGCCCGTACAGAAGTGCAGGGCGCCCTGAGACCAGACGCCGATGAGCGGGGTGACGTGGGGGCGGCCGTCCGGGCGGACCGTGGAGAGCCAGTACAGCGGGGCGTCGGCCAGCACGGCGGCCGTCTCCGGCCAGGGGCGGGCCGTCGCACCCTCGCTGCTGTAGCGGGCGTCCAGCTCGGTGGCCGGGGGCTGCTCGGTCGTGGACATCGTTCCTCCGAGGGGGCGTATAGCAGTGCTGTCACGGGGTGCTGTCAGGTGTTTTCCCGTGGGTGGACTCCGCCGCCGCCCCGAATTCATCGGTACGGGACTAGGCTCGGGGAGCTGTGACGCCGACAGGGAAGCGGCCGATCAGTTACGCAGATCGGTTCGGCTGGCAGGAGAGCACGGGATGACGACCGCGCCGGGGCGCAGGAGCAGTACGTTCACCAGGCTGCTGCGGCACGGATTCACCGACCCGTCCGCCGCCGAGCAGCTCCTCGACCTGGACGCGCTCGCCTCCGTACGGTCCGATCCGGTCCTCCTGGAGGCGCTCGGAGCCACCGCCGACCCCGATCTCGCCCTGCGCGGACTGGTCCGGATCGTGGAGGCGGGGGAGGAGGGCGAGCGGCAGGTGCTGCTCGACACCCTCGTCACCGCCAAGCCCCTGCGTGACCGGCTCCTCGGGGTCCTCGGCGCCTCCGAGGCGCTCGGGGACCATCTGGCCCGGCACCCGCGCGACTGGCAGGCGCTCGTCACGTACGAGTCGGCCGACCTGAACCCCGGCGTCGCCGAGTTCGAGCAGGGGCTCGCCGACGCCGTCGACCCGGACTCGCTGCGGGTCTCCTACCGCCGGTGCCTGCTCACCCTCGCCGCCCGGGACGTCTGCGGGACGACCGGCCTCGCCCAGACCGCCGCCGAGCTGGCCGACCTCGCCACCGCCACCCTGCGCGCCGCGCTCGCCATCGCCCGCACGTCGGCGCCCGAGGACGCCGCGCAGTGCCGGCTCGCCGTCGTCGCGATGGGCAAGTGCGGCGGGCGGGAGCTGAACTACGTCTCCGACGTCGACGTGATCTTCGTCGGGGAGGCGCGCGACGGGGTCGACGAGACCAAGGCCATGCAGGCCGCCACCCGGCTGGCCGCCCACATGATGCGGATCTGTTCCGAGACCACCGTCGAGGGCACCATCTGGGAGGTCGACGCCAACCTCCGCCCCGAGGGCCGCAACGGGCCGCTCGTCCGCACCCTCAGCTCCCACCTTGCCTACTACCAGCGCTGGGCCAAGACCTGGGAGTTCCAGGCCCTGTTGAAGGCCCGGGCGGTGGCCGGCGACCCCGAGCTGGGCGCCGAGTACGTCGAGGCGGTGTCGCCGCTCGTGTGGGGGGCCGCCGACCGCGAGAACTTCGTCCCCGACGTGCAGAAGATGCGCCGCCGGGTCGTCGACAACATCCCCGCCGACCGCATCGAGCGCGAGCTGAAGCTCGGCCCCGGCGGGCTGCGGGACGTCGAATTCGCCGTCCAGCTGCTCCAGTTGGTGCACGGGCGCAGTGACGCCTCGCTGCACAGCGGCTCCACCCTGGAGGCGCTGCAGGCGCTCGCCGAGGGCGGGTACGTGGGGCGCGCGGACGCCGCCCAGCTGGACGAGGCGTACCGCTTCCTGCGCTCCATGGAGCACCGCATCCAGCTCTACCGGCTGCGCCGCACCCACCTGGTCCCCGAGGACGAGGCGGATCTGCGGCGGCTCGGCCGGTCGCTCGGGATGCGCACCGATCCGGTGGCCGAGCTGAACAAGGCCTGGCGGCGGCACGCCTCCGTCGTACGCCGGCTGCACGAGAAGATCTTCTACCGGCCGCTGCTGGACGCCGTCGCCCAACTGGCCCCCGGCGAGTCCCGGCTCAGCGCGAAGGCCGCCGCGATCCGCCTGGAGGCCCTCGGGTACGCCGACCCGGCGGCCGCCCTGCGGCACCTGGAGGCCCTCTCCTCCGGGGTGACCCGCAAGGCCGCCATCCAGCGCACCCTGCTGCCGGTGCTGCTCGGCTGGTTCGCGGACTCCGCCGACCCGGACGCCGGGCTGCTCGGCTTCCGCAAGGTGTCCGACGCGCTCGGCAAGACCCCGTGGTACCTGCGGCTCCTGCGCGACGAGGGTGCCGCCGCGGAGAACCTCGCCCGGGTGCTCTCCGGCGGCCGTCTCGCCCCGGACCTGCTGATGCGGGCCCCGGAGGCGGTGGCGATCCTCGGCGACCCGGAAGGGCTCACGCCGCGCAGCCGTGGCCACCTGGAGCAGGAGGTGCTGGCCGCGGTGGGGCGGGCCGGGGACGCGGAGTCGGCCGTCGCGGTGGTGCGCGGGGTGCGCCGCCGGGAGCTGTTCCGTACGACGGCCGCCGACCTCATCGGCTCGTACGGCACCGAGGACAGCCCCGCCGAGCAGGACCACGGGGCCCTTGTCGACCGGGTCGGCTCGGCCGTCACCGACCTCAACGCCGCCACCATCGCGGGGGCGTTGCGGGCCGCGGTCCGCGCGCAGTGGGGGGACACGCTGCCGACCCGGTTCGCCGTCATCGGCATGGGCCGCTTCGGCGGACACGAGCTGAGTTACGGCTCCGACGCGGACGTCCTCTTCGTGCACCGGCCGCGCGAGGGCGTGAGCGACGAGGAGGCGGGGCGGGCGGCCAACGCGGTCGTGGGCGAGATGCGGCGGCTCCTCCAACTGCCTACCGCCGACCCGCCGTTGCTCATCGACGCCGACCTGCGCCCCGAGGGCAAGACCGGGCCGATGGTGCGCACGCTGAAGTCGTACGGGGCCTACTACCGGCGCTGGTCGCTGGCCTGGGAGAGCCAGGCGCTGCTGCGGGCCGAACACATGGCGGGCGACGAGGAGTTGGGGCGCGACTTCATCGAACTGGTCGATCCGTTGCGGTATCCGATGGAAGGGCTCGGCGAGGACGCCGTACGCGAGATCCGCCGGCTCAAGGCGCGGATGGAGTCCGAGCGGATGCCGCGCGGCGCGGACCCCACGCTCCACGCGAAGCTGGGGCGGGGCGGGTTGAGCGATGTCGAGTGGACCGTGCAGCTGATGCAGATGCAGCACGGGTGGGCGGAGCCGGGTCTGCGCACGACGCGTACGCGCGAGGCGCTGGCCGCGGCGTGTGCGGCGGAGCTGATCCCGGCGGAGGACGCGCAGACGCTGGACGAGGCGTGGGTGCTGGCGGCGCGGGTGCGCAACGCGGTGATGCTGGTGCGGGGGCGGCCGGGTGACACGTTCCCGTCCGATCCGCGGGAGCTGGCTGCGGTGGGGCGGTACCTGGGGTACGAGCCGGGGCATGTCGGGGACATGCTGGACGACTACCGGCGGATTACGCGCAGGGCTCGGGCGGTGGTGGAGGAGCGGTTCTACGGGGCGGCGACCTAGGGCCTGTCGTCAAACTGCCGCCTGCCGGGCGACGCCCCCGGGATCCCGGGGGGCGGCCGCCCCCCCCCCGGCCCGTATAAACCAAGGACGGGGGCCGCCGCAGAAAAAATGTAAGAAA
>NZ_JAFEUF010000007.1 GCF_016901035.1 Streptomyces durocortorensis
GGCGGGGGAGACGGGTGTGCCGGTGGGGTGTTCGGTGCGTTTGGGGATGACGGACGGGTGTGCGGGGCAGATCGCTACGGGGGCGGTCGAGCCGGGCCGGTTCGTGGGGGTTATCGGTACGACGTATGTCCTCAAGGGGGTGTCCGAGTGCTTGGTGCGTGATGAGGCCGGTGCGTTCTACAGCCACCGGCACCCCGAGGGGTGGTGGCTTCCCGGCGGGGCGTCGAACACCGGGGGGGAGTGTCTGGCCGGTGTCGCACCGGCCCGGCTTCCCGCGCTGGATGCTGCGGCGGGGGCCCAGGGTCCGGCGTCGTTCGTGCGTTATCCGCTGTGCCGTGAGGGTGAGCGGTTCCCGTTTGTTTCGGGTGTGGCGCGGGGTTTCGAGGTGGGCCGCCCCGGCGGTGAGGTGGATGCCCACCGTGCGGCGCTCGAGGGGGTCGCGTTCGTGGAACGGCTGGCCCTGGACCGGGTGGAGCGTCTGGGGGTGCGTGTGCTGGGCCCGCTCAACGCGGCCGGCGGGGGGAGCCGCAGTGCTGTGTGGACGGCGATCCGGGCCACGGTCCTGGACCGCCCGGTGAGGGTTGTCGAGCGTGCGGAGACGGCGTTCGGTGCCGCGCTCCTCGCCGCGACCGGCACGCTCCACGAGAATCTCGCGGCGAGTGCCGCGGCCATGGTCGGTGAAGGTGTCCTGGTCGAGCCGGTGCCGACGCAGCGCCCCGCGCTGGAGGACTCCTACGGCAGATTCGTCGGGGCGTTGCGTGACCGGGGCTGGCTCCCTGATGACTGACGTGCTTGAGGGGGGTTCGGTGGGTGATGTCCGGCGTGCTCTTTGGTGTGAGGGTGTCCGGTCCCGCTCGGAGTGAGGCGTATCGAAGTCCTGACCAGCGGTGCCTCAACTTGAGCGGGACGTTCCGAACGCGCTCGTCCCCCTCGATCCGAGGCGCACGGCGACGCGACCGCAGGCGCACAACCTGATGACCTGCGGCGTCTCACTCAATCTGAGGCAATCCGAGCAAACGCCTCAGGGCGGGCGGGATCACCTCATCTTCGGAGGGACCGCACAGTGGGTGCGATCTCTCGGTTTTGTGACAGTGGGGTGAGAGACAGCGTGGCTTGAGGGGATTGGTGCTGGTCGTGGGCTGTTGAAGGGCTGGGAGGTCACTGTTCTTGAGGTGAGAGATCTGCAGGGCATCGCTGTGGTGGAGCGTTGTCGCGGGAGGGGTGGTGCTGTCTCAGTTTCGTGAGTCCTGATCCGCTGGCTGGTGGGTGCTGGTGTGCTCAGGGGTTCCTGGCGGCGTTGCCCGGCTACGCTCGCCAGCCCCGCCCCGGCAAACGTCCCTCCCGGCCGAAGGACGAGGTGCTGCTCAGCTTCGAGGACTTCACCGCCCGGCTGCTGGCCTGGACACGGCGGTAGGACACTGGGCACTGCCCCGCACCGCTCCGGGGCAAGACACCGCTCCCAGCGTGGAGGGACGATTCCACTCCGCTGTGGGACGTGTCGGCCGTGGATCTGTGGACGTTCACCCTGGAAGACGCCGGCACCCGCACGCCGACCACTCGCGGCATCCGCTTCCGCAGACGCGGTTACGTGGGGCATGGATGACGGGGCAGGCCGGGATCCAGGTCCGGGTCCGCTTCATGCCCCACCACGATCACCGCATCGGGGTCTACCACGCGGCCACCGGCCGCTACCTCGGGCCCGCGGATCTAGGTGCCGGCTGTGTTCAGCCAGGTGCTGATCCTGACCAGAGCTCCGGGGCCGTAGTCGGAGGTGACGTCGGTGGCGAGGTCGGCGACGGTGATCGAGCGGAGGGTTTCCCGCCAGGCGGTCTCGGCCCGGGCCATGGCGCGGCTGATGGCGCAAGGTGCGGTGCAGGCTTCCGGGGGAGTGGCCATCGGGCCGCGTTGACGGATCTCGGTGCAGACGAACGCGGATCCCGGGCCGTCGACCGCCTCGACGACGTCGAGCACCGTGATGAGCGCGGGTGACCGGGTCAGGGCGTAGCCGCCCGCTTTGCCCTGGACCGACTGGACGAGGCCGGCCCGCGAGAGGGCCTGCAGCTGCTTGGCGAGATAGCTGGGCGAGACGTCGTGCAGCTCCGCCAGCCGAGCGGCCGACGCGGGCCCTTGCGCCGCGGTCAGTACGACGCAGCAGTGCAGTGCCCACTCGACGCCACCAGACATTTTCACTTCTTCACTCTAATCCACGGCCCCAGATACCCGGACACGCAATGTCCGAGTATTATCTCGGATAAATGATGTCCGTGTTTGCCGGGTGGGAGGCGCGACGCCCCCGGCCGGCCGGGCGGGACGCGTGATCGAGGAAGGGCAGGACCATGCACATTGCCGTCATCGGCGGAACCGGACTGATCGGATCCCAGGTGGTGCGGGATCTCGACGCGGCTGGACACCGCGCAGTACCCCACTCCCAGTCCACCGGGGTCGACGTGATCACCGGCCAAGGTCTGGACGCCGCCCTTACAGGCGCGGACGTGGTCGTCAACCTCACCAACTCACCGACGTTCGACGACGCCTCGCCCGGGTTCTTCCGGACCTCGATGGACAACCTCGTCACCGCTGCCCGGAAGGCGGATGTCGGGCACTTCGTCGTCCTGTCGATCGTCGGGGTCGACCAGGTGCCCGAACTGGACTACTACCGGGCCAAGACGCTCCAGGAGGACATTCTCAAGGCCGGCCCCGTGCCCTACTCCATCGTCCGCGCCACGCAGTTCATGGAGTTCATCCCCGCTGTTCTCTCCTGGACCGCCGACGACGACACGGTGCGCCTGCCTCGCACCCGGCTCCAGCCGGTCGCCGCCGCGGACGTCGCCGCCACCGTCGCCGAGGTAGCCGCCGGCACACCGCTCCGGGGCACTCTCGAACTCGCCGGGCCCGACGCCTATCCGCTGGACGAACTGGGCCTCATCACACTCCGCGCCGAGGGCGACAGCCGCTCGGTGACCACCGACGACACCGCTGGGATGTTCGCCGCGGTCAACGGGGACGTCCTCACCCCGAAGGGCGGCGCCCGAATCGCACCCACCCGCTATACCGACTGGCTGGCAAGGCACGCCTGACCCGCCCCACGGACGGCGGCCTGTAGGGGAGCCCGCCGCGGGACGGCGGTTTCGCGGCCGGGGTGTCAGTTGGGTGTGGTCAAGTCGACGCCGAGCGCCGCGCGCTGCTCGTGCCGGAGTAGTGGGCTTAGAGTTCTTCCCTTGAGAGAAAGGCCCAGGCATGACAACTGTTCCTGATCACGACTCCTACATCGCCGCTGCTCCGGAGGCGTTCCGCCCGGTTCTCGAACACCTTCGGGATCTGTTGCGCGAGGCTCTCCCGGATGCGGAGGAGATGGTGGCCTACAACATGCCGGGGTTCAGGATTCGGGGCAAGGTCGTCGCGAGCTATGCGGCGTTCAGCAAGAAGATCGGGGTGTATTTTCTCGCTCCCGCGATCTCAGAACATGCCGAGGCAATCGCAGAAGCGGGACTCGCAGCGAGCAAGACAGGCGTCACCTTCCTGCCGAACAAGCCGCTGCCGGATCACGTCGTGGCAAAGCTCGCAAGCGCATCAAGCAGGCATGTGGACGACTGAGTTCCGGATTCCCGCGTGGGAAATCAGGCCAAGGGCAGCTCCACGCGGGGAATGGTCAGCACCCACTCCCGCGTCCCCGGGCGGTGGGCTAGGGGGCGCGGGACGATGGGGCGCTCGTCGGGGTGTCAGCTGGTGGTGGCCCAGTCGATCGCCGGGACCTTCATCACCGTCCTCGTCGCCTGGGACCTGGTCGGCACGCTCCCGCTCCGGCTCGGCGTCGACCGCGGCGCGGCGGGAGGCGTACGCGAACGACCAGGGCTCGACGGTTTCTCCCGTCGCGGTGACGGCCCGCTCCAACCGGCAGAAGTCGGACCAGGATCCGGCGGACTGGATGCCGCCGTCGCCGGAGGCGCAGTGCCGGTACGTGGGGGAGTGGGTGGCCACGAAACTGCGCTGGGACCTCACCGCGGATGACCGCGAGCTGGAGGCGTTGAAGGTGTACGCCGAGGGACCGTGCGAGGACACCATCGTGCGTTGCACCTCGGCTGCCTGACGTCGAAGGGATCCCGGGCCTATGGGGTCTGCTGGGGCCCTTCACATGTCTGCACCCGGAGAGGGGCTTGGGCAGACCGTGCCCGGCGGCGCGGCGGGAGGCGACGCGAACGACCAGGACGCGACGCTGTTCCTGGTCGCAGCGGTCCGGGGCCCCGCCGGCTCTTGTTGTCCGTGCGGATCTACTGCTGTTCCGCGTCTCGGCTCGGCGGGGGCGGTCGATCTTGTGTGAGGCGTTGGCTCGGACCGCGAGGACGGCGACGGTGCTCGCGTAGATGACGATGAGCAGGATGCCGTCGGAGCCGATCTTGAGCCGGCCGCGCTTCTGGCGGACGAGTAGGCCGCCCAGCAGCACGGTGGTCATGACCAAGGCGCCGCTGGAGAGGAAGAGCTCGTCCCTTGTCGCGGCGTGGAAGAGCGAGCCTCCTTGCTAGGCGATATCGCCGACGACGAGGTTGGGCGCCGACAGGCAACGCCGTTCCGGTCCCCGGCCGCCGGTGTTCCTCATCTAAGGCCCAGCCAGCCCGCGCAGCGGGGGTGCTGGGCTCCGGCGGCCGGGTCGGGCCCCAACACCCCGCCGCCTTCGCATCCTCTTGCGGCGAAGCTACCCCGAGACGAGTGTGCTTCGACCCGGAAGGGCTCAGGATGCGTCAGATTTGAACGACGGCCTCCTCACGCATCCAGCCCCGGCCGTCGGCCGCCGCGTCGGTGGTGACCAGAACGTAGCCGTACTCGTTGTAACTGGCGCCCTCGCAGGTAGAGGCACCGACTATGTCACCAGCGTGCTTGGTCTTGACGACCGCGCTCGTCGGGTTCGGGTTCTCGTACACACCGGCGGTCGGCCACAGGACTTTGTACTGGCATCCGAACGGGGCGGAGGCGCCGGCCGCGGGGCCGACGGCGAGGACGCCGGCGCAGCCGAGCGCCGCGGCGAGGACGAGGGTGGTGAGTCGGTTCATGCGCATGAGCGATGGTGCCCTTCAGGAGCCGATGATCTGTCAGCGCACAGAATCGCAGGGCGGGCGAGGGGTTGTCCCGCGCCCGCACAAGCCTTCACCGGCTTCGCACCGGCTGCTGGGCAACTCAGTTCCGCTGGGCGCCGCCGGAGAACCCGGCCCGGCACCGCAGCCAAGGCCGAGCGGGGCCCTGCAGGGCCCCGCTCGCCCTCACCGTGGCCCTCTCACCATCCTCAGACCTGTGCCCAGTCCAGCCCCAACCTGGCCGACCGCTGAATGTCCAGGGGCGGTTCTTCTGATCAGTGGGTGGTGGGCTGGCCGGGGCTGATCAGTTCGGTGTGGGTGGCGATGGTGTTCCGGGTCGAGCTCTCACCGCTAGGGGGTGGGGGACCTGTTTTCAGTTCTCTGGGCTGAGCTGCTGTTTCATCGGATGGAGCGGGTGCTGGTCAGGTGTGGTCATGCTTCTCGCGCATCGGACAAGAGCTCCACTCCAACTACCGGCCCTCCAAACCGGACAGCCTCGGCTACACCGACGAGCAGCACCAGCAGGTCGCCGCCTACTGGAAACGGCTGCTGCAACTAAGCATCAAGGTGACCACCCACCGTTTCTGGCAGACGCTGGGTCCGGGGCTCGTCGTCGAGGGCCGGAGGCAACTGAAGCACGTGGACGACCAGCCCGAGACCACGGCAGGGGCCGCTGCGTAACGCGACGCCGGGCGCAGGCGTACGTGCCTGACAACACGGGCGAGGAGCCCGGGCCCGAACGCGTACGGCCATGGCCTGGCGGTCACGTCAGCCGGGGTCGTCGGGTGCGAGTTCGGGGCGTAGCCGGTGCCAGGAGGGGCGGCGCAGGCGTCCGGCGCCGGTGCGGGAGGTGTAGCGGACCTCGCCGACGAGGCGGGGAAGGACCCACCGGGCTCCAGTAAAGGCACCGCCGCGACGGAGACCCCCGCTGTGGGAACTCCCTGCCTAAGATCCCGCCACCCCGCAAGGGCCGCTGACTCGCATGATCTCGACGTGAGGGCGGCCGGGGCCCGGTCGATGGTGTGTTTGGGTGGGCTCATGCTGTGGAGGTCGGCGGCTTGAGTCCGCGTTCGTGAAGTGGCCGGTAGTACGGCAGAGCGCCAGTCACGGAGAACAGGAGCACGACGAGGCGGTGTAGCAGGGAGCTGGCCAGGACGAGTCGGCTGTCCGCGCGCGGTGGCGACTGCGTCCGAGGAGAAGGGAATCGAGGAACGAGCTGTCACCGAAGACCCGGACGGTCCCCCGGGTCCGACAGAGCTCTCGCAGCCCTGGCCCGCAGGCGTCCGTCCGGCCGGTCGGGGTAGACGGCTGATCGGCCCGCCCATCGGCGCGGCCAAAACTCAGGAGAGGACACGATCAGCGTGAGCGACGCCGAGCACCGGAAACAGACCCCCGACGGAGCGGCCGAACTCCTGGTTCGCTGCCTGGAGAACGAGGGCGTCGAGGTGGTGTTCGGCGTACCGGGCGAGGAGAACATCCGTTTCACCAACGCCCTCGCCCGCTCGGAGAAGATCCGCTACGTCCTCACCCGGCACGAGCAGGCCGCGTCTTTCATGGCGGAGATGCACGGCCGGCTCACCGGCTCGGCGGGTGTGATGTCCGCGACGCTCGGACCCGGCGCGATCAACCTGATGCTGGGCGTTGCCGACGCCATGACGAACAGCACGCCCGTTGTCGCGATCACCGCGCAGGTCGGCAAGGAGCGCAACTACAAGGAGTCCCACCAGTTCGTCGACCTGGTGAGCATGTTCGCCCCGGTCACGAAGTGGTCGGCGGAGGTCCCGGCTACCCGGGCCATCCCCGAGATGGTGCGGCGCGCGTTCAAGACCGCGGAGTCCGAGCGGCCCGGCGCCGTCTACCTCGCCGTGCCCGAGGACGTCGACGAGGCGACGGACGGCTCGGACCTGCGCCCGCTGCGCAGGAACGTCGTGCAGCCCGAGGCGCCGTCCCCGAAGCAGATCAAGCGGGCGGGGGAGCTCCTCCGGGAGGCCCGCCGACCGGTGATCCTTGCCGGACACGGCGCGGCGCGCGGCGGCGCCGAGGAGTCGCTGGCGGCGTTCGTCACCGCACTCGACGTGTCGACGGCGACCACCTTCCACGGCAAGGGCGTCCTGCCCGACGACCACCCGTGCGCGACAGGCACGTTCGGCTTCATGCGGCGCGACTACACCAACTTCGGGTTCGAGGAGGCCGACGTCGTCATCGCCGTCGGCTACGAGCTGCAGGAGTTCGACCCGTCCCGCATTAACCCGGACGGTGACAAGAAGATCATCCACATCCACCGCGTCCCGGCGGAGGTGGACGACAGCTACTCGGTCGATGTCGGCATCATCGGCGACATCTCCGCCTCCCTCGACGCCCTTGTCACCGAACTCGACGGCCTGCGCTGGACCATCGACGACGAGGACACCAAGGCCACCCGCGTGCTGCTGGCCAAGGAACTCGAGCAGGGCGCCGCGGACGAGCGCTACCCGCTCGCCCCGCAGCGCGTCATCGCCGACACCCGCGCCGCGCTCGGTCGCGACGACATCGTGCTGGTCGACACCGGTGCGCTGAAGATGTGGATGGCCCGGCTCTACCCGACGTACGCGCCGAACACCTGCCTCATCTCCAACGGCTTGTCCACCATGGGCTTCTCGCTGCCCGGCGCGCTCGCGGTCCAGCTCGCCAGGCCGCAGACGAAGGTGCTGGCGGCGGTCGGCGACGGCTCGTTCCTCATGCACTCCCAGGAGATCGAGACGGCTGTCCGCGAGAACATCCCGCTGACCGTACTGATCTGGGAGGACAACGGCTACGGGCTTATCAAGTGGAAGATGGACCTGGAGGTCGGGGAGAACTCCAACACCGACTTCGGTAACCCGGACATTGTTCAGTACGCCCGCAGCTTCGGCGCGAAGGGCTACCACATCGAGTCCGCCGGGGACCTGCTGCCGACGCTCCGTGAGGCACTGGCGGACCCGGGCGTGTCGATCATCAACTGCCCCGTGGACTACGCCGAGAACATGAACCTCATCGAGCACCTCGGGCACCTCGACTCGACGCTCTGACCCGCCCGCCGCGCGGCCCGACCCCCGTACGGGCCGCGCGGCGGCACTCCCGCGGGGGTGGTGCCCTCGGGTCTGCGGCGGTATCGCGTGGTATTTCCGCGGCGCGGGGTAGACGGCCACCGTGAGGTTCGGCCAGTCGAGGAGAGGAACGTTATTCATGCGCGCTCGGAGCATAGGTGCGGCAGCTGCTACAGGATTGGCGCTGGTGGCTGCCCGCGACCTCGTGCAGAAGAAGCACGCGCTGCTGAGGAACTTCCCCCTGGTGGGGCACGCCAGGTACGCGCTGGAGAAGATCGGCCCCGAGCTACGGCAGTACATCGTGACGTCCAACGACGAGGAGCGTCCCTTCAGCCGTGACCAGCGCAGCTGGATCTACGCGTCGGCGAAGGGGGAGAACAACTACTTCGGGTTCGGCACCGACAACGACATCGAGCACGTGCAGGGTTACGCATACGTGAAGCAGCGTACGTTCGCCGATGCGCTGCCCGTTCTGAGCGACCCGCAGGCGGCGTTGCCCTCGGCCAAGGTGCTCGGCGGACCGCGCGGTCGCGCGAAGGCGTTCCGCCCGGCGAGCGTCATCAACATCTCGGCGATGAGCTTCGGCTCGCTGTCCGCCGCGGCCGTCACGGCGCTCAACAAGGGCGCGGCGCTGGCCGGAACCTTGCAGAACACCGGCGAGGGCGGCCTGTCGCCCTACCACCTCAACGGCGGGGACCTCGTCCTTCAGATCGGTACGTCGTACTTCGGCTGCCGCAACGAGGATGGGACGTTCAACCTCGACAAGCTCAAGTCCATGATCGCGGACGCGCCCGTCAAGGCGATCGAGATCAAGCTCTCGCAGGGCGCGAAGCCGGGGCTCGGCGGCATGCTGCCGGGCGCGAAGGTGAGCGACGAAATTGCCAGGATCCGCGACATTCCCGCAGGCGAGGACTGCGCCTCGCCGTCGCGGCACACCGCGTTCCACGACGTGGACTCGATGCTCGACTTCGTGGAACTCCTCGCCACGGAGACCGGGTTGCCGGTCGGGATCAAGAGCGCCATCGGGGAGATGGACTTCTGGGAGGAACTCGCCACCCTGATGGAGCGGGGCGGTCGCGGGGTCGACTTCGTGACCGTCGACGGTGGCGAGGGCGGCACCGGGGCGGCTCCCCTGATCTTCTCCGACTCGGTGTCCCTGCCGTTCCGCATGGGCTTCACCCGCGTCTACGGCGTGTTCGCCGAGCGAGGCCTGACCGACGACATCACCTTCATCGGCTCCGGCAAGCTCGGCCTGCCCGAGAAAGCCGTCGTCGCCTTCGCCCTCGGCGTCGACATGATCAACGTGGGCCGTGAGGCGATGCTGTCCATCGGCTGCATCCAGGCCCAGAAGTGCCACACCGACAAGTGCCCCACCGGCATCGCCACCCAGAATCCGTGGCTGGCGCGCGGCATCGACGCATCCTCGAAGGGCGAGCGGGCCGCGATGTACCTGCGCACCCTGCGCAAGGATCTGCTGAAGGTCTCGGGCGCCGTAGGTGTCCCCCACCCGTCGCTCATCACCCCCACCGACATAGACATCCTGAACGGCGACTACGACGCCCGCAGCCTGGGGAGTGTGTACGGCTACAAGGATGGCTGGGGCTCGCTCGGCCCGGAGCTCGCCCATGAGATCGCCGAACTGCTCACCACCTGAGCCAGCTACTCGGCCACCTGCCTTCAGCCGTCATCCCTGTGGTGCCTCTGGAGATGACGCCCGGGCCCGCGGCGCCCGGTGACGGAGATAGTCGGCGTCGACCAGGTGCTCATCGACTGGTCCTCCACCCGCCGCCAGCGGATCGAGGACGTCCTGGAGGGCCTCACCTACACGTACGCCCAGTATCAGGGTGGCTGCCCGGGGAGAAGGCCCGTCATGGCATGGGCTGGCAGGCGGCTTAGGACACCCGCCCTGTGAAGAAGACCCGCGCCCGCTGGAGCAGCTGCTCGCCCGGTGGCGGTCCTCCGCGATCGTAAACATCGCCGCTGTGGTGCGCGGCGGGGCGGCGGGGGCGGGCCGAGCAGCTCGCCGCGCAGGCCGCGCGGTCACCACGGCCTGGACCAACCCGCCGCAGAGCAGGCGGACCGCGACCGTGCACATCACCGAGCCCGGCGGCCAGCGCTACACCCTCACCGCCCGCCGCCACCGCGGCCAGCTCATCGCGTCCTCAACTCGCGTCCATGATCGTTGGATTTCCAATAGAACACGAAGTCATCAAGTTGCTGCTTAGAGGTTGTCTCAGGTGGTGAGTTTCGCGAGCTTCTTGTAGCAGGTGAGAGCTGCGGCGAGGCCCAGGAAGGCAAGGAAGTGGCTGCCCTTGAGTTCATAGCGGACGGCAAGGCGGCGGTAGCCGAACAGCCAGGCGATCGACCTCTCGATCTTCCAGCGGTGTCGGCCGAGCCGCTCGCCGGACTCGATCCCCGGGCGCGCGATGCGCGGGATGAGCCGTCGTGAGCGGAGCCAGGCGAGGTGTTCGGTGGAGAAGTATGCCTTGTCGGCGCGGACCTTGACCGGTCGCCGTCGTCGTGGCCCGCGCCGGGACCGTACGGCGGGGAGGCCCAGGAGTAGCGGCTTGAACGCTTGGCTGTCGTGCATGTTCGCACCGGAGACTGCGACGGCCAGCGGGATGCCTTGGGCTTCGGACAGCACATGTAGCTTGCTGCCCTTCTTGCCGCGATCGACCGGGTTCGGTCCGGTCAGCGAGCCCCCCTTTTCGCGCGGACGGATGCGGCGTCGATGATCGCTGAGGTCCAGTCCAGCTCGCCCCTGGCACCGAGCTCGTCCAGCACCGCCCGATGCAGCCGCCGCCATAGACCGGCCTTGGTCCACGTCGTGAAACGGCGATGCGCAGTGGACGGCGAGGTGCCGAACGTCGGCGGCAGGTAGCGCCAGGCACAACCGCTGGTCAGCACGTAGACCACCGCCGTGAACACCCCTTCCGGTCCACCACCGGCGCTGTTCCACCGCCCTGTCTTCTGGGCCGGAACGGCGGTATCAGCGGCGCGGCTATCTTCCACAGCCCATCGGGGACCAGTTCCCGCGCAAGATCTACAGCCATGACGGACGATCATGCCCCAACCAGTACCCGCGGTCCGCTGCCGGGGCAGGGCGGCTATATCAGCCGGTCATCGAGCCCCACGACTTCTAACCTGCTCAAATGACCGAAGACGGGCCCGCGGTACGTGTGGGAGAGCCCGGACCGAGACCGGTCCACCTGCTCTTCTCCGAGCCGACAAGACCCTACGGGGAAGACCCCACACTCGACTTCCTCGTGAAAGCTCGCGGGCAGTGGGTGAGCATCGAGACCCTGGTGCGCACGTGGGACGGCGACGGCCTCGATACCTTCCTTTCCTCACTGGCCGAGGACTTCCGCGGCTGGGAAGGAGCGCGTAGCTGGCGCTCCCTGGAACGCGACCTGACGATCGCGGCGGAACACCGCCCGGGCGGCTATGTCCACCTGACGTGGGGCATCCACTACCGGCCTCCGTCCGAGGAGTGGCACTTCGAGACCACCACCGTGCATGCGGCCGGCGAGGAGATGCGAAACCTCGCTGCAGAGTTCCAGATGTTTCTCACGAGCACGGTTTGATAGCTGAGCCACCACGTGAGACAACCTCTTAGCCAGATCGCGACACAAATCAGTACGGCAAGAGGACCTTCAAGTTGAACGAGCTTCATCCACGCGAGGGTCCTGCACCACCCCGTCCAGGCCACGGGGCACGCGCTACGGGCGGCGGGCCAGCAAGTGGGTGTCGAGGAACCCCCGCTCGGACGCTGGGTCGTGGAGCAACCGAGCAACTGTGACGAGTCCGGCCCCGGACAGCATCGCGGCAAACTGCTCCGCCGGCCAGCTATAGGCGGGCGCCACCTTGTGGTCAAAGCGGACCGGCTCCGGTTCCTCGGTCCCGAAGAAGGACACCAGGAGCAGGCCCCCTGGTGCCAGGACGCGCACCTGCTCGGCGAGCAGCGCGGGCAATTCCCCAGGTGGGGTATGGATCATCGAGTAGTGAGCCAGCACTCCACCGAGCGCGTCGTCCTCGACCGGCAGGGCCTCCATTCGCGCTTCGTCGAACCGCAGCGCCGGATGGGCCCGCCGAGCGTGGCTGACCATGGCCGGGGAGAGGTCGAGCCCGAAGGCGTTCAGGCCCAAGTCGTGCAGCATGGACGTCAGATGACCGGGCCCGCACCCGACGTCGGCTACCCGCAGGTTTCCCGTGGCACGCACGAGCTCGGCGAAGGTGCCGATCATGTTCCGCGCGAACGGCTGCGTCTCCAGGCGATTAGCGAACATCGACGCGTACAGGTCGACGACCCCGTCATAGGCCGCCCTGGTCTCGTCTTGGTGTCTCAGCACGGTAGGAAACTAACACCTTGGCAGTTCGCAGCCGCTCTCAGATTCTTCATCTCAGGACTGATCGTCCCCTCAGTAGCTGTTGTCGTTCCGATCGTGAGGGGTGGGCGTCGAACGGGAGTCTCGTTCGGGTGACCGTGGCTGGCTGCGGGCATGAAGGCAGGGCCTCTTGGTAGCTCGGGGTTGCGAAGCCGACCGAGATCCAGGAGACCCTGTTGCCGCAGTTGTACGTGCTCGCGCCGGTGGAGTTCAACTCGGCTGCTCTGTCGTGTGATTGCGTCGCTCACCGGTTCGGGAATGCGGCCGATCATCCGGAGCGTGTTCGGCGGTATCCCTCGGACATGACGGACGCGGAGTGGGTCGTGGTCCGGCCGCTGCTGCCGGTGCCGGGCTGGATGCGGGGCCGGGGCGGGCAGCCGGAGGTGTACTGCCAGCGGGCGATACTGGACGCGGTCCGCTATCTGGTGGACAACGGGATCAAGTGGCGGGCGATGCTGGCTGACTTCCCGCCGTGGGACCGGGTCTATGCGTTCTTCCGCCGTTGGCGCGACCACGTGCTGGTCAGGGAGTTCCACGACCGGCTGCGCGGCCGGGTCCGTCAGGAGTCGGGGCGGGATGCGGAACCGACGGCCGGCGTGATCGACTCGCAGTCCGTCAAGGCGGACGCCGTCGTCGGCGCTGACAGCCGCGGGTTCGACGGCGGGAAGCTGATCAACGGCCGCAAACGGCACGTGGTGGTCGACACCCTCGGCCTGCTGCTGGGCGTGATGGTCACCGCGGCGGACATCGGCGACCGCGCTGCTGCGAAGGTGCTGTTTGAGCGGGTGACCGACGCTCACCACCGGCTGGAACTCGTCTGGGCCGACGGCGGCTACACCGGCAGCCTCGTCGAGCACTGCCTGGCCGCGCTCGCGTTGGTCCTGGCCATCGTCAAGCGGAGCGACGACATGCGCGGCTTCGTGGTGCTGCCCAAGCGGTGGATCGTCGAGAGTCTCTTCGCCCACCTGATGCGAAGCCGCCGCCTGGTCCGTGACTTCGAACGATCCACCAGCAGCGCCGAGGCGATGATCTACTGGTCGATGACCATGATCATGACCCGCCGCCTGGCACGCTCACGCTCCGCGCGAGCGTGAACCGGCCCGGGGCCGGCTCGGCCAGCCAGCCCCGTGAGACCAGGCGTTTCGCCTTCGACCGCAGCCCCTCCACCTTGGCCGGCACCACATCCAGGCCGAACACGGCGGCCATCTCCTGACAGGTCAGCGGCCCTCGACCGAGACGGATCCGATCCTCGATCGAGGCCAGGATGCGCTGGTAGTCCACCGACAGTGCCGTCCCGGTCAGCCCCTCGCGCCACATCGGAACCTGTGACCTCGCCGTCACCACCAGAGGCGGTGACGCCTGCACCTCGGCTCCCGTCACAACACCCTCCGGCACGTCGGTGGCGACGCCGGCTGAGTCACTGTCCGGCGCGGACAGCACCGCACCGACACGTTCACGGGCGATCGTCCACTCCGACCACTCCCGCTCGGCCATCGCGAGATCGGCCTGGATGCGGTCCGCTTCCTCACGCAGCCCGTCCACACGACGACGAGCGGCAAGCTCGTGCTGTTCCAGCAGTCCGACAACCGACGGCATCCACGACCTCCACGAGAGCGACGAAACGACACCCCATCACTCCCACACCGACGCCGCCCCTACCCCTGACCAGCGAAAACACAGTCGTCAGACTCGGAAAGACAACAGCGTCTCACTTGGGACTGCTGCACGGACCGCTGCTACCCGTACAGATACTCATAGAGCTCAACGTCGAGGGACCGGACACTCATCTCCTACCTGGAGCGACAGCAACGTCACCTCATTCTGTTAGGTGCTGTAACCCGGGGAAGCGCCGGGGGATTGGTCCGGTGACGGTACCGCTGCTAGAGAGAACCGCCGAGCCTGGCCTGGTGCAGTAGAAGTTCGGCGGCCGCGAGCTATCGGCCGCGAAGTCCTCCATGGTGTACGCGAAGGCCTGCTCATGTGCGTCCAGACAGGCGCTGCCCCTGGTGGCCGGGGGAGTGGGACAGGGTGCAGCAGACCGTGATGGGGCCGCGCTGTCTGCGTGCGTGGCGTGGCTCATCCACCAACTCCCCATGATTGCGCACACTGTCGGATAGCAACAGCACCGCGGAATCGTGGTGACGGCAGCCTTGGCCTTGACCTAACTTGACCCACATGGCCCACCGCGATGGCATCGAGGACAGCAGCGTGACCATCTGTTGCCTGGGCAGTCGCACTGCCGACGGGAGTCCATCGTGACGATCGGCCTGCGCCTTGACTGGCGCCTCGACGGACACGGCTGGGCTGACTGCACAGTCACGGACCTCCACGCGTCCATCGTGCTCACCGCCTCCTCCATCACGAGTGCGCCAGAGGAATTCCTGACCGCGCTGGCCCGGCTGACTGTCGGAGAGATGGAATCGCGAGCGCAGTTCGAGGCCGAGCCGACCGCCTACCGATGGATCTTCTATCGGGAAGACGAGCACGTCTGGGTCCGGGTCCTGGAGCTCCGGGACGGAAGCGACCACGACAACAAGGGCACCGAACTGTGGTCGAGCCAGTACGCCATCGACGAACTGGTCCGCGCAGCGATCCGCTGCTTCGATCACGTCGCGCGCACCTATGGCGAGAGCGGCTACCGAGGCAAATGGGGCGAGCACTTCCCCCGCACCGAACTCGAAGCCCTCAGACGACTCTGGAACGACCGTCGGCATCTCCACAGTGCACAGCCCGGGCCGCACCAGCCCCGCGGGGGAGAGCGATGAGACAGATCATCGAAATGAGCGAGCGCGAGTACTTCGCCTACGTCGGAAAGCGCCCCGGCATCTTCGTCGGCACAGCCTCGTCATTCCACCAGCTGACCGCCTTCCTCACCGGCTACGACCAGCACGCGATACGCCACGGCGGACAGGGACTCACTGGCTGGCACGAATGGCTCGTCACCCGCCGCGGCCGCAACTGCGCCCATGCCTGGCCAGGACAGGTCCTGCACATCGCGCTCCCGGAGGGCTGGAACAACATCACCGACCTGCTACCCGGGGATGAGACGCGCGCGATCGAGGTCCTGTTCCAGCTTCTCGACGAGTTCGCCGCCGAACGCGAGGCACGTCCGGACGCTCGGAACTCAGATTGAGCGGGACGCCAGCCGCACCTCGTGTCGCTCCATCTGAACCGTCGCTGCTCACGGCCCCTACATGGTTCACCTTCAGCGAGACGGGTCAATCGGGCGCATGGTTCGCCTTCGCGGGGAGCAAAAGCGTCTGTACGCCTCTCTGGCGGCCGCACTCCTCGACGGACATCCAAAGACACCGGGTCCTCCGTTGTCGGCCGCGTAAGGGTCCTTAGAAGGCGTCGCTTTCTTCCCGATTTGGGGAATGTGCCCGCTTAGCTAACTGTGGCCGACTAGAAGTTCAAAGGTGAACTACTTTCGGGTCACGGTATTGCTCACGTCGGGCAGGCAGTCAAAATGACGAGCCGTTCCAGGGTCGCGCGAGCGTCAGCGATGCGCTGCAGGGTCGCCTCCACCGCGTCCCGCCGCCGACGGATCTCCGCCATCTCCTTGTCCAAGACCTCCGCCTCGGCGCGCAGAGCGCGCTCCTTCCGGTCGAGCAGCTCGAACTCGGACACTCCGACCGCCTCCTGCTCTCCTCCGGAGCGACCGGCAGGCAACCGCCCACCCGGCCTCAGCACACGGTAGAGACCCGAAGGGCAGCAGCACGCAGCATGTTCAGAGATGACCGCAAACGCCACAATCAGTCGGCCTTCAGTCCAGCCGTGCTCCACCGGAGAGCGGTACTGATTCCCGCGATGAGCACAGCAGGGTTTCGACGAGCCTGTGCCAGCGCAGGGTATGCACAACCGAGTTCCTTCACGTCGTTCGCGGATGGGCGGTCCAGGGGAGCAGAAGCGGGTACGCCCCCGGGAAGCGGACTCCCAGGGGCGTACGCCGTGCCGAAGGCTCAGCTTTCGCCGTTCCACGACCTCCACAGATCCGAGTACGGTCCGCCCGCGCCGACCAACTCGTCGTGGGTGCCCAGCTCGACGATGCGGCCGGACTCCATGACGGCGATGCGATCGGCGTCGTGTGCGGTCTGCAGCCGGTGGGCGATGGCGATGACGGTGCGGTCCGACCGGACGGCGGCCACTGCCCGCTCCGCCTGCCGGGCCGTCGTCGGGTCGAGCAGTGACGTGGCCTCGTCCAGGATCAGGGTGTGCGGGTCCGCCAGATGCACCCTGGCCAGGGTGAGCTGCTGTGCCTGGGCGGCCTCCAGCTCGACTCCGCCTGAGCCCAGCGGGGTGTCCAGGCCCTCCGGCAGTTCGGCCACCCAGTCCGCTTCCACTGACCTCAGGGCCGCGAGGACGGCCTCGTCGTCGGCTTCGGGCGCGGCCATGGTCATGTTGTCGCGAAGGGTGCCCATGAACACGTGGTGCTGTTGCGTGATGAGGACGATGCGGTTGCCCAGTTCGCCCGCCGCGGCCTGGTCGGCGACGGGCACGCCGCCGACCAGGACGTGGCCGGTGTCAGGGACGTCCACACCGGACAGCAACTTGCCGAGGGTGGACTTGCCGGCTCCTGACCGGCCGACTACCGCCAGCCGTTCACCGGGACGGACCAGCAGCTCTACGTCCTTGAGGATCTCGTGCCCGGGGACGTAGGAATACCCCACGCCCTTGACCTCGATGAGGTCGTCCACAGGGGCCGGCACAGGAGCGTCAGCTGTGTGCGACACCAGTCCGACACCCTTGATGCGGGCGAACGAGGCGCCGCTGCGCTGCAGTTGTTCGACCCAGATGAGCATCTGGTTGAGCGGGTCGACCAGCTGCCACATGTACAGGCTGCCCGCCACCACGACTCCCAGGGAGATCGCGCCGTTGAGGTAGCCGAACCCGCCCACGAGCAGGATAAGCGCCATGGGCAACGTGTGCGCGAACTCGGTGACCGGGAACAGCACCGTCCGTAGGGAGAGGGTGCGCATGCCGGCGCGGTAGGTGGTGTCGATGGCCTTGTCGAGGGTGCTGTTCTGCAGTTCGCGCAGCCCGTAGGCCTCGACGGTACGGGCGCCGTGCGCGGTGGAGTTGAGGATCTCGGAGACATCGCCGGCGGCCGCTCCCTCGGCGAGGTAGGCGTCGCGGGAGCGCGCGAGGTACCAGCGGCTCACGCCCCACACGAGTGGCAGTCCCACGACCGAGCAGAGACCGAGCAGCGGGTCGAGGAGGAAGACCGCGGCGAAGATGAACACGATCTGGATGCCGGAGATGAACATGTCCGGAGCCGCATTGCGCAGCGTGGCCGCGACGGTCGAGACGTCCAGGGTGGTACGGGTGACCAGATCACCGGTGCTCACCTCGTCCGCGACACGGCCCGGCAGCGAGAGGGTGCGGTCGACGACCTCCTCGCGGAGCCTGGCGGGCGCGCGCGCGCCGAAGCGATGGGAGAGACCTCGCGCATAGCGCGACAACACCAATCGGGCCGCCGAGAAGCCCAGAACCGCCGCGGCCAGTCCGTCGACTGCGGAGACGGACAGGTCACCGGACTCGACCCTGGTCACGATGCGGCCGAGGAGCCAGGGACCGGCCGCGCCGGCAAGCGCGGCAAGGCACGTCAGCAGCAGCATCGCGCAGACGGCGCCCGAGTCGTCCCTCAACAGCTGCCAGCCGGCCTGGCGAACCGTCCTGGCATCGGCGATCGGCAGGCGGGGCGTCTTGTTGGACCTGCTCATCGGGACTGTCCTTCCACGGGCTTTGCCACGGCGGCTTCGCCAGGGATCTCGGTGCTGCCGCGGAACACCAGTGCCGCGTATCCCGGCTGGTCGGCGAGGAGCTCTCCGTGCGTACCGGTCGCCTGCACCTTTCCGTTCACGAGGTAGGCGACTTCGTCGGCCTGGCCGAGCACGAGCGGCGATGTGCTGACGACGAGGGTGGTCCGCCCGTGCCGGTGCGCTGCCACCCGGGCGGCAACGGTTGCCTCCGTGTGCGCGTCCAGTGCCGACGTCGGTTCTACGAGCAGGAGCACCGCCGGATCCACGAGCAGGGCCCGCGTCAGCTGCAGCCGCTGGCGCTGTCCTCCCGAGACGTTGCGGGCCTGATTCTCCAGGCGGGTGTCGAGCCTGTCGGGGAGCGCGTCGATGATGTCCTCCGCTGCGGCGGCGTGCAGCGCCCGCCGGATGTCCTCGTCGCAGCGGCCGGTGCTGCCGGAGACGACGGAACGCAGGGGGCCCGGGAACATGTAGGCATCGTTGTCCGTGAGCAGAATGTGCCGCCTGAGAGCCGTGCGGTCCCAGTCGGACAGCTTGAGGTCCCCCCAGGAGGCCTCGGAGTCCGTGTTGCCGGCCAGCCGGTCCACCACGGCGCGCGGCTCGTCGGGACGGGCACCGACCAGAGCCGTCACTTTCCCCGGGGCCACCACCAGGCCCGATACAGGGTCGTGCAGCAGGCCGGGAGCGGCTGGGGGATCGAGCCGGGTCCGGTGCTCCTCGGGAGCCGGTGCGAGCGCCAGGATGTCGACCACCCTCCGTGCGGAGACGAGCCCGCGCGGCAGGTCATCCGCCCCTTCGATCAAGGATGAGACGGGTACCAGCAGAGCGGCAACATATCCGTAGACCGCCACCAGCTCACCTACGGTGATGGCCCCACTGGCCGCCATCCGCGCGCTGATCCACGTCACCACGGCAAGGAAGACCATGGGCAGGCACGCGGTGAGTGCCTGGACCCAGCTGGTGATGGCAGCGACGCGGTATCCGAGGGGGACCAGAGCCTGGGAGCGTTCCCGGTACCGCCCGGCGAACAGGGGCTTGCCGCCGATCCCGTTGAGGACACTCAGGCCGGCCACCATGTCACCGGCGAGAGAGGTCAGAGCACCCTGGTCCTCCCGGTAGCGGCTTTCGGCGCCGTGCAGCTTTCCCAGCAACGGGCCGACGGTCAGGGCCAGGGCCGGGACGCCGAGAAGGACCACCACGGCGATGACGGCCGAGATCCGGACCAGCAGGACGGCAGTTGCGGCATACGCGATGACCGCACCTACGCCGGGTCCGGTGATGGTCAGTGTCTGGGCGATCCTGCTGATGTCGCCGGCTTGGAGGTGCGTGAGCTCACCCGCAGACACCTGTCGGGGCAGCGCCGACCCCAGCCGGGTGACGTGGCGCGTGACGACCTGGACCGTCCGGTAGGCCGCGTCCACACGGATGCGCGTCATGGTGCGGTGCCGCAGGATGCCGAGGATCGCTGTCCCGGCCCCGGTGACAACCACAGCTCCGATCCAGAGAAGCAGCATCCCGGTGTCCCGCGCCTTGAGCCCCTCGTCGATCGTCTTCGACAACAGGTACGGCGGAAGCATGAGCGCACACATCCACGTACTGCCCCACAGGGTGCCGAGCAGTACCCGCCTGTACTGACTTGTCGTCAGCCACCACAGGAACCGCAGCGGGCTCCGATGATCCGGCAGGCCCGGGGACTCGTAAGGAACCCGGCGCGCACCTTCGGGCAGGTCTGGTCCAACTATCATCTCGGCCGTCCTTGCGTGGGATCGAGGGGCGTCAGCGAATGATCCGGCTGCGGTACTGCATGCGCCGTACGCAAGAAAATGCCATACGGCCGAAGGGCCATACGGCGTGAGGTCGCAATGCGCCAACGAAGGTGACAACGTCGAGCCCTTCGCCTCGGCGTATCGCCATCCGCTCGGCCTCTTCGGGTAAGCCGGAGCGAGGTTCCTGGCCGAGTGCGCCGACTGACTGCAGTTTGTTGGGGAACGATCACTCGCCCCACGGGAAAAGATCTTCAAAGGGGCGAGTAGCGCCTGGTCAGACACACTCGTGAACGCCCGCTGCCTGAGAGTGCGGCAGGTCCTCGGAAGTGGCCGGTTACTCTCATCTCGTTCCAAGGCCATGACCTGAGATGATCTTCGCCGAAGGGGAGGTGCAGTAATGGAGATGCCACCGACGCACCTGGCTGTCGAACAGGACCGGCTGGAGGAACTGCGCGACCTCTTGGCGGCAGGAGCTGACATCCACGAGGAGTACAACGGATTCACCCTCCTGCACCGGGCCGTCGACGGAGAGATCGACGGACACGTCCAGACCGGGGAGCCCCTCCACGTGGACGCGACGTGCTTCCTGCTGTCCCAAGGTGCAGATCCCGCACGCCGTTCACACGGTGGGACCGGTGTGTCAGCCCATCACCTGGCCTTCGTCAACAGGCACTGGCTTGCTGACGCTCTCTTCGAAGCCTGGCTCACCCGTGGGGACACCAAGATCAGTCTTTGAAGACGGTCTCTGGTTGCTTAAGGCTTGGCGGTGGGGTTCTTCGGCCGCTTGTTGGGGCGGTAGCTGGGGCCGTTCATGATGACCTTTTGACTGGTGTTGATCAGCCGGTCCAGCAGCGACTCGGCGACGACGGGGTTGGGGAAGAGCGGATACCAATCGCTGGGCGCCCGGTTGCTGGTGATGATCAGGGACCGGCCCTGCCGTTCGCTGACCAGTTCGTAGAGGTCGTCAGCCTGGGCCGCGCTGAGCTGACGCATGGCGAAGTCGTCAAGGATGAGCACGTCGGGCCGTACCATTTCGCGAATCCGCTTGTCCCAGGTGCGGTCCGCGTGGCCGCCGGCGGGGTCCGCGAGGATCCGGCTGGTCTTGGCGAAGCGGACGTGGGCGCCCTGACGGACGGCGAGGTGACCGAGGGCCTGAGCGACGTGTGTTTTTCCGACCCCGGCCGGCCCGAAGAGGATGACCGACTCCCCAGAGTGGAGCCAGCGCAGGGCTCCGAGATCTCGGATCTGGGCAGCGGGGAGCTTCGAGGAGGCGGTGAAGTCGAACTCTTCTAGAGTGACCTGCTGCTCGAACTTTGCCCGTGCCAGGCGCCGTTGGAAGGCAACGGTCTCGCGGCGGGTGATCTCGTCCTGGCAGAGGACCTGCAGAAAGTCCAGGCGCCCGAGTTCGCCGCCGTGGGCCTGGGCCAGGCGGCGGGCATCGAGGGTTTCCAGCATTCCCGAGAGTCGCAGGGACTTCAGCGACTCGCGCAGGGCGGTGTCCATCACGCTCATCAGATGCTCTCCTCAGCTTCGCCGTGGACCTGGTCGTCGTGGATCTCATCCGCCGTCTCGAACGGAGCGACGGAGGCGAACAGCCGCTGCGGCCCGTGGAGGAAGGCCGCAGCTCCCGCGTCCCCACTCGATTCGGGCTCCGGATCGGTCTCGGTGCCGGCGATCAGGATGCCCTTGATGGTGCGGTAGGACGGATCACCGACCGCGATCGCCCTCGCGCAGGCGGCCTCCAGTCGGATCTCGCCGTACTTCCTCCTCAGCCCGACGATCCCCTGGGCGGCGCGAAGCCGGTAGAGCGCGTTCACCTCCAGCAGCTGGTCGACCACGGTCCGGCAGGCGTCCCCGACCTCGGATGCCTGCGTGCGGCACCAGATCGGCGTGCGCATCTGGAAGGCGATCTTCTCCGGCGGGTAGTCGCTTCTGTCGGTGCGTTTGCCCTGGCAAGAGCGGCGTGGGTCTTGACCAGGTCGCCGTCGACGAAGACCTGCACCATCGCTGCGGTCGAGCGGACGTCGACCCGCCGGCCGATCAGTTTCCAGGGCACCGAGTAGAGAGTGCGGCCGACCCTAATGTGGATGTCCGGCCCGACCACCGCCGTTGACCAGCGGGCGAGGACGAACGGAGTGGGCGGCAGCGGCAGCAGTGTCTCGGCTTCGACGGCCTCGAACACCGCCATCGGCGCGGCGCCCTGCAACGGCCGGCACTGCCGTCGGCCCGCCACCTTCTGACTCCAGGTGATGGCCTCGGCCTTCATGTGCTCGATAGAGGTGAACTCCCGCCCCCGCCAGAACGAGTCCCGAATGTAGGGCATGGGCCGCTCGACCCGCGGCTTGTCCTTGGGCCTGCCCGCTCGGGCCGGATCCACCAGTGCCCCGTAGTGGGTGGCGAGTTCGGCATACGCCTTGTTGATCTTCGGATCGTAGAGATCAGGCTTGTCGACCCCGGTCCGCAGGTTGTCCGGGACCAGCCGGCGCGGGGCTCGACGCTACGTAGATGATCTTGAGCATCCAGCACAGGCAGCCGCTGCGTCGGCAGGGTTTGACGGAGAGATCGGCAAGGCGGAGTGGGGCGGAAGTTCCGTAAGTTCCTGCACTGCCGGGCGCCGAGGGGCCGGTGGCGCTGTTCGACCGAGCGGCGGGCTACGGCGGCGGGCCGGACGAGATGCAGCAGCATGTCGTTCCTCCTTGACACGCCACGTTGAAGGGGGTGCTGCCGAAGAGCACGCCGGGGGTTGGGCAGCAGACCGCAAGGGAAGTCTGCCCCGCGGAGCTCCACTGCAGTGGGGCCCCTGCGTCGTAGGCAACGCTGCCCGAATGCAGGGAACTTCAGGGACGGAGTCGATGCATGGTGGAACGACGCATGTCGGTTGCGACCCACTGGGGCAGTTTTGTCGCGGTGGTCGACTCCGGTCGGCTGGTGCGCATCGAGCCGAGGGGCGATGACCCGGCGCCGTCGCCCATAGGCCCCGGAATGGTGACAGCCGCCGATGACAACGCTCGCGTGTTGCGCCCCGCGGTGCGCAAGGGCTGGCTGAACGGCCTGCCGCGCGCCCACGACACGGCCAGAGGCGCGGACAGCTTCGTGGAGGTGAGCTGGGACGACGCTCTCACCTTGGTCAGTGATGAACTGTCTCGGGTGCGTTCGCAGCACGGGGACAGCGCGGTGTTCGGCGGGTCCTACGGCTGGGCCAGCGCGGGCGCCTTCCACAACGCGCAGGGGCAACTCCACCGGTTCCTGGCGTTGGGCGGTGGATACACCGACTCGCGCAACACGTACAGCACTGCGGCTTTGGAGGTCATCCTCCCGCATGTGATCGGCGGGCATCCGTGGAGCTACCAGTCCCGCATGCCGATGTGGGACGAGATCGCCGAGAACTGTGAGCTGGTGGTGGCGTTCGGCGGGCTGGCCCTGAAGAACAGCCAGATCAACCCCGGTGGGCTGGCCAGGCACCAGACGCAGGACCTGCAGCGCCGGTGCCGTGAGGCCGGGGTGCGGTTCGTGAACGTCAGTCCCATCCGCAGCGACGTCGCCGGGTTCCTCGATGCCGAGTGGCTGCCCGTCGTCCCCAGCACCGATACCGCCGCGATGCTCGGCATCGCCCACACGATGCTGGTCAACGGGTGGCACGACGAGGACTTCCTTCGCCGGTGCTGCACCGGGTTCGACCGCTTCGCCTCCTACCTGCTCGGCGAGCTCGACGGCACCCCCAAGGACGCTTCCTGGGCCGCGGAGATCACGGGCATCAGCCGTGACGCGATCATCGACCTCGCTCGGCGCCTGACCACCCAGCGCTCGCTCATCATGGTCAACTACGCGGTGCAGCGGGCAGACCACGGCGAACAGCCGATCTGGATGTCCGTCGTGCTCGCCGCCATGGCGGGCTCGATGGGCCGGCCTGGCGGCGGCTGGGGCGCGGGTTACGCGACGATGGACGCGACCGGCGTGGCCCCGGGCCGCCCCTCGGTGGCGACGATACCGGCAGTGCCCAACCCCGTTCCGGACTTCATCCCGGTCGCGAGGATCGCCGACACCCTGCTGGATCCGGGGAAGACCATCGACTACGACGGACAGCGGCTCACCTTGCCTGAACTGCGCCTCGTGTATTGGTGCGGAGGAAACCCGTTCCACCACCACCAGGACCTGCACCGGTTGACCCGTGCCTGGCAGAGGCCCGACACGGTGGTGGTTCACGAAGCCTGGTGGAACACCACGGCCAAGTTCGCGGACATCGTCCTACCTGTTGCCACCGGCCTGGAACGCGACGACTTCGCCGCCGGATTCTCCGACCCCCACCTCGTCTCGATGCCGAAGGTCCGCGAACCGGAAGGCGAGTCGCGCACCGACCACCACATCTTCGCCGCCTTGGCCGCCCGGCTCGGATACGAGAAGGAGTTCACGCAGTCGCGTTCCGAGATCGAATGGGTCCGGCACCTTTACGAGCAGACGAAGGCAGGGCTCGGCGACGAGGCCGCCTTGCCGAGCTTCGAGGACTTCTGGCGCAGCTCCACTGCTGAGCTGCCGGCGCTGGCCGGACCATTTCCCGGGAGCTTCGAGGCGCTCCGCTCAGATCCACAGCGTTCCCCTTTGCCGACGCCGTCGGGCCGGATCGAGATCTTCTCCGAGGAGATCGACTCGTTTGGCTACGACGACTGCGCCGGGCATCCGACGTGGTTCGAACCGACGGAGTGGCTTCACGCTGATCTGGCGGACCGATTCCCGCTGCACTTGATCTCGAATCAGCCCGCTTCACGCCTGCACAGTCAGTACGACAACGGCGGACACAGCCTCAGCTCAAAAATTCGAGGGCGTGAGCCCGTGACGCTCAATGCGGCGGACGCCGCGTCGCGCGGAATCGAAAACGGCATGATCGTACGGGTCTACAACGACCGGGGGAGCTGTCTCGCGGGCGCGGTGATATCGGACGACGTCATGCCAGGCGTCGTACAACTGTCCACCGGAGCGTGGTGGGATCCGGTCCAGCCTGGCCTGAGCGGAACCTTGGACCGCCACGGCAATCCGAACGTCCTCACGGCGGATCGACCGTGCTCGCGACTGTCCCAAGGGCCGAGTGCCCTCAGCGCGCTGGTCGATGTCGAGCTGTACGGCGATCCCCCTCCCGAGGTGCTCGCCTTCACACCCCCCGATCTCGAACACTGACACGAACCCTTTCGACCTCTCTTCGGGATGGTTTCGCCCCTGCACCGTGGCGTGTGCAGCACAGGCTGCCCGTGTCCCGTCGAGAGGCTCCCGGCTTGCCGTTTGCGCTTGCGTGACGGCATGAATACTGTGCGCGTTCGTGACTGCACTTCAAGACCTCAAGTACGGCCAATGGTTCAGGGGCGCCGACGTCGACGGCGACGGATTCATCACGCAGCAGGACGTCCGCATGATGAGCGAACGCTACGTCGCCGCCCGCCGCACCACACCGGACTCTCCGGCCGCCCACCTGCTCACCCAGGGGATGGACGGGTTCTGGACGAACGTGATCGCCCCCATGGACCAGGATGGTGACGGGAAGGTCGATCTGCGGGAAATGACCGAAGGGTTCAAGCGGGTCCTGACCGAACCCGCCCTCTACCCGGAACAGATCGAGCCGGTCACCAACTGCTTCTTCGACCTCGTCGACCTCAACGGAGACGGCAAGATCGACCAGGCGGAGTTCCAGCAGATGTTCGACGCGGTCGCCGGCGTGCCCGGCGAGGACTGCGCCGCGGTCTTCGCCGCCTTGGACCGAGACGGCTCCGGCGCACTGGACCGGGCGGAATTCCACCAGGCGCTCACCGAGTTCTTCTACGGCAACAACCCGAACGCCCCTGCCAACCACCTGTTCGGGAAAGTCGCCGCCTGACGGCTATGAGTACGGCCTGGGACCTGCACGCCCACAGCAATACTGGTGTGGGCGTGCAGCGTGAGTACCTCTGGCCAGGACAGCTCCACTGGAGCCGAACTTCAGCGAGCTCGCGCCGAGCAGGAGGGACGGCCGGGCACCTGGTGACGGGCCGGCGGATGAGGGGTGGACGATCCTTGCCCGCCGCTACCTCTGGCCCAGCCGCTGACCCACCCCGAGACTCCGCCGCGGCATTGTTGCCGCGCTTCCCGGCTGGCGGATCGTCACCGTGGTTGGGCCCCGATTCGGCAGCCCCCACCACTCCCGGCCGACACCCCACAGCGCCATGAGTACGAAGGGCCCCGACCGCTCGGGAGGCCAGGGACCTTCGCCTCGGGGGAAATAGCGCGTCTCCGACGCCGCGCAGGAATCGGAGCCGCGGACCGCACAGGACCCAACGTGGGGGTCCAGCCCTGTGCATGCGTCACGCCCTCAACGCGAACGGGCGCGGCAAGGACACGGCTCAGATGCGCTCGTGGAGGTGGGCTTTGAGGAGGGCCTGTCGGGTTCCGGCGTCCGGCTCAGCGAGCGGGCCCGGGGAGGACCGAGCTGCGACGGCGGCCCGTACCACCGGTCACCTGAACCAATCGGGGTTCCCGCCGGCGTCTACTGCCTACCGAGCTCGTCGAGCATCTGCTGTTGGTGGCGGTGTCCGATCGTCTCGTAGCCGATCACGGTGACGAAGGGCGCGAGCATGACGCACGCCACCGACCGCGACAGTCTCCGCGCACTCCCTGATTCACGCGGGGCGCACGCCCCCTTACTCCTATTGGGTGACCAATTCGAGGCGACGATTGCGGCAAGATCGAAGTGAAGTGATCTTGCCGCACGAGTCCTTCTCATTCATGCCCATCGAGCAGCCCACACGATGGGCCTCCCTCTGCGAGAGCGGCAATCCAGGGTCTTCTCGCGCAGCATCAAGGGGCGCCCCCTGGGCGGGAGTACGTCTGTGCGCAGGTCACCCATTGCATGGTCAATTGGATGAATATCGGAGGAGTATCGATATGGCGTTGACATCCGCAACGGTTGCAGCTGAGTTGGAGGCTGCGAGCAAGGTCGGAGATCCTGCGGCTGATGCGCTGGTGGCCGACCTCCTCGAGAACAGGGAAATCGACGGGATCAACGCCCTCTTCCGGACGATCGGAACGCTCAAGCCCGACACGGATTTGTCGCGGCTTCCCGATCGACTGGCCCAGTTCCTGCGGGAGGCATCCACCCCACCGCCGGACTGGAGCGAGGCAGACGTCAAGGCCGCCGAGGGCTTCTTCGGCCACCACCACGGAACCGCCTCGATGCTGCAGGGCACCGCAGGCCTCATCGGCACCTACCTCGCACCCACCGGGGCATTCACCCTGCGCTCCACCGGCCGCCTCGGAGGTGTCGAGGGACCGGGCCGAAGGCTGTCGCAGTCCTCCCGCCTGTTCATCGACATGGGCAACAAGAACGCCATGCGCGACGGAACCCTGGCCGCCACCGTGACGAAGGTGCGCCTCGTGCACGCCTCGGTCAGGCAACTGCACAAGCAGAGCGGCCAGTGGGACTACGACAAGTGGGGCGAGCCGGTCTCCCAGAAATACACCACCGGCGCCGCCTGCGTCTTCAGCACCCAAATCCTGCAGGGCATGAGGAACCTCGGCATCGATGTCTCCGCCGACGACGCCCGCGGCTTCATGTGCGCCTGGCACTACGTCAACCACTACCTCGGCACGCCGGAGAAGTGGCAGCTTCCCAAGGACGCCGGCGAGGCCGAGCGGCTGTGGAACCAGGAGCGGGAGACGGAGTGGAAGAAGACCGACGACGGTGTCTTCATGACCGCCCAGGCCATCAAGTTCTACCGCGACCTCCTGAAGCCCGGAGCCAGTGACGCCTACATCGCGCTGACCCGCGTTGCGCTCACCGACAAGTACGCCGACATGGCCGGCTTGCCCAAGAGCCCCCTCGACCTCGCGGGCAAGCCGCTCGCCGCGGGCCACGGCCTCGTCAGCGGAACGGCCGGCGGCCTCTTCGGCGGAGCCGCCCAGCGGACCGTCGGCGTCAATCCCTACAAGGACCTCCTGGGAGTCGCCTCGAAGGCGTTCAACGAGATCGAGCAGTACGCACTCACCCACGACCGGGACGATCAGCCCCAGATGCACCAAGAACTCGACGACAACCGCTGACGACCGGTCATACGGCCAATGGAGCCGCCAAGCGCACTGGAGCATCGCGCGCTTGGCGGCTGCGGCTTTTCGCGTAGGCTCAGGGCGGAGGCAACAGACCCCTCTGCCCCAGTTCGGCTCAACATGCTGAACTTGACAGAGAAGGTGTCGGCGGCGAGCTTGCGGTAGGAGTCCAGGGAGACCCGCCAGCTCTCGGGCCATTGGGCGGCGAAGGTGGACTTGCCGGAGCCCGGCGGCCCGATCAGTGTGCACATAGTGCCGGTTTCGAAGGTCAGGCGGTTCATCGGGTCCTGCCGGTTGCGGCGGGCGGCCCCGGCAGCGGGGCGGGGCCGCGCTCAGGGACCGGGGTCAGGCAGCCGTGCGGCGGTATTCGGCGGTCATGTCCGCGAGGCCGCGCAGCAGGGTCGCGGCGTCGACGACGAACACCTTCTGGTCCAGCTGGGTACCTCCGTCCAGTTCCGTGTCGAGCGCCTGGTCCAGCAGTCCGGCGGCAACGCCCAGCGCGTCGCCGCCCTGGATACCGGCCCGGGCGAGGCGGTGCTCCCCTCCCGCACCTGGTCGATGAGGTCGGACCCGGTCTCGGCGAGCGGCTCCTCGGTGAGGTGGGCGAGGTGCGTGGCGTGCCGCGCGACCAGCTCGGCGATCGAGCTGACGGGCGCGGTGACCGCGGCCTGGTCAAGGTGGTCGAGGGCGCGCTGCAGCAGGGGCCTCTGCGCGGTGTACAGGGTGCGTCCGGCGGCCTCGATTGCGGCGGCGAGCTAGCCCAGGTCCTGGAAGGGGTACCAGGTGGCACGGAGCGCGTCGTCGTCATCGATGGCGGTCACCATGGCGTCGAGTAGTGGTGACGTCGGGATTTGCAACAGCCGGAATGCCTCTGGGGCGAGGGTCCTCTGAGGCGGATCGAGCCCGCTGGCGGGCTAGCCGTGGTAGGCAGGGTTGGTGATCAGCCGACTTCCTCTCGACGAGCAACTTGAGTCACTGCGCGCGGTGCTGTCGCGCAACGATGTGCTGACGGAGGTGCTGGCTCGGACTGCGACGTTGGATCTGCCTGGGTGGTATGTGACGGCAGGGTGCCTGTTCCAGACCGTGTGGAACGTAGTTGACTCCAGCCGCCGGTTGGGGCTGGTGTTGAGCGTAGTGGTTGGTCTCGTGCTCGTGGGGCGGGATGTCGCCGGTCGCTGTGTGAGGCGCTGGTTGTTGAACCAGTCGACCCATTCCGCGGTTGCGAGTTCAACGTCGGCCAGGCCATGCCAGGGCCTGCGCGGCTTGATCAACTCCTTCTTGTAGAGGCCGATCTGGGATTCCATGAGCGTGTTGTCCAAGGCGTCGCCGACGGTGCCGATCGAGGCGTCGATGCCGGCCTCGATCAGGTGCGCGGTGAACGCGAAAGACGTGTACTGACTGCCCGCGTCCGAATGGTGAACCAGCCCCGGGCCAGCGGGAGTTCCGGCGCGATCGCGACGCCACAAGGCCATGTCGAGTGCGTCGAGGACGAGCTTGGCCCGTTTGCTGATGGCGGCGGACCAGCCCACGATCGCCCGGGAGAACCCGTCCACGACGAACGCGACGTAGACGATACCCGACCAGGTGGCGACATAGGTGAAGTCAGCCACCCACCGCTCGTTCGGCCTGGACGCGGTGAAGTCGCGTTGCAGCAGTTCAGCGGACCGCTCATGGCCATCGTCCCGGACGGTGGTGCGGATCTTCTTCCCGCGCCGGGCGCCTTCGAGGCCGAGGTCGCGCATCAGCCGGGCGACGGTGCAGCGGGCCACCGGTATGCCCTCGCGGTGCAGCTGACGCCGGACCTTCCGGACCCCGTAGACGCCGAAATTGTCGGCGTGGACGCGGCTGATCTGCGTCTTCAGCTCCCTGTCACGGACCGACCGGTCGCTGGGGGTGCGTTTCCTGGCGGCGTAGTAGGTGCTCGTCGCGATCTTCAGTCCGTGGCTGGTCAGGACTCGGCAGATCGGCTCGACCCCGAACACCTGGCGGTGTGCGTCGATGAACGCTACGAGCGCTTCGACGGCCGGTCGAGCTCGGCCGCGAAGAAAGCCGAGGCCGCCTTCAGGATCTCGTTCGCCCGTCGCAGTTCGGCGTTCTCGGCCCGCAGCCGCTTGATCTCCGCGGCCCCTGCCGACGTGACTCCGGGCCGCTGGCCTGCGTCGACCTCGGTCTTGCGGACCCAGGTCCTCACCGTCTCGGCGGCACCGATCCCCAGCTTGGCCGCGACCGCCTTCATCGCGGCCCACTCGGTGGCGTAGTTCGGGCGGATCTCCGCAACCATGCGCACCGCGCGCTCGCGAAGCTCGGGAGGGTAAGGGGACGGACGTGCCATGACTCGATCCTCTCAGGGAATCGAGCCTCCATCAGACCCGGAGCGGTTCAGTTGCGGTGATGTCTTCCGCTGCGAGGATGTGTTTCATGGTCAGCGTTGAGGAGTGGATCCAGGCCCGGAGAGGCCTGCGGTTGGGGCAGAGGGTTTCAGGGACGGTGGCCGCGGTCCCGAATCCGGGCACGACGGGGATCTTCGTTGACATCGGCCTTCCGGTTGGAGGGTTCGTCGACGTGGTGCTGCTTCCGTCCGCCGCGAGGCGCTGGCCGGCGGTAGGGACGGTGGCGGAGTTCGAGGTCTGGTGGGCCGATGCGCGGCCGCAGGTGCGACTCAAGCCCGTAGAGCGCCAGTTCTTGCGCGAGGACTTCGACGAGTGGCTGGCCCAGTGGCGGCCAGGCTGGCCTGAGAACGTGCCCGTGGACCAGGCGTGGGTTGAAGCGGATGTGGCGACTCGGCGGGATGCCGGCGAGGTCGAGGAAACGCTGCGTGCGGCCGGATGGAAGCCGGGGCGACGCGTCCCGATTCAGCAGTGGCGCGAGATGCTGGAGGCAACTGGGCTGGTCCGGATGCATGAGGCCGCCGAACGATTCTTGACTGAGTTCGGAGGCTTGGACGTACAGATCAGCGGGCCAGGCATCACCTGCGCCAGGACGCCCTTCACCTTTGATCCCGAACTCGCGGTGGGCGAGGAGGATCGATTCGCAGATTGGAGCTCGACGGTTGGGCGGGACATCTTCCCCATCGGTGAGCTCGACGAGGGCCGGTTTTTCCTCGGCATCGACGAGACCAGCGAGATCTACCTGATCGAGACCTGGGTAGCGACGTTCGGCCCGGTCCGGGAAGCGCTGGAGAAGCTCGTCCTGGGCGTATCTCCACGGCGCATCGGTTGAGGTAAGTCATCGTCGCATGTCGCGCGACAGCAGTGTTGCCCTGAACCAGGGTCTTCCGGTGCTTGTCAGGGCATGTGCTGCGGCTGCCGCGGCATGGCTCGGACCTTGGCCGCGTCAGCGTCTCGGTCTGAGAGGGCAGCGTTCTCCAGAGACAGCAGGTTCAAGGTGGTCGCGTAGAGCTGAAGACGCGCTTCCAAGATCCTGCAGTGGGCCTGCAGCTCCTTGTGCTTCTTCTTCAGCTCCTCGAAGGCGTCCGAGGAATGGACGTTCGAAGGAGCAATTGTCAATTCCTGTGGATCACCGGGGAGCCTCAAGTGGCCCGCAGCCATTGATCGAGGACTGCGAAGTCTTCGTTGGTGAGGCCGCGGGACGACGCGATGCGGTGGAGGAGAGCCGGGGTGGGGTGGTTGGTGGACACCCAGTCCCGATCGGCGTCGGTGATCTCGTCATCGACCCAGACGAACGGGCGTCCGCCCGCCCATGCCGCCAGGGTTCGGGTCTTCCAGTGGAGCCCGAACCACTGGTCCTCGCGTTCATGCGCGTCGGAGGGTTCCGGCCAGTGCACGACCGGCAGGGGCGGCAGGCCGAGCCGCGGTGCTATGTCGGTGTTCGCCGTCTCCTCCCAGGTGGTGGCCCAGACCAGCTCGCACGGCAGTGCCGCGAGGCAAGGCCCGACACGTGGGTCGAGCCGCATCAGGTGCGAATCTGTCGCGGTGCCTGACGGCTCGCGCTGCGGGCCGTTACCGAACGGCAGGAGAGGTCCGTCGACGTCCAGGAACAGCAGCGGGCGTTCCGTGCGCTCACTCATGCCGCAGCCTCCTGCTTACGCTCGACCAGCACGCCGCGTTCGAAGCGGGCGCCGTTGCTGACGAGGGCGACAAGGTGGGGTGCAGTGATCGCGCGCCAGCGGGCCTGGGCGGACTCGGCGAGCTTGAACACCATCGCCAGGGCCGCGGCCGGGCTGCCGGCACCGCGTGTGACCTTGGTCCGCAACTTCACCGTGCTGAAGGTCGACTCGATCGGATTTGTCGTGCGCAGGTGGACCCAGTGCTCGGCCGGCAAGTCGTAGAACGCCACGAGTTCGTCGGCATCGTCGGTGATCTTTTTGACGGCCTTGGGCCACTTGGCGCCGTAGGCGCGTTCGAAGTCTTTCACCGCCTTCTCGGCGTGATCGCGGTCCTCGGCGTTGTAGATCTCCTGCAGCGCTTTCTTCGCGCCGGGCTGGGCCGATTTCGGCAGGGCATTGACCACGTTCCGGGTTTTGTGAACCCAGCACCTTTGATGTCTGGCCTGCGGAAACAGCTCGGCCAGGGCCCGCCACAGACCCATGGCTCCGTCGCCGACGACGAGCTCGGGATCGCGCATGCCGCGCCGACGGCAGTCCCGCAGGAGGTCGGCCCAGGACTCGGTCGACTCGCGCAGGCCCTCGGCGAGCGCGACCAGCTCCTTACTGCCGTCGGTGCGCACGCCCATGAGGACCAGGACGCAGGAGCGGGCCTGCCCGTGGCGGACCTTGGGGTGGACGCCGTCGGCCCACACGTACACGTAGTCGGATCCGGACAGGTCCCGGTCCTGGAAGGCGGCGTGATCGTCGCTCCACTGCTTGGTCAGCCGGGTCACCGTGGCCGGCGAGAGCCCAGCGGCCGAGCCGAGGAACTGCTCCATCGCGGGCACGAAGTCGCCGGAGGACAGACCGTGCAAGTAGAGCAGGGGCAGGACCTCGCTGATCTTCGGGGACTTCCGGCACCAGGGGGTAAGGATCTTCGACGAGAACCGCTTGCGCTCGCCCCTCTCGCCATCGACCCGCTTGTCGTTCACCCGCGGCGCCTTCACCGCAATCGGCCCGGCGGCGGTGGCCACCGTCCGCTCGCGGTGGTGGCCGTTGCGGACCACCAGACGGCGACCGGCCTCGTCCCGCTCGCCCGCCAACTCAGCTATGTACTGGTTGACCTCGGCTTCCAGGGCGGCGGCGAGCATCCGACGGGCACCCTCGCGGACGATGTCGTCCATCAGGGAGCCGCTCTGGGTGGTGCCGTTCTCGTTGACTACGCTCAGCACGGGCGTGCCTTCCCGACCCGCGCTGCAACGCGGGCCTACTCGATGACCAGAAATCGATCACTCGGGAAGGTACGCCCTCCGCGTTCCGCGAGGCACCCCTCCCGAGCCCGATCCACAGGTCTTGAGCATTGCTCGGCTTCGAGCCGGCCGAGCTGGTGGGCCACGGGGCGGTAGCCGGGCCCGCTCCCCGCGCAGTCACGGACTCGGGTGTCGACGTGCTGGTCATCGTCGCGCGGCGGCGCGTCATCCACGGCACTCCGCCCGCTGACCCGTGGCGGCCGGGGTGTCGCGTCCGGTGACGATCCGCCAGGACTAGCCTCAGCCCGCCGGGCTCACTTCGCCGATCGCGGTGTCCAGGATGGACAGGCCGAGGGAGAGCTCCTCCTCTGTGGCGGTCAGCGGTGGCGCGATGCGGAAGACCCCGCCCATGCCGGGCAGCTGCACGATGTTCATGTGCAGACCGAGTTCGAGACAGCGTCGGGTCACCCGGGCCCCCAGCTCGTCCGGGTTCTGGTTTGTCTCGCGGTCGGTGACCAGCTCCAGGCCCATGAGCAGACCGCGCCCGCGGATGTCGCCGACGACCTGATGGCAAGACGCCAACTCTTCCAGCCCCCTGCGCAGGAAACACCCGAGGTCCCGGGCGCGCTCGTCGAGGCGTTCCGCGGCGAGCACGTCGAGAACGGTCAGTCCTACAGCGGCCGGCAGTGGGTCGGACACATGCGTGGTGAAGAACAGGAAACCGCGGTCGTACGCCTCCTGCTCGATCTCGGCGCTGGTGATCACCGCAGCCAGGGGCAGACCCGCGCCCAGGGTCTTGGAGACCGTCAGGATGTCGGGGACGACACCGTCCCGCTCGAAGGCGTACCAGGTCCCAGTGCGGCACAAGCCCGTCTGTGCCTCGTCGAGGATCAGCAGCATCCCACGCTCATGACACTTCTCCTTCAGCGCCGCGAGATAGCCGGGCGGAAGGTCAATGACGCCGCCGGAGCTGAGGATGGGCTCCACGAGACACGCGGCCAGACTGCCGGCCGACTGGGCGTCGATGAGATCAAAGGCGAAGTCCAGCTGACGACGCCAGTCAAGGCCGCCGTCGGAGGTGGTGAAGTCGGGACGGAAGGCGTTGGGCACCGGGATTGCGAAGTTGCCGGGCGCCGACGGCCCGTAGCCCTTGCGGCCCGCACTGTAGGTGGCGGACGCGGCGGCCTGGGTCATGCCGTGCCAGGACCGGGCGAAGGAAACAATCTCGTGCTTGCCAGTGACCAGCTTGGCCATCCGGATCGCCGCCTCGTTCGACTCCGCGCCCGTAGTCAGCAACAGCGCCTTCTCCAGTGGGGCGGGCAGGGTTGCGGCCAGCCGCCGCGCCAGGTTTACGACCGGGCGGCTCAGCATTCCGCTGTAGAGGTGATCGAGGGTGGCCACTTGCCGCTGCACCGTCTCCACGATCGCCGGGTGGGAGTGCCCGAGAATCGCGCTCATTTGCCCCGAGGTGAAGTCAAGGATCTTCCGGCCCTCCGCGCTGTACACGAAGCTCCCCGAAGCCCGCTCGATGATCTCGCGGGTGAAGCCTCCCCCGTATCGGACCAGGTGTCGGTCGGCGTGCGCCCAGAACGTGCGAGCGTCGGAGCCGGTGGCAGTTGTCGTGGTAGCCATGCAAGCGACGGTAGGACGATCGCGAGCGCCGCGTCCATCACACTTTTCCGGCCGTACTGTTCGGCGCAGCCGCACAATAGGGTGGTGACGTGCTGAACCCATGGAGACTGAGGTTGCTCACCCAGCTGGACACACTCGGCACCATCCGGGCGGTGGCCCAGGCGGCCAGCCTGAGCCCTTCCAGCGTGTCCCAGCAACTCTCCGTGCTGGAGACCGAGACCCGCACCCAACTGCTCGAACGCACCGGCCGCCGGGTACGGCTGACCTCGGCCGGAGTGATCCTGGCACAGCGGGCGAGGGCGATCCTGGACCACATGGACAGCGTGGAGGCGGAGCTGCTCGGCTTCGGGGTGGAGCCTTCCGGCGTGGTACGCCTGGGCGCCTTCCAGAGCGCGGTGCACACCATGGCGCTCCCCGCCGCGCGGCGGCTCGCCTCCCGCCACCCCCAACTCCAGGTCCAGCTCCTGGAACTGGAGCCGCACCAGAGCGTCCCGGCTCTGCGCGCCGGTGAAGCCGACCTCGTCATCACCACCACTGACTTCGGTGAACAGCCGCTCGGCCCCGACCTGGACCTCGTCCCCCTGGACGAGGACCCGGTCCTGCTGGTGCTGCCGCCCGACCATCCTGCGGCCGGGCCCGGACCAGTGGAACTCGCGACCCTCGCCGACGAACCGTGGGCCTTCGACATCCCGCAGTCCTACATGGCCAACCTGGCGCTCCGGCTCTGCCGCCAGGCACGCTTCGAACCCCGGATCGTGGGCCGGTTCAGCAACTACACGCTGAGCCTGCAACACGTCGAGGCAGGTCTCGCAGTCGCGCTGCTGCCCGCGCTAGCCGCGCACACGACCCGCTACAAGGTAGCCACAAGAGAGCTCACCACCCCCGTCTCCCGGACCATCACGGCGGCACTCCGGCGCAGCACACCGCCCCGCACGGCGGTACGTGCCGTGCTGGACGAACTGCGCCCGGCGCCCCGAACGCTGTCGGCCACGGTGAGCTGAGCTCACCGGGCCAGGAATGCAGAAGCGGATCCGGGCTCAAAGCGGCGGCCAAGGCCGCCCAGCGTGAGGAGAAATATCAAAACCTCCTCTTAGAGGGTATTTCGTCCCGTTGTTTCATCCCAGATTGCGTGGTTGCGGGTGGTTCACGCTCCGCGCCATGTGGGGGTGGATTCTGCGGTGAGTCTGCGGGTCATGAGGTTGATCATTGCAACGTGGATCATGGCTTCGGACCGGTGTGGGTGGGCTTCGTAGTCGCGGGCCAGGCATCGGTGGTTCATGAGCCATCCCAGGGTCCGCTCGACGGTCCAGCGGCGGGGCAGAACGGTGAAGCCCCTGGTGGTGGGGTCGCGGCGGACGATGTGCATGTCGATGCCGAGGGTGGCGGCGTGCTCGACGAGGTGCTGGCGGTAGCCGCCGTCGACCCAGGTTTGCGGATGGTGGGATGCTCTGCGGCGATCTGTTCGATGAGAGTCCGGCCGGCGGTCGAGTCCTGGACGCTGGCCGCGGTGACCAGTACGCCGAGGAGGAGTCCGACGGTGTCGATGACAATGCTCCGCTTGCGGCCGACGATCTTCTTGCCCGCGTCGATGCCTTGCCCGGTGGCGGGGACATTGAGCTTCTTCAGCGTTGCCGCTCCAGTGTGAGGACTGCCTTGGCGATTGACGTCATGCGGTCGGGGCTGCATCGGGACCTGCGGAAGATCCGCCAGGACTTCAGCCTTGCGACGCCGCGTTCGACGGGTGCTCGCGCTGCGCCCTCACGGGTGATGATCAGCATGGTGACCCACTCCACGAGTGCGTGCGGCAGGTCGAGTGCGGCAGGATGGATGACCAACGAGGCCCCCGAGCAGTGTTGTCGAGACGTCAGGCATCTCGATCAACAGCCCGGGGGCCTCGTCCGTTGCGCACCACGGCCCATCACCCGATCGGTGGCCGACTCGAAGAAGCTCAGTCGGGGAGTTCGGCGGGGGCCGGGCACTCCCTCACCACAAGGCCGCTGGGCGGCTGGTCACGGTCGATTCGTGCGGGATCGGCGATATTGCGCCGGGGAGTTCTTTGTCGCCTGGTCCTCGTACGAGCCCACCGTGCCCCGGTCCACATGGAACGTGGTCAGGGTCGAAACGGGGGACGCCGGGTCCCGCCGGTCCTCGATGACCCGCATGTGGGTGGAGAAGCGCTCCGGGGTCACCTCGTACACGTCGTAGCCGTAGCGGTTGCCCTCGAAGTACTTGAGGTGCGGATTGGCCCGGCCCATGCGCGGGCCGTTGGTCCGGTTCCAGTCGGCGGAGTACGCGCCGCTGGTCACCGAGTGCGCGGTGAACTCCGTACCGACGACGGGTGACGAGGTGTCGTCGAAGTCCGTGTGGATGTCGTCGACGAAGGCGGAGTGCCAGTCTCCGGTGATGACGACGAGGTCCTCCAGGCCGCTGCTGTGCACATGCCCCAGGACCTCCTTGCGCTCGGCCAGGAAGCCGTCCCACTGGTCGGTAAACATGTACGAGCCGCCGGGCGAGCCGCGCAACTGGCTGAGCATGATCGAGTTGGCCCAGACATGCCAGGTGTCCGGGGCCTTGTCGATGCCCTGCTTGAGCCACGACTTCTGCTCGGCACCCAGGATGGTGCCGTCTGCGAGGTTCTGCGCCGAGCGATACGAACGCAGGTCCAGGACTGTCAGCTCCAGCAGGTCGCCCCAGCGGCGTACGCGGTGGATCTCGGGGTCCGGCAGCGCGGCCTCGCCGAAGGTGTCGCGGTGCGGCATGTGCTCGAACCATGCCTGGAAGGCGGCCGCCTTGCGCTGCATGAAGGGGGCGCCGCCGCCCGTACCGCTGAAGTCGTTGGCCACCTCGTGGTCGTCCCAGGTGAGGAACCAGGGGTGGGCGGCGTGTGCCTCGCGCAGCGATGCGTCCCCCTTGTAGAGGGCGTGCCGCTTGCGGTAGTCGGCGAGGGTGAAGGTCGCACCGCCCTCGTGGTCACGGACATGGCTCTCGGGGACGCCGCCGACCTGGCCGTGCTCGTAGATGTAGTCGCCGAGGTGGACGACGAAGTCGACGTTCTCCCGGGCGATGCCGCGGTGGGCTGCGTAGAAGCCGTCGTGGAAAGCCTGGCAGTTGGCGGCGGCGAAGCGGACCGCGCCGACTGCGCCGGCCGGGGCGGTCTTCGTACGGCCCACACGGCTGGTCCGGCCGAGCGCGGTGAAGGCGTAGAAGTAGTGCCGCCCGGATCTCAGCCCGCTGACCGGTACGTGCACACTGTGGCCGAGGGTCGCGGACGCCGGGGCGGTGCCGCGGGCGACGACCGTGCGCAGGCCGGCGTCCTCGGCGACGACCCAGCCGACCTCGACGACGTCGGGAAGGTCCTGCTCGGCGGCGAGGGGTTCGGGCGCCAGGCGGGTCCACAGAACGACGGACGAGGGCTGCGGGTCGCCGGAGGCGACGCCGAGGGTGAAGGGCGCCGGGTCGTAGCCGGCTCCCAGCGCCTCGGCTGCCTCGCGGGCCTGCGCGGGTGAGAGCCCGGCGGCCAGCGGCCAGGCGACGCCGAGGGCGCCCGACGCGGCGGCGGCCTTGAGCAGATCACGGCGATTGAGCTTCACGACCGGCCTCCGGCGGTGCTGAGGGTGGCGGCATCAAGGGTGAGGGATATCGCGTCCGCGTAACCGTCGTTGGACGCGCCGCCAGAGCGCGTGAAGACGAGCAGGACTCGGGCACTGCGGGCGCCCGGCGGCACCGTGGAGGCCGCCTCGCACTGCAGGAGTGCGGTACGCCCCCCGCGGTCCCCCGCGGTCACGGGCCCGAGCACGCTCAGCGCGATCGGGGTTCCCTTGACGTCCCGGAACTCCACGGACAGCCGTACTCCGTCTTCATGGCCCGCGTACCCGCCGAGCCAGCCGCGTACGGCGTATCGGACGCGGCCCGCGTCAACAGCCGCGCGCCCGGTCGCCCCGGTCTGCGGCAGATCGATGTCCTGGACCAGTGCCGTACGGGGCGAGTTCCCTCCGGAGAAGAACCGGCTGCCGCGCTGGGCGGGCCCGGGGTCGGACGGGCCCGGGTACCCTCCGCCGAAGCTGTAGTCGATCAGCGCGGGTGCGCCCTGCGCGATCCTCCAGCCGTTCACCGAGCCGACCGGCTCCGCACTTCCTCCCGGCCCACTCTCCGCGTCGCCGTTCACAACGAGATTCATCCGCGTCTCCCCTGGGTGTTCTGCTGTGTTGTCGCGCCACGCATCACACCAGCCCCGCATGAACCTCAGGAAGCCCTTCACCAAACTTTCTCAGCAACCTGTACGGACAAGTGCGAGTCGCAGATGCGCAAAATACAAGGAAGGGGCCATCAATGGAAGATCCAGTAGCGCACAATAGTGGAACGGTGTTTACGGAAGTAAGCGCTTCCAGCCGGCAAGGGAACTCATCCAGGAGCTGGACTGGCTCCGTGGCTGCTCGGTGCCCCGTGCCCTCTGGGTGGCCCGCGGCGTGGCCGATGTCGGCTGGACCGTGACCGATGTTGGGGGCTGGCTCCACCTGCGCGGCGAGGTCACCAGGGTCCGCCGGGGCTCGGGCCTCTTGGCCGTGCTGCTCAACAACGCCGAGAACGTCCTCGACACCCCGGCCAAGCGCACCGAAGCCGTCGATTCGAACGCACCCAGGCCATCCAAGGCCTCCAAGCATGTGCAGTCGACAACTCAACGTCCGCTGACTCTACGGACCCGCCGCAGTAGGGTGCTGTGCCCGACAAGGGCTTTGTGCCGATCTGGTCCGCTGGAACATGACGGTCCGGGTTTGCGCGTCGTGGGTCAGATCGAGGCTTCGGTGTCGATGTCCTGGAGGTGGCCCACCGTGGAAGGTGCTCACCTCGTCACCGGTATGGGTTCCCGTACGGGTACAGCGCCCGGCGCGACGGACAGACAGATCCAACTGCTGGACGTCGCGGGGGAGGACGTGCTCGGTGAGGGAGAGCTGTGGAACCGGCTGGTCAGCGACGGCCAAGAGGACGACCTCGGCCAGGTAGCCGGGGTCGCGTAGTTCCGGCGTCGGTTCGGCGGTCCGTGGCGTGGGCAGGAGCGGCTGGCGAGTGAGGGTGGGGCGCTTGAGCCGGATCGCACCGTCGTCCTGCTCCTGGACGGACGCGTCCCCGGCGTCACTGAGCGCGGACAGAACCGGCAGCACCATCGTCGGTGGGTGCCGGGGCCTTCGTCTCTGATCACGCCATGACCAGCGGACGGCCCCGGGGCCGCCGTACTCGTTGTCTCGGCACAAGGTGGACAAGTGGCTGGAATCCTATGAGTACCATCATCGCCACACACTCCCCACCGCATCGAGAGCTGAGGACCACATGGCTGGAACCCTTCCTGTCCCGAGTGTCACGGACGAGTATGCCCAGCGGGTCACCAAGGACTTGTCGGAGAACAGGGGCGAGCAAGAGCGCGTGCGCGCAGAAGTGGCGCGCCTGCAGAGCGAGCTCGCTGCGCTGGAGGAGAGCGAGGTACTCCTGACGAAGATGCAGGAGGTGCTTGGTGGTGCGCCGAAGTCACCGACGAAGAAGAAGGCTAAGAGCAAGGTCGCCGCCGTTCCCGCAGCACGCTTCAACAGCGAGACGCCAACGGTGAAGGGGCGGAAGAGCGGACGTAAGGCAGGCGTCCAGAAGAATGCCTCGCCGAGGAAGCCCGGAGAGCCGACATGGCTTGATCGCACTACCGTCTATCTCGCTGCCCAGAGTGAGCCCAAGTCCGCGGCGGAAGTGACATCGGCGCTTGCCGATGCACATCCGGAACGCACGGTACCCGCTGCCGTCGTGCGCAACGCTCTGGAGCAGGGGGTTGCGCAAGGGCGGGTCGAGCGCAGCAAGCAGGGGCGTTCGGTCTTTTACACCTCCATTGCCGCCGCGGCCCCGGAGAGTCCCGATCCCGTGCAGTCGTAGACGGCCATCGGACCGGGTGGCGGCAGAGCCGAGTACCCGGAGCTGGCTGTTGGTCTCGCCGGGCCCCAGATCCTGCGCGAGAGCGACAGGCCGCCGACACTATGGCTGGCCACTCGACCGCTCGATCGCTGAGGCGGCGGACCCGGCAGGCGAGTGGGCCGGGGCCCGCAGGTGCGCGCGGGATCCACGGCCGGGCCAGTCGAAGACCGCGCGGCAGGCCGGAGTATCGACCAGGTCGCCGGGCGGCAGTTGATCGTCGGGGGTACCGGCCGGGTGGATGCTCAGCGGCGGGTACCAGCTCTCGCGTACCTCCCGGTTCCAGGTATGGACACACGCGGCGAACCTCTTGGCCAGCGCTGGCCCGGCGACCCCGTAGGCGTGGATGAAGAACTCGGCGCGCCAGTCGGCGGTGTCGGGCCCGTCGGCGATCTTGACGTGGGTCAGATAGGCCAGGGATCCGTCGGTGACGATCGCGGCCGCGTCCTGCTGGGTCACGAGCTCGGAGCCCAGGGGCACGCTCAGGCGGCAGAACCCGGCCAGGGTCGTCGCGGCGAAGAGCTGCAGCGTCTCGAAGTTGAACTGCCCGGCGACGACCAGGCCCGTACTGAGCTCGTAGCGCTCACCGGAGAGGGCACCCTCCAAGCCGGTCGTGTTCCCTTCTGTCCCCAGCTCCCACCGGACGGTCACCTCCCCACCGGCGAACGTGGCGGTGGGGACGGCGCGGGCGGCGCCACCGCGGTCCCGGACGAACCCGCAGTACGTCCAGTGCTCCGCGTGCAGGACATCGCCCCTGCGGACCAGGGTGATCGCACGCGTGTAGCCGCCGACGTCCAGCGGCACGACCAGCCGCCCGCCCTCGGCCAGCTGCTCCCGCCACGCAGGGGCGAGGTCGGTCGTGGTGTGGGTGATGATTACCGCGTCGAACCCGCCCGGGGGAACATGCCCGGGCGCACCCCGGCTGCCGTCGCCGAGCACCGCGGTGACCCGCCCGCTCCCGGCCTCCGCACAGAGTCTCTGCGCACGTCGGACGACGAAGGGGTCCAGGTCCACGGTCACCACGCGCCCGCGGTCTCCGACGATGTTCGCGAGGAGCTCGGCGTTGTATCCGCCGGACCCGACTTCCAGCACGTGCATTCCCGGCTCCAGGCGCAGTTGCTCGGCCATGTCGGCCTGCAGCCACGGCGCCGAGACGGAGCTGACAACCGCCCCGCCCTCGTCCCGCACTGTCGCCACCGCGATGTCGTCGTCGTACGCCGACGCCAAGGGGGCCTCCGGCAGGAAACGGTGCCGGGGCACGGCACGCAGCGCGGCCTGGACCCGGGGGGAGGGGGCCCAGCCGCCTCGGATCACGTTCCCGGCCATCTGCTCGCGCAGGCGGCCGGCCTCGGCCGGCTCTCCGTGCACCGGCTCGTACGGGGCCGCGCACGGGTAGGAGTGGGCCTTGGGCGCCCTGGGCACGACGCCGGGCCAGACCTCGTTCAGCGCCAGTGCGGACGGAGCGAAGAGCTTCCCCAGGCCGTTCAGCGTGTGCAGCGGGAACCACTCCCAGCGCACGAACTTGTCGGCCTCGCGGAGGGCGAGTTCACCGTCCCAGGCCGTGATGCGGACAACGGCCGCCACCCGGCGTACGTCCTCCCGGTCGTCGTGCAGGACCGTGACGACATGGGCGTCCGCCACCTTCGCCGCCAGCCCGGTCTCCTCGGCGAGCTCCCGCACTGCGGCGGCCGGAGCGGACTCGCCGCTCTCGACACCACCGGCCGGCAGCTCCCACATCCCGTGGGTGGAGCGGCCCAGAAGAACCCGCCCCTGGGCGTCGGTCACGACGGCCGAAGCGCCGAAGACCGCCTGCGGGGTCGGCCAGCCCCGCTCCACCACCAAGGCCTCCCCGTCCGGGGCCCGCAGCACCAGCACGGCCAGGCCTTCGGCGTCGAACCGCGACACGTCTTCGAACCCCTCCGCCACCAGGTCGAGTTCTTCTTCGTCGAGGGCGATGTTCCGGCGCTCGGCGGGTGTGGTCTTCGCGAGCGGGGTGATGACGACGATCGCGCCTCCCGGACGCATCTGGGCGCTGAGCGAACGCAGTACGGCCGTCCTGTTGGACATGAACGCGATGCTCAACCGCAACGTGATCAGGTCGAACCCGGGCTCCTCGTCTCCGGAATCCTCGGGCAGCGGATCCCGTTCGATGTCCAGACACCGCCACCGCACCGCGCTCACCTCGGCGTGGTCGGAGCGCGCTCGCATGAGGGCTTCCTCCGCGTAGTCGACGGCTTCCACCGTGTAGCCCATACTGGCCAGCGTGACCGCCAGCTCACCGGTCCCGCAGCCGACATCGAGCGCACGTCCGCCGCCGTCAGGCACGGGCGAGTGCTTGGCCAGCAGGGCGCGCTCGACCTCACCCACCTGCCGAAATCCTTTCCCCTCGGCGTAGTGGTCCTTCCACGCCTGCTTCCTCGGTACCGCGATCATCGCTCTGCTCCTGCTCGTCTGGCGGGGTCGTGCTCGTTGGGGTGTGCCACGGAGGCGGGGCTGCTGCCGGGTCGGCGGGGTCAGGCTGTAGGCGTACGCGTGGGAGTGCGCGTCATCAGGCCCACCCCATTTCGGAGTACGGCTGGCCCGCGAGGATCGCGTCGATCGCCTGCCGGGTGTACGGCACGGTGTTGTCCGGGAGGTCCTTGGGGCTGAACCACCGCCATTCCACGCACCGTTCCGGCTCTCGCACTTGCGGCACGCCGGACCAGGACCGGGCTCGGAAGAACAGCTGGATCCGCGGGCTCGCGGTGGGCGAGTCCTGGCTGTGGACCAGGTGGACGAGGTCGATCACCTCGCGGTCGAGGATCAGCCCCGCCTCTTCCTCCGTCTCCCGGATCAGGGAGCTGACCGCGTCTTCCCTCTCGCAGTGCCCTGCCAGGGTGTGCCAGAGCCGTCCGGCGTACGCGGAGTCCGGGTGCCGCAGCCCAAGAAGGACCCGGCCGTCGGCGTCCTGGAGGTAGAGGTGAACCCCCACGACGTGGAGCTCCGTTCCCGCGGGGGTTCCGCCGGCCGGGAGGCGGTGATGCTGCACCAGCCGGGGCACTGCCGGGAGGCGCTGTGCGGCGTGCCGGCGGATGAGGTCGCCAAGGCCGGGGGACTGAGGCGACCGGTCGAGCATGTCCGGAGTGCTCCAGTGCAGCAGAATCCCTTCGCGCAGCCCCGCGCTGTCCGGATGTCCCTGCCACAGGGCAGTGAAAACCTGGACGGGAACGGTCAGCCCGTCGACGCTGGTGGTCTCCTCCACGGCGTACGGTTCCAGGCCGGAGAGCTTCACTCCGGGTACCTCTTCGGCGAGTTCGCGAAGCAGGGTCGCCTCCAGTGAGGCGTCACCGGGAGCGCGACCGCCGCCGAGGAGAGCGAACACTCCCGGCTCCCAGATCCCCTCCCGCTGGTCGCGCAGGTGCAGCAGATAGCGGCCTGCGTTGTCGTGGATGATCACCGAGGCGTTGACCGGCTCCGGGCCCGCGCTCACGTCAGCGGAGAGGAGCTTGTTGCGCGTCGTGAGGGAGGTGACTTGGTCGAGCGGCCGCCAGTCCGTTCCGGAAATCTCCTCGGCCTGCACGGTCGTCTCGCCGGAGGGCGGGACGAGGTGGAAGACGAACCGGAAGTCGTAGTGCTGGTGTGCCGGTTCGCCCTTGGCGGGGTTGGCGTCGAGGGGGTGGACGTCGATGTCGGCGGGCTCGTGGCAGAACGCCGCACTCTGGCAGAGCGCCTGCGGAGGAATGCCCGTCTCCTCATGGACCTTGCGTACCGCGGCGGCCATCAGTGTTGCGTCTGCGGGTTCGACATGGCCTCCGGGAAGGAGCCACTTCCCGCCGGAGGCGTTGTGCCGGACGTGCAGCACCCGTCCTTCGTGATCGATCACTGCGGCGCTGCACGTGATGTGCCCTGGAAGCGTCGACCGGGCGGTGACCTCGCCGGGAGTAGCGAGGGCCTCCAGCAGCGGTCCCAGGTTGGGGCGTTCACCGGGGTGACGGCCGAGGTAGGCAGTGACGAGTTCACGGATGTGCGCTCGGGACGGGGGCATGGGCGGTGCCTTTCAGGGGGTGGTGGTCGAGGATCCGGACGGGCTGGGGGTGACGTGCGGCAGGACCTCCGGTTCGGCTCCGAGGGCCGGTGTGGGGGAGGAGTGCAGTCCGAGGGCGGGAGAGAACGCCGCCGGCGGCGACCAGCGAGATTGCGGCGGTGACCACCGCCGCGCAGTACACCAGCATCCGCCGCGCCGAATCGGCACCGTACTGCGCGGAGTCCATCAGCGGGTGGAAGCCATCGTCCTCCACCGCCTCCACCTCCACCCACGCCACCAGGGCCAAGTACCTCTCGGTCGCGACCCGCTGGGTCTTCGGCTCTAGGATCCCGGTGGCAGCGGCCGACACCGAGGAGAGCACCGACCCGACGACCGCGAGCAGCCCCACCGTGATGATCGACGGCATCGCCGAGCGCAACCGCTCCTCCATCGCACCTTCGGAGAGCAGCTCGACCAGCAGAGAGTTCACCATGTCCAGGGAGGCCGCCTGCGCGACTCCGCGCCCGATCTCGCTGGCCGCCACCGTGTAGAGGGCCCCACGGTCGGCCTGATGCGCGAGCCGGACCGCAACGGCGATCTGATTGGGTAGCGAGAGAGCCATGGCCTTCAGGCTCAGCTTCAGCCAGGCGTAGTTGTGCTGGGTCCAGCCTGCGTCGTAGGCAAGTTCCCCGCCGAACAGCAGCTTCTCCGAGGCCGACAGATGGGCCTCGTCCAGTGCTTCTGCGGCGTCCTCTGGCGAGCGGCTCATGCGCGCACCGTCCGAAGGGCGAGCCGCCAGGCCGAGCGAGTCGGCAGCGTTCGCCGATCGAACCGCGAAGCTGAGCGCTGATTGCCGTGCACAGTGTTCCGGGCAAGGTGTGTCTGCAGGAGGCGGGTGGTGTGGTGTCGCGGCGCGGGCCGGAAGGCGTCAACGTGGCTCCCTTCTATGGATGTTGGGGCTGCCGGGTCCAACGAGAGCGAGCACGGAACGAGCACACGCCTTTCAGCCGAACGTCGAACCCTTGTTCTCCGGGGGTGGCGGGTGGTGTGCGCTACACGGACCCGGTCGCCGGCCAGGAAAAGCAGGAGCGATCTTGGCCGAAATAGGCACTTCTGCTGATCTCGGTCAGACGGGCGGACACGGCAGTCGGGGTTGGGATGCAGGCGATGCCGGCGGCCCGCCGCATGCTCAGCCCGGCTGCTGGGCGGTCCTCGCCTCGGGACGGAGGAGGACGGCGGCGGTCGCGTCGTCGCAGTACCCGAACTCGTTCGGCCCGGCGGCAGCAACCAGCGCGTCGGCAAGGCGCTGCGGTTCGGCGGCGTGGGCGACGGCGAGCTCCTGGATCCGCTCTGCCGGGACGGCGTCGTGCACGCCGTCACTGGTGATGATGACGAGCTCGTCCTCGGCGATCAGCACCCCGGGCACGGTCTCCAGCGTGGCGTTGGTGAGGTCGCCGCGCAGGTGGTCGTGAGCCGTGAAGGGCAGCGGCTCGGCCAGATGGGCTGCGGACGCACGAGCCCGTTCTTCTCCTTCGGACCCACCGGGATCGTGCCCGACATCATAACGAGCTCGTGCACGGTAAGCGGTGGGACGTCGATGGGCCGGGGGCCCTCGGTACTCACGTCTGCCGAGCCGGGATCCGGTCTGCGGTCTGTTGGTGGGACAGTAGGCCGGCGATGGCTTGGACGGTGTCGTCCATGTGCTCGCGGCGGCCGAGGTGGCGGGCCAGTGCCCGCCAGTTCTTCAGGTGGGCAATGCCGTGTTCGACCCGGATACGGCGTGAGGAGTGAGCTTTGCGCTGGCGCTCGTGCATCTCCTCGTACCAGTCCGGGGCGTTCTTCTTGAACTTGCGGTGCGGGGGCGTCACGACGCGGCCGCCGGTCTGTGCTCCGAGTCCCTGGTAGCCGGCATCGGCGAGGATCTCGACCGCCGGCCCGTCGGCCAGGAGCTTGACCAGCCCTAACTTGCGGGCGTGGGTGATGTCCGCGCAGCTTCCGGGTCTGGTCGGTCTGCAGAACAGCAGTCGCCCGTCCCCGTCGGTGAAGACCATGGCCTTCACGGCGTTCTGCTTGTTCTTGCCGGAGATGAACTTGTCCCGGACCTTGCGGCCGGCGGCCGGGCGGCGGACACGGATCTCGGTGCCGTCGATGATGCCGGTCTTCCCGGCCTGGCCGAGATGCTCCACGACCTCGGCCAGGGAACGCAGCCGTACGCCGGGGCTGACGGTGCACCCTCGCTCGGCGAGCAGGGGCCGCACCTCACCGACAGCCCGGGTGACGGTCGAGCGGTCCACGCCGAACCAGCAGGCCAGCACATCATGAGTAACCCCATGGCGAAGGTGCACCAGCGTGGCCAGGAGCCGGTCGACGAACACCATCTGGTGCTTCACACCAGCGCCCACGGCACGCTTCCGCTGCCTGGACGCAAGCCTGGCCTGGTGCCGTTCATGCCACAACGGGCCGACTTCAGCGACGAGTTCAGCGATCACAGCGGCCGATAAGCCCGTGATCCTCCGGTCGCTGATGATCGCTCTGCGCGTCACGTTCCCCACCACGCAGCCATGATCGCCGATCCGCGCTCGACGTCCCACCGCTTACCGTGCACGAGCTCGTTAGCTTGATCTTTAACCTGTTGGCGGTTCCGCGTCCCAGCGGAACGAGGCACGGTCCTGGTCGATGTGGAGGAGGAAGTTGCCAACAGGCCCTGTTGGCGACACCAGGGTTAGGGCACTTTCGATGCGATCGTATGCGTCGTCGAACCGTTCGAACTCTTCAGCCTCGAGGATGGCGTTGAGCTCGTCGAACCAGGGCCTGAACTGGCTGAAGGCAGGCTCAGGGAAGAAGCGTCCACGCTGCCAAGGCATGCCTGCCTCGTCGACGGTGATCGTGCCGACGAGAGTACCGCCGTGCAGGAGCTGCCACTCGCTGTCGGGACCGGTCATTCTGCTCCTTCCCTGATTTTTGGTCTCGGAGTCCGAACGACCCGTCGTACTTGATCACTCGGATTGGTAACTGCCCTACGTGCGGGCGGCCTTCGGCCGAGCATGTGATCCGGCCAAGGAACACACAACGCTCAGCACGAAGGCCGTGGGGATGAGTCTGTCGCATCATGTTGTCCGGCAGGATCCGTTTGCGGGACTGTCACGCTTCCGGGGCGAGTTCTACTCCTGTCTGACCCGGCGTGCGGACGCGCTGTTCGAACTCGCGGACGCGGTGTTGTGCGCGGACGGTCCGGTCCGGTCGCTGGTCGGTGAACACCGTCGCGGGCACGGCGGGCTCTACGACGCCCTGTCCGCGGGCCGGGTCGATGTGGACCGGCTGCGACGGGCCCTGGCCGCGGTTCCGCTGCCACGGGCGGCGGACGGCCGGCTGGTCCTGGCCGCCGATCTCACCTGCTGGCTGCGGCCCAACGCTCACACCTCACCGCAGCGGATTCTGTGCCACACCTACGGCCGGGGCAAGGACCAGCACGTTCCCGTGCCCGGCTGGCCGTACTCGGTGATCTGCGCACCCAGCCGTGACCAGGAGGAGGTCAGCGACGCGTCGAAGGGACCTCCGTCCGGTTCCCAGAAGCACCAGGTTCTCCGTGGCGGGCTCAGCGGGCCGGGCGGGGCGTTGACCACGAGTACGGTTCTGGCTCACTTTCCGTGGAGGGTTGACTGAGTGTGATGTCAGTGTTGTGTGGTGGGATGGCCGGACTCTGCTGTCGTGACCTGCTGGGAGACCGCCTTCATGCCCGTGTACTCGTCTCTGGCTCAAGCCCTGGCCGCGGCCTTGGTCGATGCCCTGTGGTTCATCGAGGGCAGTGAAGACGAGCAGATGGATCCAGACGAGGCCGTCAAGGTGCTGGAGGGTGTCGCCCACCTGGTCAGCAAGCTGTCGAGCGAGCAACGGAGCGAACTGATCGGTCTGCTTGGGACGATGGCCGAAGCCGAGTCCGACCCCGCGCGCCGGGAGTTCCTGGAAGGGTTTCCGGAAGGCTTCGGGCTCATTGATGATGCGGTCTGACCTGTGCATCACGAGTAGAGCAGGACGCGCTTGCGGAGAAGATGGAAGCCGGCCCGGTCGCTCCGTAGCTGAGTACCGGTATCACGCGGACGGTGCTTCCTCGCCCGGTGCCAGCATCAGGTCGGCGTCCTCGGCGGTGGCGCCGTCCGCTGTCAACGGCAGAACGCCAGCCCCCTCCGTCACCAACCAGCCGACGATCGTCTCGGTACGAGGGACACCGCCTTCAAAGTCGTCCCAATGCGCCCGGTGCCCCGGAGAGGCTGGTATCGCACCGATCACTTTGTGCGCGTAGGCCAGACGCTGGAAGTCCGGATAGTCGGTCACCGGCTTCAGGACGCCCTTCTCGATATCGGCAACGAGAGCGATGCGGGTCACCAGGTCCCACCCCTCAACATTCGCCTGCCGGTTCGAGAAGAGAGCGATCCATCCCGTGCTGCTGAACTCCGTCATCGCCGCCCCCTGTGTCACATCCGCTCTTGCGCAGCGAAGTCTGGCGGGCAGCGTATCCCTGCCCCACGAGCGGCCCTCGAAGTGGTCGAGGCCGAGTGTGGTCTTCAGCTCGCGGTAGTCGTGCTCGATGCGCCACCGCAGCTTCGCGAGGCGGACCAGATCGCGGGGCGGGATGTCGGCCGGCAGGTTGGAGATCCAGTACTTGACCGGCTCGTCCTGGCCTTCGGGCCATTGGGCTATCAGCCATCGAAGGCCGATGACGCCGTCGGAAGCCGGTTTCGGACGGCGGCCGGCGAGGCGGACGCGCAGGAACACGAAGCGGGCGGACATGGCGGCCTTGGATCCTTCGCGCCAGGTGACCGTGACGGCTCGTGCCCGCCCGGCGGCCAGGACGTGCTCGCGCAGGCTGACCGGCCGGGTGCGGTAGCGGGGCAGTGGACGTGGCCCGAGCCCGCCGTAAGGCGGCTCGTAGGGTTCGGCTGTCTGGGCGTGGGCGGTCATCTCACCCTTGACCTGCAGAGCGTAGGCCAGAGCGCGGTCTTCCAGACCATGGCGGAAGGCGGCGTTCGCTCCGTATCCGGTGTCCGCGACCAGCACCGCGGGCCACAGTCCGCTCGTGGCCAGTTCGTCGAGCATGTCCAGCGCGAGCTGCCATTTCGGCCGGTGATGTTCCTGATCGGGTATCCGGCAACGGGCCCGGCGATCGGCGGCCTCGTCCCAGCTGCCGGGCAGGAACAGACGCCAGGACAGCGGGCACGAAACGGTGTCGGACGCGGCATGGACACTGACCCCGATCTGGCAGTTCCCGACCTTGCCCAGGGTGCCGGAGTACTGCCTGGCCACCCCGGGCGAGGACGTTCCGTCCTTCGGGAAACCGGTGTCGTCCACGACCCACACCTGTGGCCTCACCACCGCCACCGCCCGGCGGGCCAGCCTGGTGCGGACCGGCTCCACCGACCAGGTCGACGACGTCATGAACTGCTGTAACTGCTGATGGTCCACACCCAGGCGCCCGGCCATCGGCTGCATCGACTTCCGATGCCCGTCCAGGAGCAGTCCTCGCAGATACAGCCCGCCCTTCACCCGCTGGTCAGCACGCACCAAAGGAGCGAACACCTCCCCGGCGAACTCCTCCAACCGACCCTTGCACACTGCTAGTTCATTCAACCTCATACCGGCAGGAAACCACCAAAGCGACCACCTGCCCAGAGACATAACAAAGCCCTACTAGTGGCTCGGCTCGGATGGTTGACCTGGTAATTGATCCGTTGCTCGTTGCCCGTCAGGCTGTCTCCAGATTCTGATCTTGGAGGTGACTGTGGCCCGTCGCCCGGGGGTGTTCGTCCGGTCGGTGAGCGTGGAGGAGGGCCGGCGTCTGCAGCGGATCGGCAGGACATCGAAGGACCCGGTTCGGCTGCGGCGGGCGATCGTGGTGCTGATGTCCGCGCAGGGCCAACCGGTCCGGAAAATAACCTCGTTACTGCAGGTCAGCGAGGACTATGTGCGCGATGTCATCCATGCGTTCAACGGGCGGGGGTTCGATGCGCTGAACCCAAAATGGAGCGGGGGGCGCCCCCGAACGATCGATGACCAGACGCGCGAGCGCGTCTGCCTGATCGCCCGGACGTCCCCTGCCGACTGGAAGGTCGCCGCGTTCTCCACCTGGAGCCTGGCCAAGCTCGCCGAGCACCTGGTCCAGCGCCGGGTGGTGCCCGCGATCAGTCGTGAGACCCTGCGCCGCATCCTGAACGAGGGCAGAGTCTCCTGGCAGACCACCACCACCTGGAAGTCCTCCAACGACCCGCACTTCATAGCCAAGATGCACCGTGTGCTGGAGCTCTATGGTGCTCCACCCGTGGACGGCCGAGTGGTCTGCGTCGATGAGTTCGGCCCGCTCGGCCTCCAGCCCCGCAAGGGCAAAGCATGGCGCCGAGTACGGTCCCCGCGCCGGCTGCGGGCCACCTACAACCGCTACGACGGCGTGATGCACATGCTCGCCGCCCTTGACCTGGCCACCGGCAAGATCTACTACCGGATCCGCAAGCGCAAACGCTGGCGCGAGTTCCTCGACCTGCTCAAGGCCCTGCGCAGTCGCTGGCCCGGCAAGAAGCTCTACGTCGTGCTGGACAACTTCTCCCCGCACAAGCACCCGAACGTCCGCGCCTGGGCGGCGGCCAACGAGATCGAGCTGGTCTTCCTGCCCACCTACGGTTCATGGCTGAACTGGATCGAGTCCGAGTTCGCGGCCCTGCGCTACTTCGCGCTCAACGGCACCGATCACCGCAGCCACGACGAGCAGAACGCCGCCATCAACGCCTACATCCGCTGGCACAGCGCCCGCGCCGCGCCGAAGACTGCTTTCGCCCCGGAGTCACCGATCCGAACCTGGACTCAGTACCCCGCGAAGGCGCCTTGAGAAGTCCTCCACCAGCCCCTCGGGAACCGACGGCCACTTCTCCATGGCAGCGACGATCTCCGCCAGTCGGGTCTCGAAGGCCGCAGCGTCGACCTCGCCGCTTCCATAGCCCTGCCACAGGTCGACGAGCTGGTCTTCCCGCTCGCCGAGATCGATGAGCTTGTCGGCCAAGGTGAAGCCGTCCAGGGACGGCTTCCCGACCTCCAGCACCCAACGAGTCGCAGCCGCGCCTGCGGTGATGCCACGGCCTGCCAGTTCAACAACGGTGAAAGGCACTCTGGGATGGGCTGCCACGGCGAGGAACACACCCAGGAAGACTGAGTTCCGAACGGCTGCCACGGCCGCTGCACCGCCGCTGGACGCTTCGCTGCCCGACACGTCCCTACCTCTCATCCGCAAGATGCCGCCACCCAGAGCAGTCGCGATCGCCCGGCAGCCTACCGAGATGTCCGGCCAAGGATCTGAGACAAGCCACTAGCTAGGCGGCCTTGAGGATCACGGGGGCGGAGAGCATGGCTCAGTCCCCACGCTGCCCCGGCTGCAGCCGTCGCCGAGGGGGTGAAGTGGCGCCCGTTCATGAGCAGCTCTGCTCCCTGGTGTGTTCAGCGCAGGATGGTGACGGGTGCCGTACGGCCCCCGTCTGCGTGGACCAGTGCGTACCCGCCGGAGCGGAGGATCCACAGGTCGGCGGGGAACCCGGTGTGAGTATCCCGGGTCGCGATCTCGTGGGTCCGTAGACCGGTCCTGGGGAGGACAGCCGTCAGCTCACTGCCGCCGATTACCCAGACTTCTTCCTCGTGGCGGGTCACCGCTTCGATCTCGTCGTCGGTGTCGACGCTCCATAGCCGGGCGCCACTGGTCAGAGAAAACCCGGATATCCGGCCCCGCGTCGTCTGGTGAGCCACCTTGTTCCCGCTGGACACCCACCGCCGGTCACCGGGTCGCACCTCGGCCGCCACCAAGGTGTCACCAACCACGGCGGCCGAGCGGACCGGGCGGGCCTCCAGCACGTCGAGGTACGCGCCGGGGTATCCGGGCAGGATACGGATCTCCCCCGTAGGCCCGTCGGTCCGCAACGTGGTGCGGACGTCTCCCCGTTCGTCGTAACGGAGCACCGCGCGGGTGCCGCGGACGTCGTTCTCGTGCACCCACAGAGTCAGAGGAGCGGCGGACAGGACCGTCAGGAACCGCGGGGTGCCGACCGTGGGCACTTCGCCGCGGCTGAGTCGTCGGCCGTCGCGACCGTCGTACGTGGCCAGCGCGGGAACGGCACGCGCACCGCAGTCGTCGACGGTCACCACGGTGCGGTCGTCGCCGTCGACGGCAAAGGGGGAGCAGCCTGCCGCGCTCGCGGCGCGCCAGCGGTCCCGCCCGTCGGACAGCCGGACAGCCCTCCACCCTCGGGCCTCGGGCAGGAGCACGGTCTCGCCGGTGACCGCGATCAGGTCGGGTACCTGGCCTTCCAGGACACGGTCCTTCGGTGTTATGGAGGAACGCCAGATCTCCCGCCCGGTCCTGAGGTCCAGGGCGGACGCGGCCGCGCAGGACGCGCCGCCCGTGGTGTGTCCGAGGACACCGATGCCCGCTGGCGTCCGACGGCTCAGTGTGCAGACCGTCTCCCGGCCAGGCGGGCTCCAGGTCCAGGCGGTACCACCGCCCTCAACCCGGAACGCGGTCACCCTGTCCGCCCGTACCCGGACGATGACGCCGTGGTCGTGCCAGCTGCCCACAGCCGACGTACCGGCCTGGGTGTCGTGTGGGGCCGACCATACGGGCCGTACGAACTCCCCCGGTGAGGAGACGGCTGCCGACGCGACCAGGACGGCGGCGACGAGACCACCGGTCCAGGCCCAGAGGCCATGCGTCCGCACGGCGCGGAGAAACGGCCACCAGGTGATCCACAGGCCGAGAGCACCTCCGAAGGCGTATGCCCCCTCGCCGCCGTCACCCAAGTCCAGCAACCACAACATGCAGCCGGTCAGAAGCGCTCCTGCGGCCGCCCCGCCAGGCACGGCTATGACGGCCGCAACCGGTCCGGCCACCGGCCAAGGAGGGACCCCACCCGACGGACCAGCGACAGTGCGTCCGCGTGCCATGTACCCCCCTCCCGCCGGTGGCCGAAAAGCCACCCCACGGTCCCCGTTCACCGCCATGATCCCCATCCGGCGACGGGCGGCCCAGACCTGATCGCGGAAACCGCGACGGCCCCTGACTGCTGAGACCCGGCAACCACACTCTTCGCCACGGGCGAGCACGAGCAGCCCGCCAGCTCCGCGTCACCCACCGAGGCCGCCCCGGCCGCACCCCGCCCGCTCCATGCCACCGAGCTGCGCCGCCGCAACGGCCCCAGCGACCGTGCCGAGGTGAACCCACGGGAGTCGACGCCATCCGGTGCGGGCCCGGCCGCTTTCTCGCGAGTCTGGAACGGGCCTGCCGGTCACCCGAGTTACGCATTCGCAGCTCCTTGCTGTGTCGCGAAAGTGGACGATCGGCAGGCCGTGACGGTTGCAGACGGCGCCAGGAGACTAGACCTGGTGGGTCTTGGCCCAGTCGACGAGGTCGGCGAACGAGCCGGGGGTGACGCTGATGCGGGGCCCAGTACGCCGCTTGGATTCCCGCACCAGAACCTCACCAGCCGGGCGGGTAACTCGCCCACCTGCGGCGCCGGAACTGCCGGAACCGTCTCGTCGCGGGCGCCGTCACCATGACGGCCGCGGCCCTGTGCGCAGGGCAGCTCACCTTCGCGGACGCGGCGCCGGCGCTTGGTGGGATCGCTGTGGGCTGGGCTGGCTACCAGTGGTGGGGTGAGCTCGCGTGCGACCGGGCCGCCAACAACCGGTTCAGCCGACGGACACCCTGCGGCATCAGCGGCGTACTCGTGGTCGAGGATGGAGTGGGTGACGGAGTCGCTCCATCGGCCGCCGCGTTGGACGTGCTCGCGGATGTAGCCCTCCTCGATGAGCCCTGCGCGCTGCATGGTGCGGGCGGAGGCGGTGTTGTGGGGGGAGCGGGCTCCCCAGACCCGGTGGAGTCCGAGGTCTTCAAAGGCGCAGGCCAGCAGCAGCCGTACGGTCTCGGTGCCGTATCCGTTGCCCCAGACGTCCGGGTTGAGGGCGAAGCCGAAGGTCGCGGCCCGGGGCTGGTGGGGGTCCAGGGCGAGGCGGCCGACCCGATCAGCCGCCCGTCTCCGGTGTCGGCGACGGCCAGGGCGTACTCCTGGCGGGGGTCTGCGGCCGCGCCGAGGCGATCGACCGGGCGACGATCCCCTCGACGTCCTGGCGGGTGCGCGGGTCGAAGCTCATGTGCTCGGTCGCGCGGGGATCGCCGTAGATCGCGAACATGTCCTCGACGTCGTCGGGACGGAGCTCACGCAGGTGGAGGCGCTGGCTGTGGCGGCTGATCGGGTACATGGCAGGACTCTACGGTCAGCGCGGCAGGGCGGTGGCCGGGGGAGTGGCCGGAGCGTACTGGGTGATCTCCTCACGGAGTTCGCGGGCGAGGTGCGACGTGCGGGCCGGACTGTGTCCCAGGGCGCGGTGAACGCGCTGGGCGGAGACGACGATGCCGCGGTTGCGCTGCGCGGGCGGCAGATCGAGGACCGGCCGCAGAGCGTCGACGGTTCCGTCGAGTTCGTCGTCGTGCAGCCGGACCACCGCGAGATTGCAGCGTGCCCCGGCCTCGTCGCCGAACGCCCAGTACGGCGCATCCGGATCGCTGAACGCGGCGACCGCCTGCTCGGCAGCCGCCCCGGTCGCCGTACCGGTGGCTCCCTGGCCGAGCAGGACCTGCGTCTCGACCCGGTAGTACAGCTCCTTCTGCGGCGGGAAGGTCAGCAGCCCGCCGAGCTCGTTCAGATCGTCCGGCTCGACCGCCTCGCGCCGGCGGGCGGCCTGCTCGACCGCGGCAGCCGCCCCGGCCGCGTCACCCAGGAGCGCGGCGGCGCGCGCCTCCAGCGAGGGGAGCCAGACGCTGACCGTGCCATGGACCTGCTGATACTCAGCAGCACCCCGGCGGGCGTGGGACAGGGCGTCCTCGCCCCGCCCGGACCAGTACGAGATGAGGCTCTTCAGCCCGTGGACGAGGGCGCTCAGGGCGGGGTGTTCGGCCTGTTCGGCGCTGACCCCGGCGGCGCGGGCGTGCATCATCGCCGAGCTCTCGTCGCCGAGGTCGTGGCACGCCTTGGCCATGTGCCAGGACAGCAGCGTGGCCATCACGTGGAGCTGCCGCATCTGCGAAGGCCGGGCCCGGCCTCCCTCGATCAGGCGGAAGGCATCGCTCTGCGCCGCCGCCAGATCGTCGAACAGCGTCGGGAGCGGCACCCGCGGGTACTGCTCGGTGATACGGCGGACCTCGTCCTGGAGGTATCCGAGGGTCTCGTCGCCCAGTTGTCCCTGCTCAGCACCCAAAGCGAAGTCCCGTGCTCGTCGTGCGGCCATGGCAGCCCCTCTTCTCATCTCGTGGAGATCGGCGCCCTCAAGGTCGAGACCACCGCCTCGTGACGCGACAGCGGCCACACCGGCCGGAGCCCATAACCGCTCCAGGCTGTGCCCGAACCAGGCCACCAGGACCCGGCGGGCATCGCGGTTGGGCAGCCGCTGGTGGGCCATGCCGACGAAGGCACCCGCGTTGCGAGCCCGACGGGCCAGCTGCGGCCCGTCCTCGTCCGGTGCGGGTGGCGCGAAGTTGAGCGGCAGACCCACCGCGAGGATGTGCCGGGACGGACCCGCCTCGGTGCGCGGCGCGTGAAGCTCGGCCCCCAGCAGCGTGGTGAACGCGGGAGTACGCAGGCCGCTCCAGGCAGCATCTCCCGGACCGTCCCTGCGCTCCCGCTCACCACCTACGTCGTCACATACAAGCTGGCCGGCAACACCGGCGCGGCGCCCGTGGTCAAGACGGGAGAGGTCAGGGTCAACGGCGCACTCATCGACGACCTCACCTTCGACACCACCGGCCGCGGCCCCCGCGACATGGGCTGGGAACAGCGCACCGCGTACTTCACCACGGTGCTCGATACCTCGGCGACGCTGACTCTCACCAGCACCACGACCGGCCTCCATGGCCCCGCCGTCGACGACGTCACGATCCGGAGCTGCCTGCTGGTGCTCTGCCTGCACAAGGGCACGCAGCTGAGTCCTCACTCGAGGTGACCGGCTGAGGCACCATCAACACCCCGCTCCCGCCGCTGCCCTCCTCCCGGGCACCCGGCGGTGTGGGCCGCGACACCCGCAGGCCGTCGCCGGCAGCGGTCTGCACCCGTGTCTACCCCGCCGGCTGGTCCTGGACGAGCTCGGTGCCCGCGGCGAGTTGGACTGGTCCCGGTGCGCGATTGACTCGGTGAACATGCGGGCCCTGAAAGGGGGACCTTACGGGTGGGGGAACGGCGGATGTCCACCGCGGCACTGGTGGTTGCGGCGCCGTGCTGTGCGTGTCGCCCCGGCGTCATCTGACGTATCTAGCGTGTGCACTATGCGACGAGCTTGCTGCCCGCGTGCATTGGCCGGAACGGGATCGACGGCAGTTCTCGCCGCCCTTGTGACGGCAGAGGTGGCGATCCCTGTCACGCCCGCCGTTGGCGCGGACTCCGTCGAACTCCCCGCTCTGTCGGCCTCTGTGGCGCCGGGCGCCGAGCGCGTGGCCGTGTCCGCCCGGAGTGCCGAGGCGGAGCTGCGGACGGTTCGGGCTCCGCTGACCAAGGGCGTGGACAGGCTGGGCGGACGACTTCGCCCAGCAGGTGCGTCCGAAGTGCAGGGCGGACCAGAGGCCCTGTGCGCCGATGTCACCCAGGGGCTGTACGGGGCACTGCACACGCTGGTCCCGGCGGTACTCACCGATCTGGAGTACGTCGAGAGCACCCGCACCGACGCCGTCGATCGGATCCGGTCTCACGGTCGGAAGACGGACGAGGCACTTCACTGCGTCGGTGGGCAGGTGAGACGCTGAGTGGAGGAGATCGACTTTCCGCCGGACGTCCGGACGATGCTCTGGATCCTGCTGGGTGAGATGCCCCTGCAGGCCAGGGAGAATCTGGCGTGGGAAAGTCGTGAGCTCTACCTGGCCCTTCAGAGGGGCCTGATGGATCTGCGCGCGGCCTCGCGCGAGACGATCCAGATGGTGGAGGCGGCGTTGCCGCCCGAGGTGGCGCGTCCGTACATCGAGAGTGTGCGGATGCTCACCGACGAACCGGGCGGCACCGACCCCGTCCAGCAGCTGCTGTTCCAGCTCGACGAACTGGCCAACGGCCAGGTGGACTACTCGCAGAAGATCCAGGCGTCCAAGTGGGAGATCATCGCCGAGATCATCATGCTGATCGCCGAACTGGCGATCCTGGCGGCGCTGATCGCGTTCACCGGCGGCGCTTCGGTCTCGCAGATGTTCCTCGCGCGGGCCCGGAGCAAGCTCGCGATCCTCATCATCATCGACCGCCTGCTGCGGATGTCGCCCATCGGGTCGCCCCTGGGACAGGCGATCCATGAGGCCATCGTGGCGCTGGGGATCCGGCTGGCGCAGATCGGGTTGAACACCGGGGGCCGGAAGCCCGGGGGAGTGGACTGGAAGGACGTCGGTGTCGCGGCGGCCTTCGGCGCGCTCACCGGTGGCTTCATGGAGATCTTCGACAAGTTCCTGAAGCCCATCAAGAACATCTTCAAGGACCTCCTCGGGGACGTCTTCGGCAAATTCAAGATCGACCCCAACAGTCTGCTGTTCAAGGGGCTGGTGAACGGCCCTCCCACGGTCGTCACCGCCTTCGTCGTCGGGGGCGCCGCCGAGAGCACCGCCGAAGTCATCATCAACGGCGCCTTCTACGACAAGTGGGAATTCAAGTGGGAGACGTTCGTCGGCTCCGGCACCAGCACCGTGTTCGACATGGGTGCCGGGCTGGCCATCGGAGCGGGCGCCTTCTCCATCTACAACAACTACTTCAACAACAACCGGTTCACCGACATCAACGAACTGCCCGGCCCTGACAACCGCTTGGGAGGCGGTTCGGGGTCCGGTAAGCCGGATGTGGGCCCGGATGTCAAGGGCCCGTCGACGGTGAAGAGCAACCTGTTCACCCCGGATCCCGCGGTGCCTTTCCCGAACACCGTCTCGACCGAACTCCCGAGCGGGATTGGCAGCGGTCTCAGCATCCCGCCGCCCACGTACACGCCCCCACCGCCGTCCGCGCTGAACATCCTGCCCACCGGTGGCCGCGATGTACTGTCCGGACCCTTCGACCTCACCACCCGGGACTCGAACAGCCCGAACGGCGCGAACAACCTGGGCGGCTACGGCTTCAACAGCGGCAATGGCTTCAACGGCAGCAACAGCTTCAGCGACCCGAGCGGGCCACCGGCCCCCTACGTGCCGCCGTCCACCTCGTCGGCCTTCACCCCGTCCACGCCGCCGCCCGGGCGGGCCTCCGGGCCGTCGGCCGTCTCGAACGCCGTCCTCACGACTCCGGAGCTCACGCCGCAGGACCTCATCGACGGCCTCACGCCGGACACGCCTTCGAACGTGCCACGATCGACAAGTGACCTCCTCCAGGGGCTCACCACGCCGAAGGGCTCCGCCACCGCACCGGACTCGAACACCCCGGGCGGTATGGACGCCACGCACGTGGATACCGACCCGGGCGACGCATCGTTCGGCCAGGACGGGACACGGGACGTCCCTCACGACACCACCGGGCAGGACCTGCCCGGGCAAGGACAGCCCGCCCGGAACACCGGCGCCCCGCCGGGCACGGAACACGGCACACATCAGCAGGTGAACGGCGCCCCACCGGCAACCGACGCCGAATCCGACACCGTCACAGCGCCGACGCCCCTGGGCACCTCGGCCGGCTCGAACACGACAGCACCCGCATCCGCCCCCGGAACTCACAACGCATCGCCCGGTACGCCGGGAAGCCAGTCACAGCAGTCCTCCCGGACCGCCCTGACAGACGGGACCGATGCGACAGGCCTGACAGACGACCAGCAGGCCGACCGAAACGGTCAGGAGTACCTGTCTGACGGTACGGACCAGTCGCTCACCCCGGCACCCCGTGACACGAACACGACCACGAACACGACCGTGCCCGAAGGCGACCCGGCGCCCCCGACAGGGCTGCGTACCTCCTCCGAAGCACCGCAACCGGACGCGGCACCGCTGAGCGGCGAAGCCCCTGCCGAGCACACCGGCACGGACGCCGAAACAGGCGCGGACGCGCTCACCGGGCCGACGCCGGAGCACTCCCTGCCCATCGCCGATCCGGTGCGCCCCGAGCAACGGCGGGCCGGGACCCACGACGTACCGGCGGTGCCGACAGCGGCGCCGGAAGCACCGGCCGTGTCGCCGGACACCTCGTCGGCCGAGGCGTCCGACGGCCGGTCCGCTACGCCGTCGAGCTTCCCCGGCATGTCCTCACCTTCGTCTTCCCCGCCCCTTTCCTCTTCCTCGCCGACCGCTCTGGCGACTTCTTCGTCCTTGCCCGCTCCGGGGGCAGGGCCCCAGCAGGGGGACCTGCCCGGACTCTCCGGCCCGGATGCCGACCTGGCCCCGGACGGGGCCGAGGCGGTAGGGGCGACCGGCCCCGTCTCAGGGACCGCCGCCGACGCCGCCCCCGGGTCGCCCGCCTGGGAGGCGGCGCGCGCCGGGGTGGAACCGGTGCTGCGCTCGCACACCTGGGTCGACCCGGTGTCGACGCCACCGGATCCGCAACAGCAGGGTCGGACAACTCAGTTCGTGGTGAGGTCGAAGTTCGAAGTACGCCGCTTCGGGGTGGGCGGCGACCATGTCACCGACCTCACCGTCGAGGTCGGTGTCGGCAGCCCGGACCGGATGCCCGACGGCGTCTGGGCGAAGGTGCTCAGCGGCGTCGATACCGCGATCAACGCACCGGGTCACCGGCTGCCGAACGGTGACCTCCTGCATGTGACGGTGGTGCGCGTCGAGAGCGACCCGCACCACAACGGGCTCAACGTCGAATTCGTCGGCCGCGACCAGCAGATGACCCGGTCCGCCTGGTGGGCGGATGCCGACCCCGTCGACTATGCGCACGAGATCACGCACATGCTCGGCCTCCGCGACGAGTCCCGGCACGCGGTCGCACCTCGACGCCCGGACGTGGAGGGGAGCCTCCTGGGGGACTACCGGCGCCCGGCCCCCGAGGGGCTGGCCCAGGGCGGGCTGCGCGGCCGCCATCTGCAGCTGATCAGCACACTCGTCGGGGACCTCTCGCCCACACCCACCAGGACGCCCAGATCCGCATCCGCGCGCACGACCGCGACGGCAACCGTGTCCGCGACGGCGACTGTGGCCTCCCCGCCGCCCGTCGGCCGTCCGGCCACCACCAGCGGTGCCCCTGGTGCCGAGCCGTACGCGCCCGTGCTCCCCAGCACCCGGCCCCCCGTGCTGGACCGGGACCTGCCCCGGCCGCTCGGCGGGCGGCGGGACCGGACCGGCTTCGGTGACGGCTCCCGGATGCCCGCGTACATCGACGACGTGCAGGAGCTCGTGCAGGACGCCCCTCCGGAGGTCCTCCTCGAACTGGTCTCCGGCGGCATGACCTTCGGGCACAGCGACGTCGTGCTGCGCGGCACCGGCGAGGCGCTGGCCGAGATCGGCCGGCTGCTGTCCACAGGGTCCGACGGGGTGCGGCCCGAGCAGCCGAACAAAGGCCGCCCGGCCGGTTCGAAGCTGATGGCCGACGTCACGTACGCCTTCACCCAGGAGCCCAAGACACTGGCCGGGGACGGGCGCGTCTTCCCGTACACGGCGCAGGACGGCAGTGCGCGGAAGCTGTCGGTCGTCGCGCGCCACTACGGCGACTGGGAACAGTTCACCGACACCTACGGCAGCCCCGTGAAGGTGGACGGGATGCACCGCTCGGTCTTCACCGCCGGGCAGAGCAAGACCATGCAGTCGGCGTTCCAGATCGCGCTCGGCGGGCCCATCGGGCCCGTGGGCGCGGCCGCATTCAGCGGTTTCGGCCGACTCGGTCTGCGGCTCGGTTTCACCGACCGGGTGGGATACGGACAGACCGAACAGGGGACGAGCCAGACGGAGACCCGCGCGCTCGACGGCTCGCGGGTGTATCTGGACCACGTCTACTACGACCTGCGGGTCACCGATGCGGACGGAAGGATCGTGACCGGTCCCGAGCCCGCGGTCTTCGGGTTCGCGGTGAGGGACGGGCTGTCCGTACGGCTGCCGGACAGCGTGATGAGTGCGACCGCCGCCCCCGGGCGCATCCCCCGCTCCATGGAGCTCGGCCGGCAGTCGGCCTACCGGCTGGTCCGGACGGAGGGGTTCGGCCCCGTCTCCCGGATGCGGGACTGGGCGGCCCAGGAGATCGGCGTGGCACCGGGCAGTACCGCCTACGGTGAACTGAACTCCTTCTTCTCCTCGTTGAGCTTCCAGCGGCAGAGCCCCGCACTGTCCAGGGGGCGGGTCACCACCGTGCCTCTCTTCGCCGACGACAGGACCCGTACGCCGCTGGGCGTCTTCGTGGTCGATGTGGTGCCGGGCCGGGCGACGCTGATCACGGAGACGCCCGACGCGGAGATGCGCGACATCAACACCCTGGCCGTACGCAACGACCGGAGTGTCCAGAAGACGGCGGCCTTCGGAATCGACGGCGTCGCGGGCCCGGCCTTCAACTTCTTCGACCTGGGGAACGGCGCCCTCAATCTCCGGCTCCAGTTCGGCGCGGCGTTCCGATACCTCTTCTCCGTGTCGCGCACCGCCGGCCTCGGCGGTTCCGGGGCGATCAAGACGGCCGGCCAGGTCAAGGGCGATGCGACGGGTCTCTACCTGGTCCGGAAGACGGTGTACGTCCAGCGCAGCGGCAGCGGCTCCCGGCCGCAGCAGTTCCACACCTGGAGCGTGGACCGGATGACCCGCACGGAGGCGCGTCGGCTGGCGGGCTGGGACGACGGCCTGCGGCGTGCGCTGCGCGCGGGAGCACCAGAACCGTTCGCCCCCGCTTACCTGACCCCGGACAGGCCGCCCACCCTGGGCATGCACCGGGTGGAGGAGTTCGCCTTCGGCGACGGTACGAAGACCGGGCCGACCGGAGCCACGGGACGGGAGCGCACCTTCCTGGACACCCTCGCCGACGAGGTGCTGACGGCTCTCGCGGCGGCCTATCCCGGGCTGGTCGCACGGCTCGACCAGCTGGCGCCGCCGGAGCACAGGACCTGGCGGGAGCGGGCGAACGCAGTTCTGGGCCCGCCCGATCCGTCCGCCGGCGCACGCCCCGCGCCGACGACGCGGTGGAAGAACGACGACGAGTACCGCACGGCCCTCGCCAACACCCTGGAGGTCCTCAGCGCCCTGTCGTACCGGAGCATGGCGGGAAACCTGGAGGCGCTGACCACGACCGGCATCCGGATCCGGTTCAACGAGCCGGGCCGGATCGGACAGGGCCACCGCTACATCTGGCTGCACGGGGAGCTGACCAACCGCCGTTTCGAGGGCGTGCAGGACGACTTCAAGCTGCGCTACAGCTCGGTCGGTGTGGAGCGGGTGGACGGCCAGAAGAGCGCCAAGCGCATCGGGGAGGCGGGCGTCGAGGGGCTGATCGCCTTCCGTGACCCCCTGACGGACGACATCGGCGCACCGAACAACGCGGGCGGGCCGAGCGCCGGCGTGCGCTGGGGTTGGCAGGCCGACGAGGAGACCAACTTCGGCGCGACGGCCACGTACGAGCCGATGACGGTGAGTGCCGGTCCGTCGCACCTCTACCGCTACGACCTCTCGATCACCGTGGACCGCGGCGGGTACTGGCGGTTCCGGGGCCTGCTGCGCGGAACAGCGACGCTGGGGCTGCTCGGCACCCAGCCGTTCGTCTTCCGGCAACCGCAGGACCTGCTCATCGGTACGGCCCCCGGCGGCCGTCAGGTGGGCGGCGGGCCCCGGACCGGGCAGGTGCTCATCAGCATCCCTGGCACGCACGCGCCAGCCGTGGACCCGCACCGCCGGGCTGCTGCCAACCCCTACGCGAGCGTCGCCCTCCAGCCGGTACGCACCCTGCGGCCCGCCCGGGCGCGGGCACTCGCCCTCGGCGACCTGTCCAGGCCGGGCAGCCTGGTGCGCGCCTCCGACCTGGTGGGGAACCCGGGCCCGGTGACACCAAACGGCCGGGGCTCGCAGATGTTCCGGGACCTGCAGAACCATCCGTTCCTGACCATCGGCGTGATGCCCTCACCGGCCCTGGTCTCGGCACTCGAGCAGGCCATGGCCGCCGGGTCAGGTGGCGCTTGGCAGCTCACCGAGGAGGGCGCGCCGACACGCGAGGCCGTACTCCGTGCCTTCCAGCCGCAGTACCTGACGGCCAACTTCGACCAGAGCTCCGGGCCGCTGGGCTGGAGTGCCTCAGGGCTGATGGGGAAGGGCCCGTACGCCACGCTCTGGGCCACCTTCCGGCATCTGACGGCGGTGGACGGCATCCAGGCGCTGACCGGGTCGGTGCCGATGGACACGGAAATGGTGCTGGGCGGCACCGGCCAGACGGCGGGTAAGCTGACGAAGACCCGCACATTCTTCGTCGGCGGGCAGCTCATCTACGCGCGCTCCCACGCGGCAGGGCCCGGACTGCTCGGCACCTACGGCCTGGTCGCCAGCCCCTGGTCGACGGCGGACCAGTCGAGCAGGACCGTGACCCGCTCCTTCGTCCACGACATGAACCGCAAGGGCTTCGGCCACCAGGTCCTCGTGTCGGGGACCGCCGAGCACTGGCTGGCCCTGACGGCGAGCCTGCTCGGCTCCGGTGCCGCGGGCAGGCCGCTCGTTCCCGACTGGATCGCCGCGGCGGCCGGGCGGATGACTACCGTGCCCGGCGGCTGGCTGGCCCATGTGCCGGAGAAGAGCGCCCACCTCGTTGGGCTGATCGACGACGGCATGGGCGAGGTGCCGCGCTACACCCGCCACAGCTGGTCCCCGCAACCGTGGCTGCGGGACGACCACTTCGGTACGTACGCCGTCAACGCGCTGGACCCGACCGCGGCGCTCGCCGCCTTCGAACAGCAGGTGGCCGTGCTCGGGCTGGACGACGCCGCCCGGGAGCGCGTCCGCACCCTGGTCTCGTCCCGGGTCCTGCGATCCCTGGACAAGGAGACCACGGGCGGTGGCTCCTCGGTCCCGGCCCGCACCGGAGCGTGGGGCTGGCACAGCGTCCGGATCGGCAAGCGGCAGATCCGGATCAGGGTCCAGCTCGAACCCGGTACGCCGACGTTCGAGATGCTGGACCACAGCGTGGAGATGGAGGAGAACCGACGGGCCATCGAGACGGTCACCGAAGGTGCCGAGTCCACGAAGGGTGCCGACTTCGGCTACCTCGTCGGGGAGGCCGTCCACACGGAGAACCCCACGGGGGCCGTGGCGGCGGGACCGACGTTCACGGAGACCGGCTCCGACCGGAAGTCCAGCGGCGAGAGCCGTACGGAATCCACCCTGACCGTGTTCCGGGCGGCCTCGACGGAACCGTACGCGGAGATCGCCACGCCCTACACGCTCCGGATATCGCTCGAGGCGGACGACCCGGCACCGGGGCGACGGGGGCCCGTACGCACCGGGTTCGACCGGTTCCGCGGCAAGCAGGTCATCAGCGTGGCGCACTCCGCCGGGATCCTGCGCGAGCACGTCCCGCTGAGCCTGATGGCCCCCGACGGGGAGCCGGACGCCGATCTGCTGCCGCCCCCGGACCTGACCGGTCTCGCCGCACCGAGGCAGGGCGTCCCGCCGTACGTGCTGGGGCCCGACACCGTGCACGGTGACGGCACCCTCAAGCCGTTCCGTTTCCCCGCCACCGGCTTCGACGTGCGCCGGATCGTCGGCCTCGCGGACATCCAGGTGGCGAACACCTACGCGCTGGCCCTGTCGTACGACGCGGGGTTCTCCGTGGACGGACCTGATGCCGCACGCCGGGCCAGGGACACCGGGCTGACCCGGCTGGGCTCCGGCTCGGCCCAGGCGCTGGAGGACGGGACCGGTAACGCCGCGCTCACGGCCTACTACCACCGTGCGGTGACGCCTCAGGGTTACGGCGTCCCCGGGCTGACCGAGAAGAACATCGTCAGCACCGAGAGCGCTCAGCTCGAGCTGTACGCCAAGCCCGACTTCAGCCGCGCCCGTCTGCTGACCGTCGCCGACGGCCAGAAGATGGAGATGCTCCGGCGGACCGGCGCCGGCGCGGCGTCGTCCGTGGGACGGGAGACCGTCCAGGACTCCGCGCTCGGGGCGGGCGTGCTGATCAGCTCCGACAAGACGGGCATGCACCAGATGGGCGGGTCGGGCACCGGGCCGTACGCCGCTGAAGGCGACACCCTGCCCACCTCGGCGGACCAGCTGACCTCCATCAACACGAAACCCAAGACGGGCCGGGTGTTCCTGTTCGCCGTTCCCACCTCGTGGCTGAGCGTCGCCGATGTGCGTCGGGGCATCAAGGACACCCGAGTCGGACGCTTCGTCGGAGGCACCTTCGGCCATGTCAGGCCCGGCCCGAAGGCGGTCGGCTCGGAGGCGTACGCCCTGACCTGGGTCAGGGACGATGTCGCCAGGGAACTCGGCCTGATCGACGACACGAACTTCCCCGCCCGGGTGGGTGCCGCGTGGGACGCGGTGGGCGAGGCGAGCAAGGCGTGGGTCGACGCCGACAAGGCGTACTGGAAGAAGCGCCGTTCGGCGATCGGCCGGAGGGAGGAGCGGGACGCGGCGCGGATCGCGCTCGACGACGCGGAGACCGCCGCCGGGGCGGCCCGCCGAAGGCTGGCCCAGTCGTACGACGTGGCCGAGGCGGCCCACAACGCCGTGGAGGCCGCGGAGGAACGCATGGACCGGATACGGAGCGCCGGTCAGCAGTCGATACGCGAGGCCCTCGAAGCCGCCGAGGCCTCGGACACCGGTGAGGCCGCCCACGATGGTTGGGCGGAGCTGGCACGCGAGGAGATGGCGGAGGCGCGTGCGGCCCTGGCGGCCGCCGAACGGACCTCCCGGGAACGGCTTTCGCCCACCGAGGTCCACATCGCCGCCCTGCGGGAGCGTAAGGCGGCGGCCGACCGGCGGGTGAACACGGCCGAAAGGGCGCTTGCCACCGCGGACCGCCGGGTCGGGGCGGCCACCCGGCGGCACGACGCCGCCGTCACCGCCTTCGGTAACCGGCGCACGCTGCTCGGCACACTGAGGACGACGGCGGAGGACGCCGCGGCCGAGTACCACCGGGTGAGGGCGGGGACGGACCAGCTCACCCGGTGGCACCAGGAAGCGGCCACCGGCGAGGGCCGGAAGCGCCTGGAGGGCAGGACCGAGCCCCCGGCCGTCACATACCTGAAGCCCGCGGTGCCGGCGCCCCCGGTGCCGCCCGCGCTCCCGGCGTACACGAGGACCGGCACCGGTCCGGACGCCCGGCTGACCTCGCCCGACGAGGTCACGTACGCCCTGCACGAGGTGCCGGAGGACGGGGACGCCTTCCTGCACGCGCTGGTGGAGGGGCTGAGCAGGAGCGCGCCCGGCCTGCTCACCGAACAGGGGGTGGACCTCGGCGACCGGCGTGCGGCGGCCGACGCGGTGCTGCGGATGCTCACCGCCAGGCTCATGGACCCCTCGGACGCGGACCTGCTCGAAGCCGTCGCCCCCGATGCCATGGATGCCTTCAGCGACGCCGAAGTCACCGGGGCGGGGTTGCGGGGGGCCGGGCCGCTGGCGGCGGACACTCCCGGAGGCCGCGAGTTCGACGGGCTGGGCGGACTGATGCCGCACTCCGTGACCCCGGACCCGGCGGCCCGGGCCGCGCTGGCCGTCGCCCAGCTGATGCGCCCGGGGAACACGGAGGGCGAGGCGGGCTGGAACCACGGTGCGGCCGACCTGCTGCCGGTGCTGGCCGCCCGGACGTTCGGGGTGGACATCACCGTCGTGGACGACGCGGGGCGCTTCCAGGACTTCGGCCCGGGACCGTCCGATCCCACGGGCCACCTGGCGGGGGCCCTGGGCCTGCCGCCCGGCGGCCCGCGGCCGCACGTGGTGCTCAGCCTGGCAGACCGCCATTACCGACTGGCGGTACGGGAGGGGGCGGTGACGGACGCGAAACCGGAGCCGAAGGCCGGGGGCAAGACGGAGGCCGGCACTCAGCCGGAGCCGAAGGTCCAGGACAAGACGGAGGCCAGGACTCAGCCGGAGCCGAAGCCGGTGCAGCCCTCGTCTGCCCTGCCTCCGGACGGTGCGGCCAGGGGGCGGCCCGTTCGGGTTCCGGTCACCGGGGAGTGTCTCTTCCACTCACTCATCGCGAGCGACCCCGGATACGTACGCAGCCGGCTGCCCGCTCTGGCGGAGTCTGACCCCGCCGTGTACGCCTGGCTCGGCGACGCCGACGCCGTACGCGGGGGGCTCAGCGGCAGAGCGGTCGTCCAGTCCACCACCGGGCACTACCCGGGCGGCCCGGAGACCGCCGTCGTGAGCGCGATGCGCAAGGCCGTCGAGGCCCATGTGACCGGGAGCGGAGGCCGTCTGCCCCGATCCGTCATCGGGCAGTTGCGCCTGTCGACGACGGCGGAGTTCGGGGCCCGGATCGCGGGACTGCACCGGGCGGGGCTCGTCTCGCTGCTCGCGCACCACGGTGTGGACGCGGACATGCTGATCGACCGCTCGGAGGCGGGACTGCGCGCGGAGTTGGCCGTTCTGTACCCGACGAGCGCGGCTCCACTGGACGACGCGGAGATGCGTACGGTCATGCGCGCTGTCGCCCGCTGGGAGGAGGATTACATCACCGACGTGGGCGAGATCTTCCTGCCCCTGCTCGCCCACACCTTCGGGGCCCGGGTCGAGGTGGCCTGGGACGGTCGTCTGGCCGACACCCGCCGGGCCGGCCCCAGCGGCGCATCCCGTGTGATCGAGGTGCACTACAACGGCGTGGACCACTACAACGGCAGCAGCGCCGAAGCGCATGACCTGCTCGTCTACGGCGACAGCGTGGCCCCCAAGCGCGTCAAGCCCGAGGAGCATGACGGTGAGGGCGACGTACGGGTGAATCCGCTGTGGATCCCCCTGGACGATGTCGATCCCGATCTGCTGGTCACGGCGAACCCGGACACCGTGTGGATCTACACGGTGACCGAGGACGGACAGATCCTGCTGGGCAGCGAGCAGCCGAGCGGGATCATCACGCCGGAGCAGTTCGACGCACTGCTCGCTGGCATGCGGAGCGTGGCTCCGGACCTGACGGCGGACGGACTGCGGAAGGACCTGGACGGGCTGGGGCACACGGGCATCGCGGCCCGGTTCGGGGAGTCCGGACGGTCGGAGCCCGGGATGAGCCGGGGGTCCGGCGAGGTCCGGTGGAGCCCGGAGCTGAAGCGGTGGACGGTAAACGACAAGTTGAGCCGCTACAGGAGCGAATCCGTCCGGCCCGGCCTCGGCCTGGACGTCGCGGCGGGCCGGCTGCGGGAGGTGGCGGAGCTCTTGACGGAACGGCTCGGCGTGCGGGTCGTGCCCGAACAGACCAAGACCGCTACGGCGGCGCCGTCCGATCAGCCTCCCGCCCCCGTCCTTCCACCGCCGGCAGTGCCGTTGAAGGGGATGGTGTCGGTCGCGGAACTCGAAGCGATCGGCATGACGCTGTCGTTGGCGCAGTCCACACAGGCGGCGCTCCTACGCGACAAACTGCCCGTGGAGGAAATGGGGCTGACGCCCGAGCAGCACAGGCTCATCCGGGTGCAACGGGGAGAGCCCGACACCTCGGCGCCCACGCGGCTGCTGCTCGACTCGCCGGAACCCTCGTCCCCGGGAGCAGCGCCGACTCCCTCGACATGATCATGGACTGGGAGGACGGCGACGAGGACAGCCGGTCCGCCGAGCCGGACCGCCACCGGGATCCTGGAGGACCTCTACGGCCCCGGGATCGGCCAGGCCCCGCTCTGTCCGGCACTGCGCGAGACACTGGTGCGGCTGGACGCGCTGCGCCGGGCCGTGACCGGATCGCCTCTGCGTGAGGCTCCGCCTCCTGGCCGTCCGCGCCCCGCTGGGGCTGGGCCGCGGCGAGGATGCGCGGAGTTGCGGTCAGGTAGAGCCGGAAGTCGGCGGGGATCCGGGTGTTGCGTCTTCACATACCCTGGACACGGTAGCGAGATACGCGCCGACCCACATCCGCATCGACTTCCCGGTCCGTGATGCCCCTGAGCCCACGGTTTCGGCCCGTTCCTACCTCAGATTGACGTCGACCTGGTCCGGCCGGTCCTTGGGCGCGTACGAGGAGCGTGCCGAGATCTTCCCCGTCCGGTGGGGGCAGGATGTGGGCGTCGATGTCGGTGAAGCCGTGGCGCTTGAGGAGGTCCGCCCACGTCTGGGGGGTGTACTGCCAGCGCAGCACGGTCAGTTCGCTCTCCCTGCCTTCGAGCCACTTGCCGTGCATCGGCTGCGGTCCGTAGGCGCCGGGGGAGGGTTCGGCCTGGCTGAAGGCGAAGATGCCGCCGGGTGTGAGGTTCTGGGCGACGAGCGGGAAGAGGAGTTCGGGGTCGGTGAACCACGCCGCGCCCCACACGGAGTAGACCGCGTCGAAGGGGGCCGTGTTGGAGGTGAGGTAGTCGCCGGCCTCGGCGTGGACGAACTCCAGGCCGGGGGTGTCCTTCCACCACCGGCTGGCGCGGTCGACCTGGGCAGCGGAAAGGTCCACGCCGGTCGTGGCGACACCCTGGCGGGCCAGGAACACCGCTTCCCTGCCCTCCGCTGGCCCCAGGTCCAGGGCACGGCGAGGGCGCCCCAGCACCTCGGCTCCGGGCCCGTGGCCGGGGTACTGGGTCCACTCGAACCGGCCAACCTCCGGGGCGGGCTGCTCACCCGCTCCCCGGTAGGGCTTGTAGGTGTCCCAGTACTGGGCCGGGGTGCGGGGCTCGGGTGGAATGACGTTCCTCTGGGGGCGGGGGCGGCCTTCGAGCTGGCCACCGTACCCGCGCCGCTCCACTGCCCACCGGCGAACGCCCCCGCCTCACCCCCAGGGGTGCACACGCCGGGCCCCGGCCGGCCGTTGCGGCTCAGTGGCAGTTCTCCCCGGGCCGGCAGGGGCCGCACTTGCCGTAGTCCGCCTCCCACAGCTTCCAGTCGACCTCGAAACCGTTGTCGGCGATGATCTGCGCCGTCCGCTCGACGCTGCCGTCGTACTTGAAGTCGATCTCCGGGATGTGTTCCAGGAACCTGGCGTCGAAGTGCCGGTGGCAGAACTCGCGGTAGTTCTGCGTGTCCAGGATGAAGGTGTGCACCGCGATGTCGACGGTGCGGCCGCAGCACATCTCCAGGCCCTGGCCCCACTTGTCGATGGCCGTGATCAGGTAGGAGACGGCGGCGTGGAAGAGCCGCGTCGCCATCACCTCGTCGAAGGGGTAGTCGCGCATGAGGAGCTGGACCTCCCGGGCCCAGACCTCGGGTCCACGTAGTCCCGCGGGTCACGGACCCTGGGTTCGGCGGCTGGCGCCATACTCTCCTCCCGTGTGTGAGGCGTCACGTCGCCCTCGGAAGATCATTACGGGACAGGACTTAGCGAAATGGTCTGGAGAAGGCGGAAGACGGGGCCGCCCGCTGATGCCTTCGGTCGCGGCGACCTTCGTGATCTCGACGGCCGGTAGGGCCGTCCGTCGATCGTCGGGTCGTGCGGTGGCCCCCGCACCCCGGCCGACCGGGGTGAGGGAGCTTGTCGGCCGGGTGTCAGATCGCTTCTGCGGCCTTCCGGAGCGCGGCGACGCTGGCGGGCATGTCGTGGCTCAGGCGGACCCGCCGGTGAGGCAGCGCCGCCAGGCGCGCCGATACCTCGTCGCGGGCGCTGCGCCTACCGCCTCCATCGACGCCCTGCGCCAGCTCGAAGATGTCGGGGTACCGGTCCTCTGTGGCGCCCGACATGAAGTCGTCCTCTCGGAGCCCGAGCGCATGGTCGCCGTCGACGATGTCGGGCGAACTGTCCGCCTCGACCCGGGGGAAGAGGAGTCCGGCCGCACGGCCGCCCGTGGCGAGCTCGACGCCGAACAACGGCGTGAACTGGTCCGGGAACACCTGGACCTTCCGCTCCCGCCGCTTGCTGTCCTCCCAGAGAGGTGTGAAGTCACCGGCGAGGAGGGCCTCCGTCACGCTGTTGTGCTGCGTTGGATGGAAGGCCCCGCCCTCCTGCAGGTGGCCGCGCGCCGCCGCCCCCCAGCCGAGGGAGTCGACCAGGCCGAGACCGAGAGCAGCGGCCGACGGCCACGGCACCACCTCGACGTACCGCTCCCCGGTCGGCCGGACCAGCACCCTGTCGTTCGCGAGGAGCTGCCATCCGGCCGATGCGAGCAGGAGCGCGGTCGTCGTCTTGCCCGCCCCCTTGCCGCCGAACGAGAGGAGCGTTGCCCCGTCCTTTGGGCGTACGACGGCCGACGCGTGCAGGACCGCCCATCCGTCCCGCAGCAGCTGCCCCCGTACCACCTCGCGGGCCAGGCGCGCGGCGGCCAACGCCAGCTCCATCACGCCGACGCCGGACAGCTCAAGGCGACCGGTGGACGCGGTGTAGCGGTACGCGATCGCCTCGTCCGGCGATGCCGCGATGATGTCCTCGCCGTCCCTTGCGACGAGCATCCGGTGCCGCGCGTACTCCACCTCTTCGGCATGCCGGCCGTCGTGGACCTGGAGGGTGAGCGCCGCGTGCTCGGTGGGGTCGACGGCCGCGACGACGACCGGGCCAGCGCACACCGACGAGGCTTCGACAGCGGACGCGGCCCACCACGGGCCGAAGTATCGCCGTGTCCAGTCCGTCACCTCGGTCCGGTTGCTCAGGACGGTGACGGCCGCCGAAGCGGCCTGAAGGCGGGTAGCGCTGATCATGCTGGGATCCTCTCGGTAGGTGCAGGGAGATGGGTGTAGGCGTCTCGGAGGCTGCTCGCGGCGGAGTCCAGAGAGAGACGCTCGTAGCGGGTGAGCGGCGGACAGCACGGGGCCGGTACGCCGCCGGTGAACGCGATCGGGATGCCGAGCCACACGTCCCCGTACGGCACGGACAGCTCCTCGATGCCGTCGACCAGGCCAAGGGCTTTGCGGAGTGTGGAGACGACGGCACCGGCCGGGCCGCACCGCGTACGGCCGATCCCCGCCCGGATCAGCGCCGGGCGCTCCTGGAGCCCTTCCACGACCGCACGGGCCCGGCCCTCGACCGGCAGCCCGTCGACGGTCGTCGACGACAGGCAGGGAACGGCCCGGTCGCCGTGCTCCCCGATCACGTGGCCGCGCACCCGTTCCGGGGAGACCCGGGCGTACCGGGCGAGGAGTAGCCGGTACCGGGCGGAGTCGAGATTCGACCCGATCCCGTAGACCCGGGCGCACCCCGACACCTCGGCGAACCGTCGGGCCATCAGATCCACGGGGTTCGTGACGACGAGAACGCTGCCCTCGTATCCGCGCAGCTCCCGCGCCAAGGTGCCGAGAGCGGGCGCGTTCGCCGTGGCCCCGCCGCGGCGGATGTCCTGGACAGCGCTGTTCGTGAAGTCGGTGCGCAAGGCCACCACCACGGCGTCGCACCCGCGGAGGTCCGAAACCTCACCGGCCTCGACCCGGGTGCGCGACCGTACGGACAGCGCCATGTCCTCCAGGTCGGCGACCAGGGCGCGTGTCTGCTCTGCCCGCCTCGACACTACGACGAGCCGCCCCGGCAGCGCCGCGGACACCAGCCCGGCCGCCAGGACCTGCCCGACCGCACCCGCGCCGACGACCCGACCACCGGCCCGCTCACCGCAGGTCCAACGCGCTGTGCTCGACCTCGTGGAAGACCGCGTCCAGCAGACTCAGCCCGGAGGCCGATCCCACCAGGAGACCGCTCACCCGCTCAACGACGGCCGCGATGCGATGCGCCTCCGCCACAAGCGCCAGCTGGTTGCTCGTCAGCGGCAGGTCTGCCGGCGCACTCAGGCAGGTGCTCAGGATGTTCACCGTGTCCATCAGCCACAGGACCATCACCTCGCGGAGCCGCGCGGCCCGGTCGGTCCGGTCGCCGCGGCTCACGCTCTGGGAGTGCTGGCTCAGCACCGACACCACGCCCTCCGTGATCTGCCGCTCCGCGCGCAGCTCGTGATGGCAGAAGCCGAGGAGCAGCGCCCGACCGAAGAGTTTCGCCACGTCCGGCTCCGGCCCGGCCGCCCACTGGAGCGCCGGGTCGATGAACGTCAGCCGGTGGCCTGAGAGATAGACGTGCTCCGGCTTCAGATCGCCGAACACCGCCGTCCGCTGCCGGGGCCGGATCGCGCTGGTGAGCCGCAGCAGTCGGCGGACTGCGTTCCCGAGCAGGTCGACGACCGCCAGGCGCTCATCGCCCACGAGCCTGCCCCGCCCCAGCCTCGCGATGTACCGGACGGCGGCCGGTCCCCTGAACTTCCGGGAGAACACGTCGACGACGCTGCGCTCATTGATGGGCCAGGCCTGCCGGAGATACCGCGCCCCCTGCTCGCCGTGCAGCTCCCGCAGGGACAGCAGCACCGAGTCGAGTAAGGGCGCCGTGTCCCACGGCCGGACAGCCAGCTCCTCCGCGACCGTTGACCCCGCCACCGCCCGCGTGAAGAGGACGCCCCGGCGGAACCCCGCCGTTTCACAGACCCGCGGGCGGCCGAGCTGCTGCAGAAACTCCAGGTGCTGCAGCTCCCGCCGCGTCACCAGATCGACGGACTTCACATACGGTTCCAGCGCCTCCTGCACGTCCGCCCAGGCCCCCCGCGCACCGCGCAGAATCGACACGAGCGACGAACTCAACCAGGAATACTTCGCGTACAACTCCTGCCCTTCGACCAGGACTTGACAGACGTACGACGTCACTCCGGGGCACTGCGGGCCGAGGACCGCACCGCGGCCGGGCCACAGGTCCTCTGCCGCCTGGGCGATAGCCCGACGACTCGCCTCGAACAGTACGGGCGCGGGCACCGCCGTCTCCCCGCTCGTGGTCAGCGTCATCAACGACTCCTTCTAGATATCGGCCGCGCGCACGGCGCAGCCGGGTTAGGCCGAGTTCTGGGAGATGCCGAGACAGATCGCGGTGAGCAGCGAGGCCAGCGCCACCCAGTACAGGACCTGTGCGGTGCGCTCACTCATCGGGGCTTGTCCTCCTGGCCGAGCTCGGCCCACACCCGCTTGCCCCACGGCAAGGGCTCGACGCCCCACCGGCCACCGCTCAGCGTCGCCACGATGTCCAGGCCCCGCCCGGACTCCTGACCGTCACCAGCCGGGCGCACTGCCAGCCGGTCGCGCGACAGGTCCACCACGGCGACCCGGACCCGCCCCTCCCCGAGCCGCATCGCGGACACCCGGACAGAATCCCGCCGCGCGTGCAGCACAGCGTTCGTCAGCAGCTCGCTCACGATCAGCTCGGCATCGCCCTGCACACCGCTCAGCCCCCACACGTCCAGGGCCAGGCGCACCAGGCGCCGCGCACTGCGCACGGAAGCGGCGGCCCTCGGCAGCGTCTCGGTGTACGCGGGCATCGGGCCCGCTCCGGTCTCGACCATCACGAGCGCTCCGATCCGGCTGCATGAGCGTTGGCGGACGGCCGGGGGCGAGAACGCCCCGGGCGCGGCCACTGGCATCAGCGTGTCAAGCACCGGGGCCGCCCTCGGCGTCCCCCGCACCGGTCCCCTGCTTCACCAGAGCGGCGAGCAGGTCCGGGTCACACAGCAGTCCGGGGCCGTCCAGGGGCACCACCCACCACGGGCGGCCAGCACGCTCCGGCATCACCACCTGCGGTGCAGGAACCTCCAGCAGCGCCCTTCGGTGATGCGGCAGCGACCCGTTCACCGACCACACCAGCGCGACAGACGCCGGGACCAGCGCCGTGTATGCGCCCTCCCTGCCGAATCCCTCGTCGCTGTAGAAGACCGGTCCGCCGACATCAACCAGGGGCGCACAGCCGATCGGACTGTCCGTGCCGAGCGCAGCATGAACCACGCCGGCACGTACGACCACGGCACCGAACAGGACGCCCGGCCTCAGCCACGCCGAGCCGGACTCCTCCCAGGTGGCTCGCGTCTCTTGGAGGGACGGCGCCGCCCCCAACAGCCAGTGCCCGCCCGCGAGCTGCTGCTCGCGCCCGAGTTGGACGGTCACGCCAGCCAGTTGGGCGGGTGGCGGGTTTCTGCTGGGTGGCCGGGTGGCTGGGTGGCGCGCGGAGGCGGTCCGGGTGGGTGTGCTGGCGGGGTTCGGGGTTTTGGGGCTCCCCGGCCATTGCGTGGGTGGCGAAGACGACCGTGAGG
>NZ_JAFEUF010000078.1 GCF_016901035.1 Streptomyces durocortorensis
CTCCTGACCGCCCCCGGAGCCGCCGCCCTCCGCCTCCACCCGGACGACCCCGCTCCGGGCCCCCTCCGAGCCGAACATGAGCGCCGAGCCGTCCGCCGTGTACGTCACCGACTCGGCCTGCCGCTGGAACGGGGCGGCGACCGACCGGTCCTCGCCGAGGCGGCCGTTCTCGAAGGCGTACTCGCGGGCGCTGAAGTACGAACGCAGCACCAGCCGCTTCCCGTCGGGCGAGAAGGCCCCGTCCGTCACCCACGGCACCTCGCCGACCCGTCGGAACGTGTTCACGGCGCCAGCCGTCAGCTTCGCGGGCCCCTCGTAAAGGCCGCCGCCGTCCTCGTTCTTGGAGGCGATGTAGACGCGGCCGGTCTTCGGATGGACCATCAGCGCCTCGGCGTTGCGGGCCCCGTCGGCGTACTTCACGTCGTACTGGACGGCGTTCACGGTGGCGTCGCGCAGCTCCTTCGGCTCGGGGAACCGGTAGATCCAGACATGGCTCCACGAGCCGTCCAGGTTGTCCCCGATGTCACCGACGTAGAGGTCGCCGTCCGGCCCGATCGAGATGCCCTCGACGTCCCTCGGCTCCCCGACCCCCCGCATGGTGATGGTGGCGAGGGTCTTCCCGGTGCGGGAGTCGACGGCGAAGACGTAGGGGCCGTCGTCGCTGTCGTTGTGCGTCCAGTAGACGCCGGGGTGCGCGCGGCTGGCGGCGAGGCCGCTGGACTCCGTGATGCGGGGGTCCTCGATCGTGAAGTCACGGTCGGGCCGCCCGTCGTCGGCCACGGCAGGACCGGCCCCGGCGAGCAGCAGAAGAGCGGCGGCGAGGGCGGCAGCACGAGGGCCCGCCGGGCCGGTCGGATACGAACGCATGGCCCAAGTGTCCATCGTCACGTCGCAGGCCGGAGCCGTGATCGGCCATGATGACGCCATGCGTTTCCTCTTCGTCGGCGATTCCATGACCATCGGGCGCGCCGGCGACGTCACCTGGCGCTACCGGATGTGGCAGCACCTGGAGACCTTCCCCGGCCTCACGTACGAAATCGTCGGCCCGCGCTCGACGCTGTACGACGCCGAGGCGAACGCCCCGCTCTCCCACGCGTACGCCGACCCGTCCTTCCCCCCGCCCGCCCGCCGCCATCTCTCCGGCTGGGGCGAGGGCTGGCTGCACATGGCCCCGGTGATCGCGGACGCGGTGCGCGAGACGGAGGCGGACGTCCTGCTGGTCTCGCTGGGCCTGATAGACCTCGGCTTCTACACGGACGCCGAGCAGACGGCGGCGAACGCCCGCGCCTTCATCGAGGCCGCCCGGACGGCGAACCCCCACATCCGCATGGTGCTGCTCCCGGTGATACCGAACGTCCGGGCCGAGACGGACGCGCCCTTCGCCGCCTCCTGCGCCCGCTTCAACGAATTGCTGGCCAAGGCGGTGGCCGACCTCGACACCCCGTCCTCCCCGCTCCTCCTGGCCTCGCACCCGCCGGGCTACGACATCCACACGGACACGTACGACGGCACGCACCCCGGCCCGACGGGCGAACACCTCCTCGCCGCCGCGTTCGCCGACGCGATGCACCAGGCGTGGGGGCTGGGCGGCCCGTACGCGGGGCTGCCGGCGCTGGTCGGCGGACCGGCCACCGCGGAGGGCTGACCCGCCCCGAAGGCGGCGTCCCGCCCGCCGGTCTCGGACGCGGGCCATCCGGAGCCGCACATCAGAGGGAGGGAGCGCGTGCCGGTCAGAGCCGGGACAGCACTCCGCGCCAGGTCCAGCCCGCGTCGAGGGCGGCCTGACGCAACGGATTCCTCATGTCACGCGAGTCGAAGCGGAAGGTCTCGACCTTGTGGCGACGTCCGTCGGGCCCCTGCTCGTGCGACCACCGCCGGGCAATGTGGGGCGCAGGGCCCCGGCCGTACCGCTTGCCCAAGGAATCAGGCGTCGACGCCTCCCACCGCTCGTCGAGCGCACGCACCTCGTGGGTGTCCGTGAGCAGACGCATCCGGGTCTTCAGCCTGATCTTCAGCTCAGGAACCCGCCACTCCGCCACCAGGTCCGCCTTCTCCGCGGGAAGGGCGTTGCGCACGCGGAACGGCACGCCGAGCCCGTTCACCGCAAGCAGCGCGGCCCGGACCTCGGCCACGGACAGCGGCGCGACACCGCTGTCCGGGTATCTGGTGCCGGTGAACCTGTCCCGCCAGCGTCCCATCGCTAGGCCCCCGTTCCAGGAGGCGTGTTCACCGGGCGAACCGTGCGCACGAAGTCCTGGAAGTCTCCGAGGACCTCGTCGTGCTGGGCCGCGGTGGCGGTCAGAGCCAACCGGACCGCCGCCCGTTTGCGCGGATCATCGACATCCGACATGGACAGGTACACCTGCGACTGGACGAGGTCGCGGCGCGATCCGTCCGCGGCGGTCGAGAAGGTCAGCCGTTGGGTCAGAGCGGGTGCCTCCGCGGAGCCGACCTCTCGGCGGTGTGCCAAGGCCACCGACTCGGCGACCTCGCGCAGGCGTTCCACCGACTCTTCCGCGAGCTCGGCCAGGGTGACCGTGTCCGGCAGAAATGCGCCGTCGACGGTGATGTTGGCCGTGAACCCGGCCTCCGGCTGCTGATACACCGCGGCGAAGGCGACATCCGCGGCGTCGGCCCCCTCCGGAGCGGGCGCGGGAAGCCAGTCCTCCGGCAGGCGGAACTCGATGGGCACCGGCAGTATCAGGGGCATCTCAGGCCCTCCCTTCCAGGGAAACGTACATCTCAGGAAATCAGGCGTCAGGAGAAGAAGTCGACGACGGCGTCCTTGGCATCACCTGCAGCGTCGCCTGCGGCATCGAGCCCGTCGCCGACGGCGTCGGCCGCGGCGCCGGCGCTCTTGGCCACCTTGTCCGGGTCGACGGTGATCTCCATTCCCAGGCTGCCACCGGCACCGGGGGCGAGTCCCGCATCCCAGCCGAACGTGTACGCCCCGGTGTTCTCGTCCTTCTTCCAGCCCACCCAGGCCTCCGCACCGGCTCCCTTCCACGCCTCGGCCGTCCCGCCGATGCCGATTCCGGCCACCTCCACACCACCGGCGATTCCGCCCCTCGCCCCGGCGAACGCCTTCGCCCCGAGGGTGACCTCTTCCTTCGTCACCTTGAGGCTGGCGGCCCCCTCGCCGCCGGCGAAACCCTCGACCCGTCCGTAGGCACCGGCGTACGGCCCGTACTCGGCGCGTCCCTCGGCCAGAGCCCGTATGCCCGCGGACGCTTCGGCCTTGGCGACGAGGCCCTCCTGGGTGAACCCGTAGTTGGCGGTGGCCCTGGCACCTCCGTAGATGTCGCCGACCCCGGAGAGCTTCCACTGTCCGTTGGTCAGAGACCCCTCGGCGGTGCCGTGGAAGAGGTCTGCGGCGGCCTTGACCGAGCCCTCCTTCCCGTACTTGGGGCCGGTCATCGTGAACTCGGCGCCGGGGCCGGTCAGATCCGCTTTGCCCTCGGAGACCCAGCCGTCCGTCTTCGTCGTGCCGGCGTCCCTGGCCTTCGCCGCCGAGGTGGCCTTCGCGAGGTCTCCCTCGGCGTGGGCGTTGAACCCGTCGAGGGTGGCGTCGTCGCCCTTGCCGAAGGCGTCCTTGTTGCTGTCGGCGACGGCGGCGACGAGGGCGGCGCGGACACTCCGGTCCACCTCGGAGACGGTCTTGACCCTGTCGTCGATGTGCTGCTGCCACGAGGCGACGGAATCGCGGATCACCCTCTGGCCGTCGGGATCGTGAACGTACGCGCTGCGCTCGGAGGGGGTGAGCTTGTCCCAGTCGAAGGCGACCCGCCCCTGCTCGGACACCATCATGCCGGCGTCGATCGCATCGTCGCGGGCGCTCTCCAGCCTCCTCTTGAGGTCGGTGAACCTCTCGTGCGCGTCCCGCAGCAGGCTCGCGACGGCTTGGGCCTGGACCTGGGCGGCAGCGTACTCGTACCGGGTCGCGGCGAAGTTCGTCCGGCCGATGTCGGCGGTCACACCAGCCCACGAAATCTTCTGGACGCTGCCGCCGTAGCGGGTCTCGATCTTGCCCAGCTCGCCGGCCATCGCCTCCCACTCGGTGGCGGCCGTCGTCAGCAGGCCCAGGTTGGTGGTCATGATCTCGTAGTAGGAGGTCGACATCGCAGGCCCTACAGACGGTCCAGCTTGGACTGCGCCAGCAGCTGATTGCCCACGCCGATGTCATTGCGCGCGAAAAGACCGGAGGCGCCGCTCAGCGCGTTCTTCTCCAGGGCCAGGCGCCCCATGAGGCTCCTGACCTGACGGTCCCACGTGCCCGCGACCGTCTTCAGGCCAGCGGCCGTTTCCCAGCCGTCGAACCCCTTGCGGGCGCTTTCGGTGGCGGTGTCGGCCCGCTCGGCGGTCTTCTTGGTGTTCGGCTCAAGATCATCCCTGATGGTGCCCGCGGCCGCCTTCTTCTGCGCCGGCGTCGAAGCGAAATCCGCTGCTCCCTGCCCGGAATCCGTCGTCATCGTTCTTCCCCCTGTCGTGCCCCCGGTTGACAAGGCGCCATCATACGATTATCGGTAAGCGTCCTGGAGAACACTCCCCAGAACTCCCGGATCGCCACCCCGTCCTCACTACCCCGACCAGTTCGCGCGGTGGCCGTCACCGGAGCGGGGCCGGGAGGAGGGAAACCCGGGTGGCCGGCTCCCACACCGAGCAGTCGTGCGCGAAGAACACTCGCCGCGGGTCGAACGCGGCCAGCCGGTCCAGCCAGGGACGATACGGCGGAAGCGGCTGCGACACCCCGTCGAGGACGGCGCGACGGGCCAGCTCGTCGGAGGCGTAGTGCGAGGCGAAGTCGTGGGCCTGCCCGGCGAGGACGACGGCCGTACCGTCCCTCTGCCGGACCACCAGCGACTGATGCCCGGCCGTATGCCCGGGAGTCGGAACGACCCACACCCCGGGCCAGACCTCAGCTTCCCCGGAGAGCTGCTCGTACACCGCACCGGGGAAGTCGACCAGGGCGTCGATGGTGTACCCGCCCCGCCGCGCGACGGCCAGCTCGGTCTCCTGGACCAGGACCGGCACCCCGGCCAGCAGAGGATTTCCGCCGATGTGGTCGAAGTGGAGGTGGCAGTTCACGACGAGCGCCACGTCCTCAAGTGCCGCCCCCACGGCGGCCAGCGCGCCCTCCAGCGGGTGGCGCCGGGGTCGGTAGCGCGCTTCGGCCCCGGGATCCCCCGCCCCGATCCCCGTATCGAAGAGAATCCGGCCGCGCTCGTGCTCGACGAGGTAGGCGAGCACAGGTTCGACTCTGGGGTGCGGCCCGCCGGTCTCGGACGCGGGCCGGACGAAGGAGCCGAGATCGAGGCGGTGCAGTGCGACGGTCTCGTTCGTACGCTGCGTCATACGGCCAGCCTGTCAGCTCGGCCGGCCGCGTCCGAGGCGTTTCGCTCTCGGCGACGACGAGCGCGGGCCCGGGTCGGCCCGGGGCGGTCCTCACCCGCTCCGCTGCGACCCCAGCATCGACAGGGCCAGCTGGGTCAGTTCGCCCGAGACCTCGCCGGGGCGGGCCCGGCGGCAGCGGCGGGCGTGGTGGGCCATCAGTTCGTGGACCGTGCCGACCATCACCATCACGTCGACCCGGTGGTCCCGGTCCTCCGCCTCGCCCCGGTCCACCGCCCGCTCGGCCTCTCCCGTGAGGAACTCCGTCCACAGCGCCCGCCAGAGCTTGCAGTGCTCGTCCACCACGGCGCTCACGCCCAGCACTTCGACGAACGTCACGCGCGCCTCGCGCGGGTCGCGGGTGACGGCCTCCACGTACGCGTCGAAGAGCCGCCGGACCCGCTCCTCGATCGAGCACTCCTCGATGCCCTCGGTCAGCAGCGCGCTCTCCGCAGCCCGCAGCCCCGTCGTCGTGACCCGGTTGTGGAGGGCGATGAGCAGCCCCTCCCGTGACCCGTACTCCTGACGCAGCACCTCGACCGGCACCCCGGCCGCCTCGCACACATCGTGCTCGGCGGTCTCCCGGTATCCGTTGATGCCGTACAACTCCCTGGCTGCTTCCAGAAGTTGTTCCCGCGCCTGTGTGCGCGCGACATCCCCGGGCCCGGTCCGCTGAACCGTCCAGCTGTCCGCCACCGGTCCTCCTTGAGCGCAAGGTGCGGGAGAGGGGCCTGCGCGCCTCTGCACGAACCGCCGCCCCATTGTGCTCGCCCCACCGCCGTGCGGACGGCCGCGCCACACCCGTACGGGGGAATAACCGCACGCGGAAACGCTTCTTCTTTGCGCGCCCCGAGCCGGACCCGGATGCGCCCTGGGTTCGCCCGGGTGCGCCCGCACACATGTGCCCTCCACCCCGGCACCCCTGCGTTGAACGCGTTCAAACTGCTCTGGCACGATAACCGTAGCTGCCGCCCCGGGTGGGCGTGCCGCACGTACATCAACGCGTGCAAGGGGGACTGACGATGGACAAGACAGGAAGACCGGGGAAGAAGGGGAAGAAGCGGCTCTTCGGGCTGTCTCTGCTGCTCTCGATCCTGGTGCTGCTCCTGGAAGCGACGCTCGCGCTCGTCGTGTCCATCGTGTACGGCGTCACGCAGGAGTCACCGGACGCGGGCGTCGGCGGTTCGGCGATGTTCATCTTCCTTCTGCCCGTGCTCGCCGTGTTCGCAACCGCGGTCGCCGCCATGCTGTCCGTGGGCCTCGTCTTCCCCACCGCCTGGCTCAGCGACGTACTGGGGCGCCGGTTCGGCGGGCGCGAGGTGTGGTGGTGGGTTCCGGTGGTGGCGGGGGCCGTCTCCCTCCTGCTCGTCGGCGCCGTCGTCGCGCTGGCCGGCGGTGCCGGGGCCGGGGCCGTCGCCCTGGGGTGGTTCCTCACCACGGCCGCGCTCACCGTCCCGGCGCTGCTCTGGCGTTCGCACCGGGAGCGGGTCTTCGGGCCGGTGACCCTGTGGGGAGTGGCCGCCATCGTCCTCACCGCCGTCCTCGGCGGGGTGGGCCTCGCGACGGGGGTGCTGAAGGAGTACCGTCCGCCGGCGGCCACCTCGGCGGACTTCGTCGGCCGCTGGTCCGACGGACACGGCGGAACGCTCACCTTCGGGGCCGGCGGCCGGGTCACCGCCGACGCCGTCGACGACGACCTCGGCGGCTGGGGACCTGGGGACGGGGAAGACGACGGCGACATCTGTACGGGGCAGGGCACCTGGACGTACGAACCCGGCGAGGGCCGATGGTCACAGGTGGTGGACGTCAGGGTCGACTCGTGCACGTACGGCACCTGGAACGTCGGCGGTACGGAGAGCCGGCTCACCCTCTACCAGTTCATCGGCGACCCGGACTCCTGGGACCTGTACGAGCTGAGGAAGACGTCCGAGCAGCCGTGACCTGCGCCCAGGCGGACGAGAACGGCCCCCGCCTCACCCCTTGACCGTGAACTCCCCCCGCAGCAAAGCCTCGTCCCGGGACGACGGGCCCACCAGCAGCTCGAAGCGGCCCGGCTCCACGACGCGGACGCCCTCCGCGTCCACCAGCGTGCAGTCGGCCACCGGGAGTTCGAAGAGGAGCTCCCGCGACTCACCCGGGGCCAACTCGACCTGCCGGTAGGCCTTCAACTCCTTCTCCGCCCAGGTCACCGATGTCACCGTGTCGCTCACGTACACCTGCACCGTCTCCAGCGCGGGCCGCGCACCCGTGTTGGTCACCGTGACCCGGGCCCGTACCGTCTCCGACTCGTCGACCACCGCCGTCAGCACCTCCAGGTCCGTGTAGGCGACCGTCGAGTAGCTCAGCCCCTCGCCGAACGCGAACGCGGGGCGCTGGGTGAGGTCCGCGTAGCGCGTACCGTGCTGGCCGCGCACCTGGTTGTAGTACGTCGGCTGCTGACCCGCGTGCCGGGCGAAGGAGAGCGGCAGGCGGCCGGTCGGCTCGATCAGGCCGAGGAGCAGCTCCGCGACCGCCCGGCCGCCGAGCATGCCCGGGTTGGCCGCGTACACGATCGCCGCCGCACCGAGCGCGGACGGCGGCAGCACCAGCGGCTTGGAGCTGATGACCACGACGACCAGCGGCTTGCCCGTCGTCGCCAGTGCGTCCAGCAACGCCACCTGGTCGCCGACGAGTTCGAGGGTGGCCGTCGACTTGCCCTCGCCGATCAGCTCGATCCGGTCGCCGACGACGGCGACGACGTGGTCGGCGGCCTCGGCTGCGGCGACCGCGTCGGCGATCAGCTCCGCGTCGGGGGCGGCCGGGTGGACGACCTCGGGGCGGGGCTGCCCGTCGGGGAAGAACTCCCCCTCCGGGTCGGGCCCGACCTCCAGGATCCGGGCGCCTGGCGCGTACGAGACGGTCCAGTCGGCGGGCACGTGGTCGTGGAAGCCGTCGAGGACGGTACGGATCATGGCGCGCGGCTGGCCGTCCGGCAGCCAGTCGGCCTGTCCGGAGGAGCCCGCCCAGTCGCCCAACTGGGTCTGCGCGTCATCCGCGTTGGGGCCGATGACCGCGACCGTACGCGGACCGGGCCCCGTGGGCCGCCCCTCCCCGCCGGCCTCCAGGCCGCCCGCGAACGGCAGCGTGCCGTCGTTCGCCAGCAGCACCAGCGAGCGGCGGGCCGCCTCCAGGTTCAGCACCGCGTGCGCCCCGCTGCCGATGACCTCGGCCTGCCGGGCGGAGTCGGGGTGGCGCGGGTCCTCGAAGAGGCCCAGTTCGAACTTGAGCGTCAGGATGCGGCGTACGGCGGCGTCGATCTCCGTCTCCGTCAACGCACCCTGGGCCACCGCCTCCTGGGCCCCCGCGAAGAAGTTCGACGTGGTCATCACCATGTCGTTGCCCGCGCGGACCGCCGCCGCCGACGCCTGTGCGTAGTCGGCGTAGACCTTCTGCTCCCACACCATGCGGCCGACGTTGTCCCAGTCGGTGACCAAGGTCCCGGTGTAGCCCCACTCGCCGCGCAGCACCTCGTTGAGCAGCCAGTTGTTGACGGTGACAGGCACGCCGTCCATCGACTGGTAGCCGAGCATGAACGTCCGGCAGCCCTCCTTCGCGACCCGCTCGAACGGCGGCAGGAACCAGGAGCGCAGCTTGCGGCGCGAGATGTCCGCCTCGCTGGCGTCCCGGCCGCCCTGGGTCTCGGAGTACCCGGCGAAGTGCTTGGCGCAGGCCAGGATCGCGGTCGGGTCGTCGAGGCCGTCGCCCTGGTAGCCGCGCACCATCGCGGAGGCCAACTCACCGATCAGGAAGGGGTCTTCGCCGAAGGTCTCACTGACCCGGCCCCACCGCAGGTCCCGGGTGATGCAGAGCACCGGCGAGAACGTCCAGTGCACCCCGGTCGCCGCGACCTCGACCGCCGTCGCCCGCGCGATCCGCTCCACCAGCTCCGGATCCCAGGTGGCGGCCATTCCGAGCTGCGTCGGGTAGATCGTGGCCCCTTCCCAGAACGAGTGCCCGTGGATGCAGTCCTCCGCGACGAGCAGCGGGATGCGCAGCCGGGTCTTCGCGGTGAGCGCGGCGGCCTCGCGCACCCGCTCCGGCGAGGCGTGCAGGATCGAGCCCGCGTGCAGGTCCTCGACGAGGTGCCGCACGCCCTCCTTGGCGTTGAGCTGGAGCATCTGGCCGACCTTCTCGGGCAGCGTCATGCGCCCCAGGAGGTCGGCGACCCGCTCCGCGACGGGCAGCGCGGGGTCGAGGTACGGCGGCTTGAGACCCACAGGACTTCCTTTCACGACGGCACTCCGCAGTACCGTACGCTCAATCCCGACCGCTTGGTAAGTATTCGCCCCTGTGAGAATCTGGGGCGGAACGAGAAAGGCGTCCGATGACAACGGGTGAATACGCGTGACCCCGGAAACCCGGCGCGGCTACGCCAAGGGCCGGGCCAGGCGGATCGAGATCCTCGACCAGGCGATGGCCCTCTTCGGCGAGGCCGGCTACCGAGGCGCGTCGCTCCGCGTCATCGCCACCCGTTGCGGCATCTCCCACCCGGGGCTCCTGCACCACTTCCCGACGAAGGAGGCGCTGCTCCTCGCCGTCCTCCAGCGGCGCGACGACGTGGACGACGAGTGGCTGGCGCTCGGCGTCACCCAGGGCGTGGACCATCTGCGCCGGCTGGTGGACCTCGCCGAGCTGAACGCCAAGCGGCGCGGGATCGTGGAGCTGTTCTCGGTGGTCGCGGCCGAGGCCACCGCCCCGGACCACCCGGCGCACGCGTACTTCGAGGCCCGCTACCGTACGTCCGTGGCCAACACCGAACGGGCCTACGTCCAGGCCCGGGAGGCGGGCGAACTCCGGGACGACGTCGATCCTTCGGCCGCCGCGCAGCAGCTCATCGCGCTGATGGACGGCCTCCAGATCCAGTGGCTGATCAGCGACTGTGCGACGGACATGGCGGAGGTGCTGCGGGCCCACGTGCGCGCGCAGCTGACCGTGGTGTTCTGAGTCGAGAAGAGGTCGAGAAGAGAACGGGCCCGATGCCGACGCCATTGATGGGACTGCTCCTGCTCCTCAGCGGGGCGGCTGTACCGGCGTGTGCCCTCGTGGTCGTGCTGCTGCTGCGGAACCGGCCCCGTCCGCTGCCCAGGATCTTCGGAGCCGCGGCCCTTCTCTTCGGCTTCTCGGCCGCGTCCGTGTACTGCTGCGGCTGGTTCTCCGTCACCCTGGGAGGGCCGTTCCCCGCGCTGTGCGAGGACATGAACACGTCCGGCGCCCCGCTGACGAGCCTCCGGCAGGACTACTGGCCGCTGCGCAACGCCTGCGTGTACGCGGACGGTTCGACGGTGGAGCACCTCGCCGGGTCGATCGGCGTACTCGTCCAGGTGTCGGCCGGCCTCGCCGTCGCCCTGGCCTGCACCGCCGCGTTCCTCAGCCGAAGGCGGCGCCCAGCAGATACGGGGCGAGGGTCAGCGTCACCGCCAGTGACCAGTACGGGTAGGGGTACGGGTACGACGGCGCTTCGGTGATCAGCCTGCGCCGCATCCACAGGTTGATCAGGGCCCAGAACCCTCCGAAGACGCCGACCACGGGCACGACGAAGACCAGCCACAACCACATCCCGTCGTTCTCGGTCGGCTCCCGCTGGGTCCATCCCAGCTCCGCGAGGGGCCCGTTGGACAGGACGTACCAGACCAGGAAGGCCGGCACCACGGCCGGTATCCCGAGCAACAGGTTCACCACCACCGGGACGAAGGACTTCCACAGCCGCGCACGGCCTGCACCGGTCCCCGTACCGCCTTCACCGGCCCCCGTACGGCCTGCACCGGTCAAGGGCTCACCCGCTCGATCCCGCGGCGGCCCGCGATCCGGGCCATGGTGAGACAGTAGAGCGGGGCGAAGACGAGTTCGGCCACCATGGCCTGCCAGGGCGCGTCGGCGGCGGTCTCCGTGCTGGCCAGCTCGCCGAAGCCGGCCGCGAGACCGAAGGCCAGCAGGTTGTTCGCGACGTGCATGACGATCACGGCTTCGAGCCCGCCGGTACGGATCACCAGCCAGCCCCACCACAGCGCCGAGTACAACAGCAGGAGGAACCCGGAGAGTTCACCGAATCCGTGGGCCAGGGCGAACAGCAGGGACGCGACGACGATCGCCGGCCAGGGCGTACGTACGACCCGGCCGATCACCTGGACCAGCCAGCCCCGGAAGACGTACTCCTCGGCGGCGGCCTGGAACGGGACGAGCGCCAGGATCACGGCCAGGCTCAGCAGAAAGACGGGCCATCCGGGGAAGCCGCTCCCCGACTCCCCGACCGGTTCGTCGTTCCAGGTCCACGCGATCAGCAGGCCGATCTGCACGATCATCAGCGGGAAGCCCACGGCGGCGCACCGCCCGAGCCAGCCCCAGCGCAGCCGCCCGACGACGGAGGAGACGGTCCCGGCGGGGCGCCGGCCCAGCACGCGGGCGCCCCACAGGACGATGGGTATGGCGATCGCGATGCCGAGGAGCTGGACGACCAGGTCGGCGACGGGGTCCTCGAAGAAGAGGTCGCTGTCCGCGTCCGCGGGGGCCGCGTCCAGCAGCTCCGCGAGGACCATGCCGACGATGCCGACGACCACGACAGCCAGCAGGACCAGACCCACGACGGCCGACAGCTCGCCGATCCAGCCGAACCGTCCGCCCTGCCCGTTGCGCCCCTGCTCGTCGTAGCGGGATCCGGAGGGCGCCCGCACCGGCCCGGTCGGCGGGCGGCTCCACTCCGGGGGCCGGTCCCAGCCCTGCCCACCCGGCCAGGCCGGTGCGGGCGGGTGCGGCGGACCGCCCGCCGACGACGGCGGGGCCCAGGGCGACGGAGGAGGCGAGGAGGACGAGTGCGGGGGCCCGTCCGAGGGCGAGGACGAGGGCGGAGGCGGCGGATCAGAAGGGTGGCTCACATCAGCGATCTTCGGATGCCGTGCGTGCACGGGTCAACGCCAGCCGTCCTCGCGGACCCGGGCCGCCAGGTCGATCTTGGTGTAGGTCGGCCGACCCGCCTCCTGGTACTTGGCTTTCACCCGGTCCAGGTAGTACTTCGCCGTGTTCACCGTGATCCCGGCCCTGCGGGCGGTGGCCTTCAGCGTGAGCCCGGAGGCGTACCCCACCAGCACCTCGCGCTCCTGGGGGGACAGCCGGGGGCGCGTGGAACCCCGGTCGTAGGCCAGAGCGAAGGCCAGCTCCGGGGAGTGGGCGGTACGCCCGGCCGCGATCTCGCCGACGGCTTCGACGAGTACGGACAGCTCCTGGTCCTTCGTGAGGAAGCCGTCGGCGCCGTCGGTGACGGCCGCGACGATCCGGTCGCGGTCCGCCACCACGCTGATCATCAGCACCCGGCTGCCGGCCGCCCGCAGCCGGCGGATGTTGTCGGCGGGCGGCCGGTCGTCGCGGAGCATGAGGTCGAGCAGCACGACGTCCGGCGGCTCCCCGGGGCCGGCGAGCAACTCGTCGACGGTGGCGGCGCAGGCGACGAGGTCCACCTCCTCGACTCCCGCGAACCACGACCGGATGCCGTCCCGCAGCATCCGGTCGTCGTCCACCACGGCGACGGTGATCACCCCGGCCATCTCAGCTCCACGCGCACGCCCTCGCCGGGGGCGCTGTCCACGAAGGCCCGCCCTCCCACGCCGCGCATCCGTGCGTGCACGGAACGGTCGAGTCCGATCCCGCCGGCGCCCGGCCGGGCGGGGCCCGGTGGCCTCGCCGCTCCAGCCGACGCCTCCGCCCCGGCCGGTACGCCCGCTCGCTCCGGCCCGGCGGCTCCGACAGCGAAACCCCGGCCCCGGTCGACCACGGTGACGATCAGCCGGCCGGAGTCACCGGCGGCGGTCACGAAGGCGTGCCCCGTACCGGCGTGGCACCGCACGTTGTTGAGCGCCTCGGTCGCGGCCCGTGCCATGGCCAGTGCTATCTCGCCGGGCACGGCGGGCGGCTCGTGGTAGCGGGCGGTCACCCGCAGCCCGAGCGCTTCGGCGGCGCGTACGGACTCCTCCAGTGCGGCCCGCACCTCGGAGGCCTGCTCGCGGTCGTCCGCCTGCTCGACCAGCCGCCTGAGGTACGCGGCCTCCCGCGCGCAACGCTCGCGCATCATCGAGGTGTTGGCATCGACGCCACCGCGGGCGATGGCCGTCAGGGTGGCGAGGACGGTGTCGTGCAACGCGTTGTGATGGGCCACGCGCTCCGCAAACCTGGCCCGCTGCGCCTCAGCGGCCAGCGCACGCCGGTTGGCCGAGTCGACCTGCTCGCCCTGCCGGCAGAGATACCAGGTGAGCACCCAGGAGACGACGGCGGAGAAGACCAGGGCGTTCAGATGGGCGCCGGTCACGGAGGCATCCGCATCCACCAGGAGATACCCGGCGAGATGCGTGACCACCAGGAGCACGACGGTGACGGCGAGCAGGCGCGCCCCGAAGGCGACAGCGGCCATGGCCGAAGCCGATCCGCCCAGCAGCATGACCCAGGCGATCGATTCCTGGGTGTGGGCCCCGCCCCACGCATACGCGCCGAAGGGCAGCAGGCAGCCGATCAGCAGGACGTCGAGACCCACGGCCCAGGAAACGAGCCGCCGGTGCCGGGCCGCCATGAACCAGATGAGGGCGGTGGCCGCGACCGCGGCCCCCAGCGCCACCCACGGGAACAGGAGGTCACGCTGATGCTGCGCCACCACGGCGCCTCCCGCGACCAGATGACTGCCGCGGTACAGCGCGGTGGCGATGACCATCGTCTTCCGGGCCCGGTGCAGCCCGGTCTCGGCTCTGTCGATGCGACGGCCCCCCTTGATCGCAACCCCCCAGAAAGGGTGGTGCACCGGCCCCTCGGCACACCGCTAACGTCACCCGTGGCGATCGGGGGATCGCTCGCGGCCACGATAGGCAGACCCCGGCCGAGGTCGGTCTGCGATTCCCGGACAACTCGGCAGATCTTTCGATCTGCCGTGGCTGAAATGACATGTGACACATCGTCACTCTCTGTGATGTCACCCGTGTCGCGTACGCGGCGCCGCCCGCACCGTCAAGCTCCGCACCGCACCGGCCAGGAAGGATCACCTGTGAGTACGCACCGCGACGAACACGACAGCGGCAGCTTCTTCGCGCTGGACACCGGTCTGCTGCCCGGCATCGTCGAAGGGGTGCTGAACCGGCGCGGAGCGACTCAATGGTCGGTCGAGCAGGGGGAGTTCTGGTGCTCGGTCCGGCCGCACGGCCATCGGAGCGGCGAGCAGGGCTGGAAGCTCCACCTGTCGGCCACCCCGCTGTCCGCGGCCTTGGTCCTGGCGGTGGCGGCCGACGTCCTGGTCGAGGAACGCGCCTCGTTCAAGTTCGCGGGAGCCCTGGACCGGGTCGTCCTGCTGACAGGCGGGCGCGCCGACCGCGGGGGCGGCGGAAAGTTCATCACGGTCTACCCCGACGGGCCGGAGCTGTTCCGCCGACTGGCCCGGCGGCTGCACGCGGCGACGCTGGGGCTGCGCGGACCACGCATCCTGTCGGACCGGCCGTACGCGCCGGGCAGTCTCGTCCACTACCGCTACGGCGTGTTCAGCGGGGTGCGGACGACGACTAACGACGGGGACACGGACGTACGGCTGCGCCATCCCGACGGCGGGCTTGAGAAGGACCGGCGTCAGGCCTGGGTCACCACCCCCGCGTGGGCACCGCCGCCGTTCCCGGAGCCGACGCCCTCCCCGGAGGCGGTGGCTCGCTCCGGGGCCGTGCCGAGCCGGCCGCGGCAGGTGGCCGGGCCGCGGAAGCCGGAGAGCGGACCCGCGCGGAAGTCCGTGCGCCTCAAAGGCCGTTACGTGGTCGCCAAGGCGATCCGGCACGCCTTCAAGGGCGGGGTGTACCTCGCGACCGACGAGACCACCGGCCGGCAGGTCGTGGTGAAGGAGGCCCGGGCGCACGTCGGCGTCCGTATGGACGGCACCGATCTCCAGGACACCCTGCGCCACGAGGCCGAGATGCTGGAGGCACTGGCTCCGCTGGGCCTCACCCCGGTCGCGATCGAGCTGTTCGCCCAGGGCGGGAACCTTTTCCTGGCCCAGGAGTTCGTGCCGGGGCGGACATTACGCGACCGGCTGGTGGAGCAACCGGTGCGGGACCTGGCGGAGTTCCTGGACCTGGGCCGGCAGATCGTGGAGATCGTGGCGGCGGTCCACGGCACCGGGCGGGTGCTGCGCGACCTCTCGCCGAACAACCTCATGGTCACGCCGGAAGGCCGGGTCCGGCTCATCGACGTCGAGTACCTGGCCCCTGAGGGCGTTCCGGTCCGCCGCGGCTACACCCCCGGCTATGTCGGCCCCGAGGTGTCCTCGCTGCGGGACTACGACTTCACGCCTCCCACGTACGCGAGTGATCTCTACGGACTCGGCGCGGTGCTGCTGCACCTGGCGACAGGTGTCGACATGCTCTTGGTCCCCGATGACCGCCCGGTGGGCGACCGTACGGAGGCACTGATCAGGTCGGCGATCGCCGATCACTCCTGGGCGGCACCGCTCCTGCCTCTGCTCCTCGCTCTCTGTTCCCCGCTCCCCGGCGAACGTTGGGAGCTGCCCCGGGTACGGAAGGCCCTGGCGGAGCTGCCCGGCTCAGCCCCACGCGCCGCCGACGGAGACGGAGAAAACGAAAACAGCGGGAGCGGCGGAGACAGGGGACGGACCGGCGGGGCCATGACTCCGGTCGCGGGCTCCACCGCTGAGAACGGTCTCCCGGCCCTGAGCGACGAGGAGCACGAGCGGCTGCTCGCCGATGGCCTCGCCTATCTGTTGCGCACCCGTCCCGGCAGCGACGGACACCTCTGGGACGTGAGCGCGTTCGGCGCGACCACCGACCCGCTGAACGTCCAGTACGGCTCGGCCGGCGTCCTCGCCGTGCTCACCCGGGCCGCGGCGGCGGGCGCGGGAGCCGACGTCCGCGACGGTGTGGCGGAGCTGACCGAGTGGACCCGGCGAGGTCTCGCCGGCCTCCCCACCGGCCGGACCGCCGACGGAACGCTTCTGCCCGGGCTGCACTTCGGCCGCTCGGGCACCGCCTGGGCGCTGCTCGACGCGGCCCTGCTGCTGGGCGACGACTCCGTCGTCGCCGAGGCGTCCGCTCTGGCGCGCGCGGTCCCCGTCGACTGGCCCAACCGGGATATCTGCCACGGGGCGGCCGGAGCCGGAATGGCCCAACTGTACTTCTGGCGCACGACCGGCGACCCGGTCTTCCGCGACCGGGCCGTGGAATGCGCCGAGGCGATCGTGGCCGCGGCGGAGGATCACCCCGCCGGGGTGATCTGGCCCGTCCCGGCCACCTTCGACTCGAACCTGGCCGGAGCCCGTCACTACGGGTTCGCCCACGGCATCGCGGGGATCGGCGCGTTCCTGCTGGCCGCAGGTGTGGCGGCGGAGCGCGCGGACCTCGTCAGGGCGGCCCGAACGGCGGGCGACACCCTGGTGAGGCTGGCCCGGACCGGGAACGGCCGGGCGGTCTGGCCGGCCGGGGACCGGGACGCCGACGGGCCGGTGGGGCAGACGCACTGGTGCAGCGGCTCCTCGGGCATCGGGACGTTCCTGGTCCGGCTCTGGGCCGAGACCGGCGACGAACGCCACTGGGAGGTGGCCGTACTGGCGGCGGCCGGAGTACGGGAGGCCATGTGGCTCTCCTCCCCCGCCGCCTGTCACGGGCTCGCCGGGAACGCCGAGTTCCTGCTCGACCTGTACGCCGCGCTCGGTGATCCCCGCTACCACGACCAGGCGGGGCAGTTGGCCGCGTGCATCCGCACCCGTGCCGTACGGCGCGATGGGCTGCTGGTGGTGCCGGACGAATCGCTGGAGGCGGTCACCGGCGGCTACCAGACCGGTGTCGCCGGCACGGTCGGCATGCTGCTGCGCCTGCGGGACGGGGGCCCGCGGCTCTGGATGCCGGACACTCCGGACCTCTTCGCACCCGTCGGCCGGAACCCGCGTACCACGGTGGGAGCGCGATGAACCGGCGGCCGGAACGCATCAGTTTCCGCTTCTCGGCACGGTCCCGGTTCGCCGCCTGCCTGGTGACCACGTCCGACGGCGCGCCGGCCCCGGGGTGGTGGGACCTCGACGGCACACGTCCCCCGTACGCCGGTGACACGCCCCGCTTCCGGGAGGGCGCCCCGACGGAGACCACCGCCACCCAGGTGCTGCCGACCGAATGCGGCGGGCTGCTGCGGCTGCGCGGTGCGGCGGGCTCCGGCCGTCACCTGCTCCTGCTGTCCCACCCCGCATCCGCGGGATCGGTGACCGCGGGGACCATGACCGCCGGTACTCCGCTCGCCGGCCCCCGGGGGCCGTCCTCGGCCGGGACCGGTCCCGAGGACCCGGCCGAGTGCCTGTCCGTGGAGGCGCGGGGCCTGCGCCTGGTGCCCGGCGGCCCGCGCGGCACGCTCGCGCTGGCGGTGGAGACCGCTCACGACGGCCGCACCCGCGTCTGGCGGGTCCGGTCCGCACCGCTGCGGCTGAGCGATCCCGTGACCCTGCCGGGCCGGGTCGCCGCCCTCCTGCCGCTCGACGGAACGGGCTGCCGCTACGCCACGGACCTCGAAGGACCGGAAGGGCTCCGCCCCGCCTCCCTCGAACTACGCGACGGGACCTGGCGCGCTCTCCCGTCGCCGCCGGACGGCCGCATCCACCGGCTGCTGCTCTCGGCACCGGCCTCGGGACTGCTGCTGACGGCGAGCGACCCCGGCGACGGGCGGCTGCGAATCGCCCGCGCCACGCTCGGCCACCGGCCTCGGCTCCACTTCCCGGACCGGCTCAACTCCCTGGACGGAGCGGTCCTTCCGCTGGCCGCCGACCCGGCGGGTGAGCGGGTCGCGCTGCGGGTCTCCCGGGGCGCGCAGGCCCGCCTCTTCCTGTACGACGTGGCGGCGGACCGGCCCCGGCCCGCCGAGCTGCCGCCGGGCGCGTTCCACCCCGTGGCGGGCTGGAGCGAGGGCGGGCTGCGCGTCGTGTACGCGACCCCGGACCGCCCCGCGGACCTGGTCACCGTCCCGGACACCGCCGCGTACGGCGCACCGGCCACCCCTTCCGGGGCCGCGTCCTCCGCCCTCGATGACTCAGCGACCCCCCACGCCCCCACCGAGTGGTTCGCCACCCCGTCCGGCCGGTTCGAGGCCGTCCGGCTGGGCGACTGGCGCACCGCGCCCACGGTCGTCGTGGCGCTGCACGGCGGTCCGGAGGACCACTGGACGCTCGGCCACGACCCGGTGCTCGCGCGCCTGTCGGAGACCGGGGCGGCGGTGGTGGCCCCCAACCAGCGCGGCAGCACCGGCTACGGCCGGGCCCACGCCGAGGCGATCCACGGCGCGTGGGGCGTCCCCGACCTCGCGGACATCCGCGCTCTGGTCCGTACGCTCACGGAGCAGCGCCCGCCGGACGCCGAACCACCCGTGCTGCTGGGCACGAGTTACGGGGGCTTCCTCGCCCTGCTGGCCGTGTGCGCCGACCCGTACGCCTGGGCACGCTGCGCGGTGATCGCCCCGTTCCTGTCCGCGCGCGGCCTGCGCGAGCGGTCGTCGCCCGCCGTGCGTGCGCTGATCGACCGGCACGGCCTGGGCGAGCCGCCCGACGACGACCTCGGCCCCAGGGACGTCGAACGCCTCGCCCACCGCATCCGCGTACCGCTGCTCGCCCTGCACGGCTGTGACGACCCCGTCGTGCCGGTGGACGAGACGCGCCGGCTGCGCCGGGCACTGACGCGGGCGGACGGCCCGGAACACGTACCCCACGACTGTCTCGACATCGCGGGAGCGGGACACCACCCGCTCCAGGAGCGGGGCGGTGCCGAACTCACCGACCGGCTGGTGGGCTTCCTGACGGCCGGGTTCCCGGACCGCCGCCGCTCCCCCGCTCCCCCTGGACTCACGGTCGCCGACGCGGCCGTGCGACACCGCCCATCCTCGGCGGTGTTCGGGCACATAACGCACGACGAAAGGACACCATCATGATCGACAACACCATGACCGTCGACGTCGACGAGCTGCAGACCCTGGAGGGCGAGGAGTCCGTCGCGCTGGCCGGCTGCACCCGTACGTGTACCTGGACCTGCTCCATCACCAGCATCGAGCAGCAGTAGCAGCCGTGCGCGCCCACTCGTCTCCCGTACGCAGGACCAACCGCACCCCGTGCCCGTCCGCCCTCTCGCGGGGGCCACGGGGGACCGGAAGGAGCGCGATGACGTCTCCCCAGCGACTGGTGTGGGACGCGACCGCCCGGACTCCTGGCTGGTTCGTCCTCGCCTCCGCCACCGCCGTCCTGGGTTCGGCCGGCACGCTGGCCTTCCCCTGGGCGATGGCGCGGGCCCTGGACGCGGTCGTCGCGCGGCGGCCCGCCACGGGCCCCGTCCTCGTGTGCGCCGCGCTCCTCGCCCTCGTCGTCACCACCGGGGCCCTCCAGACCCTCGCCAACGGGGGGTACGGCTCCGGCACGGTGGCCGCGCTGCGCCGTTCCCTGGTCCGGCGCACCCTCGACGCGGGGGTGCCGGGGACGGCCGGCTTCCCCGCCGGGGACCTCGCGGGGCGCCTCTCCGCCGGATGCGCGCAGGCCGGATCGGCGGGGGTCACGCTGGTCACGGCCTCCGCTGCGGTGCTGACCTCGCTCGGCGGGGTGGTCGCGCTGTGGCTGATCGACTGGCGGATCGGGCTCTGCTTCTCGCTGGGCGTCCCCCCGTTGGTGCTCATCGCCAGAGTGTTCATGAACCGCGGATCGGGGCTCTTCCTCCGGTACCAGGAGACCCAGGGCAGGATCTCCGCCCTGCTGCTGGAAGCGCTCGGCGGGGCCCGGACCATCGGCGCGAGCGGCACCGCTGCGGCCGAGACGCGCCGGGTCCTGGAACCCCTGCCGGAGCTGTCCCGCACCGGGCACCGGGTCTGGGCGCTCCAGCGGGACACCGGATGGCAGGTGGGCCTGCTGATCCCGGCCGTCGAGGTGCTGGTCCTCTGCGCCGGGGGACTCGCCCTCCTCCACGGCGACATCAGCGCGGGCGAACTCGCCGCGGTCGTCGGGTACACGGCGCTCGCGATGGCCGCGCTGGACCAGCTCGACGCTCTCTTCGCGCTCGGTATGTCGGCCGCCGGTGCGCGCCGGGTCGCCGAGGTCGTCGACCAGCCGGTCCCGGCCCCCGGCACCCGGGCCCGTCCGGCGAGCGGCCCCGGCACGCTGACCCTGTCGGGGGTGACGGTGCGTTCCGGTACCCGGCTCGTCCTGGACTCCGTGGACCTGGTCGTCCCGGCGGGCACGGCGCTCGCGGTGGTCGGACGGTCCGGGGCGGGCAAGAGCACCCTGGCGGCGCTGATCGGGCGGTTGGGGGAGCCGGACGCGGGCCTGGTCGCCATCGACGGCGTACCCCTGCCGGAGCTGACTCCCCGGGCCCTGCGCGCCGCCGTCGGCTACGCCTTCGAGCGTCCCGCGCTGCTGGGGACGACGGTGGCCGGAACGATCGCCTTCGCCCGCCCGGACGCCTCACGGGAGGAGGTGGCGGCGGCTGCCGGGGCCGCGCGGGCGGACGACTTCATCGCCCGCCTGCCGCACGGTTACGACACCCCTCTCAAGGACGCACCCCTCTCCGGCGGAGAGGTCCAACGCCTCGGAATCGCGCGTGCGTTGGTCCACGACCCGGCGGTGGTCGTCCTGGACGACGCGCTGTCGAGCCTGGACACCGCGACGGAAGCACGGGTCGGCTCCGCGCTGGCCTCGGCCTGGTCGGCCCGCACCCGGGTGCTGATCGCCCACCGGGTGTCGACCGCGGCCCGGGCCGACCTGGTGGCCTGGCTGGAGAACGGCAGGGTCCGCGCTCTGGGCCCGCACCAGGAGCTGTGGCGACTCGACGGCTACCGGGCCCTCTTCGCGGCGGACTCCGGGACGGTACCGGAAGCCGTTCCGGAGCACGACCCGCATCCCCACCCCCAGGAGTCGGTATGAGCGAGGCAGCCCCGCGCCCCATCGACCGGCATCTGTTCGCCGGGTTCCTGCGGCAGCACCGGGGAGCGGCGGTCGCGGTGGCGGGATGGTCGCTGCTGGAGGCCGTCCCCGCACTCGCCTCCGGACTCCTCGTGGCCGCCGCTCTGGACCGGGGCTTCCTCGCGGGCCGGCCGGCCGCGGGCTTCTTCTGGATCGGTCTGCTCGGGGCCGCGATGGTCGTCCGCGCCCTGATGACCCGGACCCTGACACCGTGGTTGGGGCGGCTCGTGGAGCCGTTGCGGGACGAACTGGTGACGGCCGTGGCCGCGGGGGCCGTCCACCGCGCGGCGGCGGGAGCGCGGGACGCGGCGGGCGCGGGCGTGGCCCGGCTGACGGTCCAGGTCGAGACCGTACGGGCGCTGGTGTCGGCCCTGCTGCGCTCGGCGCGGCAGCTCGGCATCTCCCTGCTGATGGCGTTCGTGGGCCTGGCCGCCCTGTCCGCGCCGGTGGCGGCGGTCACCCTGCCCCCGGTCCTGCTCACCCTGCTCCTCTGCGCCCCCCGGCTCCGCGTCCTCGCCCGCCGTCAGCGCCGCCAACTGCGGGCAGAGGAAGGGCTCACGGCGGCGGCGGGAGAGGCCTTCGGCGGCATCCGGGACGTCGTCGCGTGCGGCGCCCGGGACCGGGTGGCCGACGACCTGTCCGCCCGGATCGCGGACCACCGGGACGCGGCCCGGGCGGTCGCGAGGGCCGCGTCGGCCAACACCCTGCTGGTGTCGCTGGGCAGCCATCTCCCCCTGCTGGTCCTGCTCCTGGCGGCCCCGCGGCTCCTGGACCGGGGGGCACTGTCGGTGGGCGAACTGCTGGGCGCGACCAGCTATCTGATCAGCGGGGTCGCTCCGGCCCTGCGCTCACTCGTCGCCGTCCTCGGCTCGTGGGGCGTGCAGCTGGCGACCGTACTGCGCCAGTTGAGCCGGTCGACGCCGCAGGGGCCGCACGGGGCGGCGGAAAGCCAGGGCCGGGCCGCCTCCCCGCACACCCCACGCTCCCCGGACCTGTCCCTGGTGAACGTCGGCTACGCCTACGGCCCCGGCGCGGCACCTGTCATCGACAGGCTCTCCCTCGACATCCCCGCCGGCTCCCATCTGACGGTCGTCGGGCCGAGCGGTGCGGGGAAGTCGACCCTGACGACCCTGCTGGCCGGGCTTGCCGCACCGGACAACGGCCGGCTGACCCTGGGCGGCGTGCCGGTGACGGAGGTCGACCGGGCCTGGCTCCACCGGGCGGTGACGCTGATCCCGCAGGAGGCGTACGTGTTCACCGGCACCGTGCGGGACAACCTCCGCTACCTGCGCCCCGGAGCCCGGGACGCCGACCTCCTCGTCTCCGCGACGGCCGTGGGTGCGCGAGCACTCGTGGACCGGCTCGGCGGCCTGGACGCGCCCGTCGGGCTTGACGGCCCCCCGCTCTCCTCCGGGGAACGGCAACTCGTGGCGCTGGCCCGCGCCCATGTGTCCCCCGCGTCGGTCGTGCTGCTGGACGAGGCGTGCTGCCACCTGGACCCGGCGGCGGAGGAACGGGCCGAGCGGGCATTCGCGGCACGGGGCACCACGCTCGTCGTGGTGGCGCACCGCATCAGCTCCGCGCTGCGCGCGCCGCGCGTCATGGTGCTCGACGGTGAACGCACCGCCATCGGCACACACGCCCAACTCCTGGACGAGAGCCCGCTCTACGCGGACCTGGTGGGCCACTGGGTGGCCGCCGGAACTCCGTAGGCGTTGTGGCAGACTGCGTCGACTGACTGGTCCACACCACGTGTATCTGGAGTTCGGTATGACGGCACAGGCGCCTCACCCCCCGATCGACACCAGCAAGCCGCACTCGGCCCGGGTCTACGACGCCCTGCTGGGCGGCAAGGACAACTACCCGGTGGACCAGCAGGTGGCCGAGCTCCTTCCCGTCGAGGCGAAGATCGGGGCCCACCAGCAGCGGGCCTTCATGCACCGCGCGACGGCGTGGCTGGCGGGCCAGGGTGTGACGCAGTTCCTCGACATCGGGACGGGCATCCCCACCGAGCCGAACCTGCATCAGATAGCCCAGGAGATCCGCCCCTCCGCCCGCATCGTCTACTGCGACAACGACCCCATCGTCCTGCGCCACGCCGAAGCGCTGCTGGTCAGCCGCCCGGACGGCGTGACGGACTACGTCCACGCGGATGTCCGCGAGCCCGCGATCATCATCGACGCGGCCCGCGAGACCCTGGACTTCGACCGCCCGATCGCCCTGTCCGTGCTCGGCCTCCTCCACTTCCTCCCCGACGCCGAGAAGCCGATCGACATCCTCCGTACGTTCACCGACGCGATGGCGCCCGGCAGTTACGTCGTGCTGTCCCACGGCGCGTCCGACGTGAACGAGGAGAAGGGTGAGCAGAGCGCGGACGAGTACAAGAAGGGCGGCATCCAACTGGCCCTGCGGACGAGGGAGGAGTTCTCCCGGTTCTTCGAGGGCCTGGAGATCGTCACCCCCGGCCTGGTGAAGGCCCCGGAGTGGTTCAACGGAACGCCCGCGCCCGAGCAGGAGCACAGCGGCATGTACGTCGCGGTGGCCCGGGTCCCGTAGCCGGAAGCCTCGCGCACTCCGAGGGTGAGCCGGCGTAAGTGCCGGCTGCACCTTCGGGACCATGCCGTCCTTGGATCACTTCCGCCTCGGATCACTTCCGCCGGCCGAGGCTGTCGTCGATGATGTGCGTGTGACCCATCGCATCAGCGCTCTGATCTCGGTCTTCGGCGTCTTCGCCAGTGTCTTGCTTCTCGCTCTCGCCGTTCGTGAGTACCGCTCCGGGGCCACGGTTCTGTGGCTCGTGTTCGGAGCCGCTGCCTTCCTCGGTGCTGTGTACGCGCTCGTGGTGGACGTACGGCGGCTCCGCACGGGGCCGACCGCCTGAGAACGGGCGCGGAGAGGTGGCCCCTTTGGTGCTCCTGGCACTGCCGTGTCGGGCGCGGAAGGAGAGCTGACGCCTCGCTCATTCCTTTACGGTGCACCCTGCCCGCAACCAGGCCATCTCGTGCAGCAGCGCACCGTCCACGAAGGGGTCCTGGACCGTGGGCCGCGACCGCCAGTCCAGCGGCCAGGTGCCGCCGCCCAGCGCGGGTACCCCGACGAACGCGTCCCCCCGCGCGCTCCGGCTCATCGCCTCCACGCCGGGAGGCCACCGGTGCCCGGCGGCGGTCCCGGGCGCGAGCAGGAAGTACATGCTGCGCTCGCCGATGCCGGAGCGGACGATGGGGCCGGCCTGGAAGTCGGTGAACTGCATGACCTCGTAAGCGATTTCCTCGCCGAGCAGGCCGATGGCCCGTACGGCGTCGAAGTGGATGCCGACGTGGCGGAGGGCGTGGCCGGAGGCGGGGATCCAGGAGGGGCAGAAGGGGACCGGATCCGGTGAATTCTTCAGTTCCATGCGCTCAGCGTTGCGGCAGACACGTACGGTGACCAGGGTCACAAGCGCGTTGTGAACAGTGGTGTACATGTGAGGTGAGCCCGTGCACTCCAGTGATCAGCCGGAAAGCACTGCCGAGATGTTCGGTCTGCTGCTGCGGCACTTCCGCGTGCTGGCCGGGCTGTCACAGGATCAGCTGGGTAAGCGGATCGGCTACTCCAAGTCCCAGGTCGCGATGGTGGAACGGGGCGCCCGTCCGCCGACGGACGTTTTCGTGCAGCGGGCGGACGAGGTGCTGGGTGCACAGGGTGCGTTGATCGTCGCCGCGCCGAAACCGCCGAAGCAGACGGAGCGGCGGAACCCGCTGCCGGGGTGGTTCACGCCGTTCGCGGAAGAGGAGGCGAGGGCCACCGTTCGCCATGCCTACGAGACGCACGTCATGCCTGGGCTGCTCCAGACGGAGGCGTACGCACGAGCGGTCCTCGCGGGCCAGTATCCGACCTTCGACGACGACGAGATCGAGGAGAAGCTGGCCAGTCGATTGGCTCGCCAGAGCCTGCTCTCGCGCAAGCCCCTGCCCGACATCAGCTTCGTCCTGGAGATGACTGCGCTCACCCGGCCCATCGGCGGCAGGCGAGTCCGCAAGGCGCAACTGCTCCATCTCGCGTCGCTAGCCCAGTTGCGGCACGTCCAGATCCAACTGATGCCCGAGGACGTGGAGAACCACCCAGCTCTGGACGGACCCTTCGTGCTCCTCGAAAACGCGGAGCGCCAGCGCATGGCTTACATCGAAGGGCAGGGAGGCAGCTTCTTCGTCACCGAACATCCGGCGCTGGGGAACCTGTTCGGAAAGTATGGACTGCTGCGGGCTCAGGCATACACTCCGGACAGGTCCCAGGAGAAGATCGAGAAGATGGCAGAGGAACTGTGAGTACCGACCTCCACTGGTTCAAGTCCACCTACAGCGGAAACCAGGGCGGCGACTGCGTAGAGGTAGCCACCTGCCCCCACACCGTCCACGTCCGCGACTCCAAGGACCTCAGCGTCCCCGCGCTCGCCGTCTCCCCCGACACCTGGACGTCCTTCGTGGAGTTCGCGGCGTCCTGAACAAGGCAGGGGAAGGCCCTGGGCGTCAGGACGAGGGGGCGGGGCCCGGCACCGGGGCCTCGACGGACCAAGAGTCGGAGCGGACGTTGGGGGTGGAGGGCCTACCTTCGTACGTGCGACCGGTGGCCACCTTCGTAGGTTCGGCCACCTTCGACTCGTCCACACAGGGGCTGGTGACCCGGAAAAATGCCTGCCCCTTGTAGCCGACCTTGACTCTGATGCCAAAGCCGTCCGGGGATGTGGCGTAGATCGCTGGCATGTCCTTGCTCGGATTCACTGTCTTGATGCGGTAGCCGCTCGCCTTCCAGGACCGCTCGACCACGCCGAGGAAGTTACCCCGGCGCTGTTCGGAGACAACCGTCATCACGGTCCAGTAGCGCGTCACGTCGCAGCTGCCGGTCGTCGTCGTGTAGTGGACCCACTCGATCCCCGGCTTGATCTCCCCGACCGTCGCGTAGAACATCCCATCGGCGCGCTCCGCCGCCCCCTGCATGTCCATGCCTGCCAAAGCCCCATTTCCGTTCCTGGCACCACCCATGAGCCCGCACCCGGCAATCAGCACGCCAGCCACAACCACCGCACAGGCCAGGCGAATAGCCCGCGTGATGCGCCTCATCGATGCTTCTCCCTCACGATGTCCTCAGGACGTCCGCCGACGATGGTGGCGATATTGTCCACCGACACTTCATCCAGCTCCGGATCGAAGTACTGGGAGTGGGCGTCGAACTTTCCCGCTTCGAAGACCATCCTCGGCCCGTCGCCGACCTCGAAGCGCTGTGCTCCGAAGGCCTCACTCGCCGGGTCCTTGCCGAAGTACACGTCGTCGTTGCCGACGTCGAAGAGGTCACGTCCTACTTCGATCCCCACCGGACCGCTGAGCGGACCTCCCAGTGCGCTTCCCATCGCCCATCCGAGCGCCGTCTCGGCCTTCGTGGGCAGGTGGGTGACCGGGTCGTTGTCGGCGGCGCCGACGAACACATGCTCCCTGCCCACCCCGAGTTCCGTCGCCTTCTGCGCATCCACGCCGGGGCTGCCGAGCAGGATCACATCATCGACGCCCGGAATCCCGCCGGACTCCTTGGCTGCCGTGCCCACCGTAAGCGAGCCGTAGGAATGCCCGATCGCTGTCACGTGCGGGTCCTCGTTCGCGTTCGTCGCCGAGAGGCCTGCCATGAACTCGTTGTACGCCGGAGCGCCCCGCTGCGCATCGCCCCTCACCATCACGTCCGCACTCTGTGGGGCGTCGTAGCCCAGCCAAATGATCGAGGCACTGGACGGGTCCACATCCTGGGCAGCGATGGCCGTGTCCTGGGCCCGCTTCATCGTGCCTTTGACGAAGTCGCCATCGAGCTTGGTGCCGAGACCAGGGACGTACGCCGAGACGTGCTTGGAGGTGTCTGGGTTCCCGTACGAGACGATCGCACGCCCGTTGCCCTCATCCCCGATTCCCAGAAGGAACATGGGCGGGTGGCTCGGCTCGCTCAGTTTCCCCTGGATCATGCGGAGGGCGTCAAGCTTGGTCTTGGCCTCGTCGCCGCCCTGCCGAGCCAAGTCGTCCATCAGGACCGGCAGGTAGGTGCGGTTCGCCTCATCGCGGGTCACCGCCGGGATGCCGTCCAGACCCCTGATCAGATCCGGTGCGATCTTCAAGTACTCCTGACGCTGTTCGTCGGTCAGACCCTCCCACCACTTCTTGCGCTCGGCCGGGCTCTTGTCCTCAGGAACGTCCTCGGCGAGGTGCATACCGGCTGTGGAGCGGACGTCGGCGGTATCCCGGGCGACGTCCTTCAGCGTGGCCGCGGTGACGTCGAGGCCCTTTTCCGCCTTGAGACCGTTGAGGGTCTTCGCGTACCGGGCATCGATCTCCCGCGCGGATCGTACGGCTCGGGCGATACGGTCGGCCACGTCCTGCGCCTTCTCCGCATTCGGGTTCGCCTGCTTGAAGCGCGGATAGCCGGGATGCAGCGACTGCTGCCCAGGCGAGCCGAGGCCCGGCGGTTCCAGCGGGAGGCGGTAGCTTCCCTGAGCCTTTCCGCCCGACGCGTCCCGCTTCGCCCCGGTCACATCCTCGACCTCGACGGCCGGGTAACTGACGGACCCGTCCTCGTGGACGGTGAAGTTCAGGGCGGCGGCATCCGCGAGTGCCTGCTTCAACTGGTTCTGGGGCTCGGCGATATCGCCGGCGAGCCCGTTGAGCGCGGTACGGACGAGCCCGCATTCGGTGTGCACGTACTGGAAGTTCCGGCTGAGGCGTCGCAACCTGCCGAGGGCCGCCTCCGCCGACTCGCTCTCCTCGGTCTCGCGGAGCTTCGCGGACATCGCACGGTCGACCCGTGCCCGGTCGGAGGCAGAACGGCCCGAGACCTCGTGCCACGCGTCGCCGGCCCCCGTGAGCTCAGAGGTCTTGAGGTCACGCAGTAGCTGCCAGGTGAGGGTTCCGGTCATCGCTTCTCGTCCTCCTTCCCGGAGGTGTGGGAACCCTTGAAGGACGTCTTGATCGCGGTCTCCGTCTCCCCCATCTTCTTGGCGACCGTCAGCAGGTCCCCCTGGAGCTGATCGCACTCGTTCCGTACCGCCTGAAGGCGTTCTTCCCAGGACGTCAGCACGCCCGTTCGGCGGCCAGGGCCGAGTCCTCGGCCCTGCTCGTGGTGTCGCCCGCTCGGGCGTTCTCGGCCATGCGCCGCATGACGTACGAGAGATCGGCCGAGGCGTTCGTGACCCGTTCCGCTGCGGCCGCCACGGGTGCGGGCCCCTCCAGGATGACGGCCTCGCAGGCGCGGTGGACCTCGCTGGCCAAGGTGACGAAGCGGGCCGTCAGATCCCCGATCGCGGTCAGGTCGGGCCGGTCGTCCGCCCGCAGCGCGTCCAGTACGGCGTCCATCGCGAGGTCGCGGTCGTGGAGCGCGCCGAGGTAGCGGACGTACGCGTCACGGCGGTGCTGGCGGCTCTGCTGGGCCTGCTGGGACCGGGCCTGGGAACGGCCGGTGACCACCGCGGCCCCGAGGGTCGCGGCGCAGCCGACGGCGGCGCCCAGCAGCGCGGCCAGTCCTGAGTCCATGCGCCACAGTCTGCCGTGCGTGTCGCTCATCGGGGCGGCCCGATGCGAGGCGACCGGCGCCGCTACCCTCTCCTGCCATGAGTGACCACGTGGTTTCCGGGGACGTGACCGGCTCGGCCAAGAGCGTCAGGAGCACTGCCGGGTACGCCGAAGCCGCCGACGCGCTGGCCGTCCAGTACGAGCAGGTCACCTTCGAGGCGGTCCACCGTGACGTGCTGCACCTGCTTCCCCCGTTGCCCGCCCGCATCCTGGACGTGGGCGCCGGCACCGGGCGGGACGCCGCGGCGCTGGCTGCGCGTGGGCACCGGGTCGTGGCGGCGGAGCCGACCGCCGAGCTGCGCGCGCACGGACAGCGGATCCATGGCGTCCGTACGGTCGACTGGGTCGACGACGCCCTGCCCGACCTGCCGCTGCACCGTCATCCGGGCCGCTTCGACGCCGTATTCGCCACCGCTGTGTGGATGCACCTGGATGAGCAGGAGCGCCGCGTCGGGATGGCCAGAATCGCCTCGTTGCTGGTGCCGGGCGGCCGGTTCTTCGTCAATCTGCGCCACGGCCCCGTTCCCGCGGGCCGCCGCATGTTCGACGTGTCGGCCGCCGAGACGGTCCTGCTGGGGCGTGCGTACGGGCTGCGGGCCGTGCACCGCGGCGAGCGGACCGATCTTCACGGCCGGGACGGCGTCCGCTGGAGCCGCCTGGTGTTCGAGTCGGCATGACGTGTCGCACGGCTCGTCCACTCCGGCACCATCCACGCCGGGGCCGGCCGGGTTCGGGCTGCGTAACAGGCGCGCCCTCCGGGGAGATCAGCCCTCCGGGTCCGGAGCCGTCGACCGCACCAACGAGACCGGCTCCGTCTGCTGGTTCGAGGCGGAGACGCGGGTCGTGTGGCGCGTGAGGCGCAGGCCCATCGCCGTGAGGGCGTCCGTTTCGTAGAGCGCGCACAGCAGCGCGGCCGCGTCCGGGAGCGGCAGCGGTTCCGTGGCGCTGTACCCCAACTGCTCTGCCGTTTCCGGGTCGTCGAGGGCGGCCTGCCGGGCGTGGGCGAGCACCTGGCGGGGGTCGTCGACGACGAGTTCGTCGATCTGGATGCGCTGGGCGCGGACGCGCAGGTCGAG
>NZ_JAFEUF010000079.1:0-13322 GCF_016901035.1 Streptomyces durocortorensis
CGCCACGGGCCCCCACCCGGTGCCCCCCGGACCGCCCCCCGTCACCCGGCGCAGGCCCGTCGGGGCCGTCGAGCTGACGCCCGCGCCGGGAGCCGTTCCGCCGCCCCCCGGCCGCTACCGGGCGCCAGTCCGCCACAGCTTTCCGGAGACGCCCGTCGAGACCACCACCCGGCTGCGGCCCGTCCGGCCCCGGCAGCGGTGGCGTACCGTCGCGGCCGCCGCCTGCGTCGTCCTCGGCCTCGGGCTCATCGGCGGGGCCGCCACCGGCGCCTGGCTGACCGGCGACTCCTCGGCCGAGACCACCAGGAGCCCGTACACCGCAGCCCGCGCCGCCTGGCACAGCGTCCCCGTCGACACCCTGTTCCCCCGCGAGCTCGACGGCAGGGGCGCGGGCCCCGGCGGCACCCACCGCACCTGGACCCGGGTCGCCGTCGCCGCCGACAGCACGTGCAAGGGCGGGCTCGATCCGCTCCTCCTCACCACGCTCCGGTCCGTCGGCTGCGAACGGCTCGTGCGCGCCACGTACACCGACGCCACCCGTTCCGCCGTCACCACCGTCGGCCTGGTCTTCACCGAGGCCGACGCACCGGGCATGCAGGCGCTGCGCACCCGGTTCACCGAGCAGAAGCTCGGCGCGCGGGGGGACCTCATGCCTCGCACGTACGCCCCCGAGGGAAGCCCCGCGGCCTCCTTCGGCGCCGGGCAGCGCGCCAGCTGGACGGTCAACCCGCTCACCGAGATCCCGGTCGTCGTCCTCGCCGTCTCCGGCTTCGCGGACGGGCGCACCGTCGCCGAACCGCAGCCCGCGGCCGACGCCATGGCGACGGGGGCGGAGACGGACATCGCCCAGGCCGGGCTCGGCCACGAGGCGAAGGGCGTCGCGGACCGGGTGGAGCGCGGACTGCGCACAGCCGTCGCCGAACTCACGGAGCAGCCCGGATGACCCGACGACCCCACCGCGCGCTCGCCGCGGTCTGCGCCGCCGCCGTCCTCGTCCTCACCCCCGCCGCGCCCGCCCACGCGGACGCCATTCGCGACCAGCAGTGGGCCCTGAAGGCCCTGCACACGGACCGGGCCTGGCAGACGACCCGGGGCGACGGCGTCACCGTCGCCGTCCTGGACACCGGGGTCGACGACGCGCACCCCGACCTGACGGGCCAGGTCCTCCCCGGCAAGGACCTCGTCGGCTTCGGCGCCGCCCGCGGTGACTCCTCCTGGGCCCTGCACGGCACCGCGATGGCCGGCATCATCGCCGGACGCGGCAACGGTCCCGGCCGCACCGACGGCATCCTCGGCATCGCCCCCGAGGCCCGGATCCTGCCGGTCCGGGTCATCCTGGAATCCAAGGACCCGGCCCGCGCCAAGGCCCGCAAGTCCCGGGGCGCCGCCCTCGCCGACGGCATCCGCTGGGCCGTCGACAACGGCGCCGACGTCATCAACCTCTCCCTCGGCGACGACAGCAAGTCCGCCCACCCCGACCCCGGCGAGGACGCGGCCATCCAGTACGCCCTGTCCAAGGGCGTCCCCGTCGTCGCGTCGGCGGGCAACGGCGGTGAGAAGGGAGACCGGATCTCCTACCCCGCCGCCTACCCGGGCGTGATCGCGGTCGCCGCCGTCGACGAGTACGGCACCCACGCCTCGTTCTCCACCCGCCGCTGGTACGCCACCGTCAGCGCCCCCGGCGTCGACATCGTGGTCGCCAACCCGGACGGGCACTACTACATCGAGTGGGGCACCTCGGCCGCCGCCGCGTTCGTCGCCGGCGCGGTCGCCCTGGTGCGCGCCGCCCACCCCGGCCTCGACCCGGCCCAGATCAAGAAGCTCCTCGCCGACACCGCCCGCGACGCCCCCGCCCAGGGCCGCGACGACGCCCGCGGCTACGGCATCGTCGACCCGGCGGAGGCCATCGAGGCGGGCGGCCGACTGCGCGCGGCGGACCTGGACGCCAAGGCCGCCCCGGCCGGCCACCCGGGGCGGTACTTCGGCGCGGGCCCGACCCCGCCCCGTACCGACGAGGGACCGTCCAACTGGGCCGCCCCGCTCGCCGGGGGCCTCGGCGCGGCGCTGCTCGCGGTCGCCGTCGTCCTGTGGCGCGGCCGCAACGCCCCCGGCCGCCGCTGAGCCGTCACCCCACGTCCTCACCGCCCTGCCCCGGGCAGGGCTTCCGCCCTGTCGCGCACGCCCGGCTCCGGCTCCCCGGCGGACCCGCCGCCGCGCGGAGCGGACCCGTGCCGCACCACGACCACCGCCGCCAGGGCCAGCGCCAGGCCGATCGCGGTCCGGATCCCGAACGGCTCCCCGAACATCAGGGCGCCCCAGACCGCCGTCACCGGGGCCATCAGGAACATGAGCGTGTTGACCGCCGTGACGCCCGAGCGCCTCAGGATCAGCCAGTAGAGCCCGTAACCGCCGAAGGTGGACAGCACCACCAGCCAGCCGATCGCACCCCAGAACGCGAGCTCGGGCGGCGGCAGCGCGGCCCCCGTGCCCACGGCGAGCGCGGTGAAGATCACGGTGCTGGCGGCGCAGTGGACGGTCAGCGACACCGAAGGAGCCACCCGGACGGCCGAACGGCTCTCCAGGAACGTGGCGGCCACCAGCGCCAGCATGCCGGTGAACGGCAGGGCGTAGGCCCACCAGGCCACCCCGGCGGCGGCCGAGGCGTCGGCCAGCGTGACCACGGCGACCCCGCTCACCCCCAGGCACAGGCCGAGCCACTGCCGCGCGGTGACGTACTGGTGCAGCAGGGGCCCGGCGAGCGCGCCCGCGACCAGCGGCTGCACACCGTCGATCAGGGCCGTGGTGCCCGTGGAGACCCCGAGCTGGATCGCGTAGTAGACGGTGAGCAGATAGCCGCTCTGCGACAGCGCGCCGATCACGGCCTGGCGGGCCACGTCCCGTACCCCCAGACCCCGCCAGGAGGCCCGCGCGACGGTCACCGCGACCACCGCCAGGACGACCGTCAGCGGCAGGAACCGCCACATCAGGATCGTCAGCGCGGACGCACTGCCGGCGCCGAGCTTCGCCCCGATGAACCCGGAGCTCCAGCACAGCACGAAGGCGACCGGAAGCAGGACGTTCATGACGCACGCACCTCGCTATACAGATCGGTATACCTGCGCTCGACTATACAGATCGGTATACTCGTCGGCATGGGCACTTCCGAGGAACTGCGACGGATCACCATGACGCCTGCCGCGCGACGGGCCCTGGCCGCCGCCGAGCGGCTGTTCTACGACCGGGGCATCCACGCCGTCGGGGTGGACCTGATCGCCGCCGAGGCCGGGGTGACCAAGAAGACCCTCTACGACCGCTTCGGCTCCAAGGAGCAGATCGTCGTGGAGTACCTCGCCGACCGCGACGAGCGCTGGCGGGCCCTCCTCGCCGAGCACCTGGACGCCGCGCCGTCCGGGCCGCGGGCGCGGATCCTGGCCGTCTTCGACGCCTCGCGCGCCTGGATGGGGGAGAACGGCTCCAAGGGGTGCAGCATGGTCAACGCCCATGCGGAGATCAGCGACCCGGCCCACCCGGCCCACTCCGTCATCACCGGCCAGAAGCGGTGGATGCTCGACCTGTTCACCCGGCTCGCCGGGGAGATCGAGGGCGTCGGCCCCGAAGACGCCGACCGGCTCGGCCGGGCGCTCATGCTGCTGCACGAAGGGGCCCTGGTCGCCCACGGCCTGAAGGTCTTCCCGGACCCGGTCGCCCGGGCCCGTGAGGAGGCGGACGCCCTGCTGGCCGCGTCGGCGAGTGGCTGAACGCCAGCCCCACCCCGACGCGGCGAAGGGCTGAACCCCGGCCCCCGCCCCACCTGCGGCCAGGCCGCCCGGAGCCAGGCACTACCCTCGTCCCGTGGAGCTCAAGAACATCCCGGACCCCGGTTTCTCCGACGACGACGGCTCGGCCTCCGCGGCCCTGACCAGCGCACTCGACGCCTGGTCCCGGGACCGCAGCGCCGTCGGCCCCGTCCTCACCGCCCTGCGGGACGCCCGGCTCCTCGTCCCCGTCGTCGCCGTCCTCGGCGAGGTCGAGGTGGACGAGAAGGGGCTGCGGCGCGAGAAGACCAGTGACATGGCCGTCCCCACCCTCAAGGCCGGCGACCGGCGCGCGCTCCCCGCCTTCACCTCCACCGCCTCGCTGGCGCTCTGGGATCCCGAGGCGCGCCCCGTCGCCGTACCGCTGCACCAGGCCCTCCAGGCCGCCGCCCACGAGAAGGCCGACACGGTGGTGCTGGACCTCGCCGGGCCCGTCGCCTTCGAGCTGAGCGGGCAGGCGCTCCTGGCGCTGGCCGAGAACCGCACGAGCACCGATCCGCTCCAGGACCCCGCCGTCATCGAGGCCGTACGGGAGACCGTCGCCGCCGACCCCGCCGTCGTCCGCGCCCACCTCGGCCCCGGCAGCGCGGACGGCACGCTCGCGCTCGTCCTCGCCCCGGACGCGGTGCCCGCCGAGGCGGCCCGCCGCATCGCGCAGGCCCTGTCGGCCAGTGAGGTACTGCGGGCCCGGCTGGTCAGCGGCCTGGACCTGGCCCTTCTCCCTGCCGGTACGGCCATGCCGGGGGAGCCCCTCTTCGCCCGCTGATCAAGAGGCCGGACCTGGTCCAGCGAGCGCGAACCGCCCACCGCCGTGAGAATTGTCGGGAAAATCGGAGGAATCCGACCTAACGGACGACATCGCGAGGTGGTTCCATGCAGAAGCGGATCGTGACGTCAGAGTTTCTCGGCACTTTGCTGCTGGTGTTCTTCGCCGTGGGATCCGCGGTGGTCGCCGTCGAATACCTCGGCACGGTGGGCATCGCCCTCACCTTCGGCTTCACCCTCCTCGCGCTGGCCTACGCGCTCGGCCCGCTCTCCGGCTGCCACGTCAACCCGGCGGTGACGCTGGGCATGCTGATGGCCGGACGGATCGACCTCCGCACGGCCGTCGAGCGCTGGGTGGCCCAGTTCCTCGGCGCGATCGTCGGAGCCGCCCTGCTGTTCCTGCTGGCGAAGCAGATCCCCGGTCTGGAGACCAGCGGCGAGTTCGGCACGAACGGCTACGACGACCGGTCGGCCGTCGGCATCAACATCGGCGGCGCGTTCCTCGCCGAGGTGGTGCTCACCTTCCTGCTCGTCTACGTGGTCCTCGCCGTGACCCACAAGGTCGCGGTCACCGGCTTCGACGGGCTGCCCATCGGCCTGGCGCTCGCCGCGATCCACCTGGTGGGCATCCCGCTGACCGGCACCTCGGTCAACCCGGCGCGCAGCTTCGGCCCGGCGCTCTTCGCGGGCGGCGCCGCCCTCTCCCAGCTCTGGCTGTTCATCGTCGCGCCGCTGGTCGGCGGAGCGATCGCCGCGTACGCCCACCGGCTCACCCACCCCTTCCCCAACGTCCTGCCCGAGGAGACCGAGGACGCCATCTGACGCCGTCCGAGGCCCGCGAACGGTCCCGGACGCCCGCGCACACGGCACGCACGCGGGAGCCCGCCGCCCCACGAGGGGACGGCGGGCTCCCTTGTGTACGGGGGAGGGGCGGCGGCTAGCCGTAGACGGGGCCGGTGTACTTCTCGCCGGGGCCGTGGCCGGGCTCGTCCGGCACCAGCGAGGCCTCGCGGAAAGCGAGCTGGAGCGACTTCAGGCCGTCGCGCAGCGGCGAGGCGTGGAAGGTGCTGATCTCCGTGGCGCTCGCGTCCAGCAGTCCGGCCAGAGCCTGGACCAGCTTGCGGGCCTCGTCGAGGTCCTTGTGGTCCTCGCCCTCCTCGGTGAGGCCGAGCTTCACGGCGGCCGCGCTCATCAGGTTGACGGCGACCGTCACGATCACCTCGACCGCGGGGACCTCCGCGATGTCGCGGGCCATGTCGTCGAAGCCGGGGTTCTCACTGCTGGGGGTCGCGTCGCTCATGCCCACACGATAAGGCCAGGCCACCGCCCTCCCGTCCGCGGGCGTCCCTCCGGCCTCCGTGGTGCGGGCCCCGGGGTTCGTGCGGTAGTCTGGAGGAACGACCGGCCGGACATCTATGTGCCCGGCCCACAAGTGGAGGCTCCGATCTCCCACCTGGCTGTCCGTTCAGGACGGCGGGTCACCGGTCAGGCGGCGACCATCGTTCCGTACGGACGATGGGCCCGCCCGATAGCCCCGCGGTTGACCGCGGCGGTGTTCCGGTAGTTCCTGGAGCCTCGCCTTGTGTCCCGTCCGGGGCATTTTTGCAGTTCCGGCGCGGTTGGTCTTGACGTTATAAGACGTTACGCGGCTGTCCGCCAGGCGGTCGCGTGGTGCTACCGAGGAGGATCCATCAGCGCCGAGCCCCGCATCAACGACCGGATTCGCGTTCCCGAGGTCCGACTTGTCGGTCCCAGCGGCGAGCAGGTCGGGATTGTTCCGCTTGCCAAGGCCCTGGAACTCGCACAGGAGTACGACCTCGACCTGGTCGAGGTGGCGGCGACAGCCCGTCCGCCCGTGTGCAAGCTCATGGACTACGGGAAGTTCAAGTACGAGTCGGCCATGAAGGCCCGTGAGGCGCGCAAGAACCAGGCGCACACGGTCATCAAGGAGATGAAGCTCCGGCCGAAGATCGACCCGCACGACTATGACACCAAGAAGGGTCATGTCGTCCGGTTCCTCAAGCAGGGCGACAAGGTCAAGATCACGATCATGTTCCGTGGTCGTGAGCAGTCCCGTCCCGAGCTGGGCTTCCGACTGCTCCAGCGTCTCGCTTCGGACGTCGAGGACCTGGGCTTCATCGAGTCCAACCCGAAGCAGGACGGCCGGAACATGATCATGGTTCTGGGCCCGCACAAGAAGAAGACCGAAGCCATGGCCGAAGCCCGTGAGGCCCAGGCCGCCCGCAAGGCGGAGCGTCAGGGCACGACCGACGCACCGTCCGAGGGCGAGACCGCCGAGGCCCCGGCCGACGCGGCCGAGGCTCCGGCCGAGACACCTTCCGAGGCGTGACCTTCGGGGGCCGCCACCCAGGCGCCCCCGGGTCATCCCGGAATCCCATAGAGATCTGACGCCCCTGCAGTCCGGTGCCCGGCACCGTGAGGGGCGCCACTGACGAGGAGAGAACGGCGCGATGCCGAAGAACAAGACGCACAGCGGTGCCAGCAAGCGCTTCAAGATCACCGGCTCCGGCAAGGTGCTCCGCGAGAGGGCCGGCAAGCGCCACCTGCTCGAGCACAAGTCGTCCAAGAAGACCCGCTCGCTGACCGGCACGGTCGTCGTGGCTCCGGCCGACGCCAAGAAGATCAAGAAGCTTCTCGGCAAGTGAGGCCCGGCCTCCGGCCCAGGCCGGAGGCACGACCTCGATCACACCGGGACCAATTCGTTTCCGGGCCGTGTGAAGACACCCACGGCCCCGCTACAAGGAGTTAACAAGTGGCACGCGTCAAGCGGGCAGTCAACGCCCACAAGAAGCGCCGGGCAATCCTCGAAGCCGCCAGCGGCTACCGCGGTCAGCGCTCGCGCCTGTACCGCAAGGCCAAGGAGCAGGTCACCCACTCCCTGGTCTACAACTACAACGACCGCAAGAAGCGCAAGGGCGACTTCCGTCAGCTGTGGATCCAGCGCATCAACGCCGCTGCCCGCCAGAACGGCATGACGTACAACCGCCTCATCCAGGGTCTGAAGGCCGCCAACATCGAGGTGGACCGCAAGATCCTGGCCGAGCTCGCGGTCAACGACGCCAACGCGTTCGCCGCTCTCGTCGAGGTCGCCCAGAAGGCCCTCCCGAGCGACGTCAACGCCCCGAAGGCCGCCTGATCCAGGCACCGCCTTCCCAGGTAGTACGTGAACCGGACCCGCAGGCGCACGCCGTCTGCGGGTCCGGTGCGTTGCCGCTGAACCCCACCGCCGTACGCAGAGCAGAGAGGCTCGCCGCCGACCATGGGCACCCCCGAACTGATCTCCCCCCGCTCCCCGCGCGTCGCCGCCGCCCGCCGGCTGGCCCGCCGCAACTTCCGGAGCAAGGAGCGCAGGTTCATCGCCGAGGGGCCCCAGGCCGTACGCGAGGCCGCCGCCCACCGCGGCGGGGACGGTGAGCCGACCCTCATCGAGCTGTTCGCCACCCCCGAGGCCGCCGACCGGTACGCCGACATCGTCGAGGCCGCCCACGCGGCGGGTGCCCGGGTCCACCTGGCCGACCCCGAGGTCCTCGCCGACGTCTCCCAGACCGTCACCCCGCAGGGCCTCATCGGCGTCTGCCGCTTCCTGGACTCCCCGTTCCAGGAGATCCTGGACGCGCGGCCCACCCTGGTGGCCGTTCTGGCCAACGTCCGCGACCCCGGGAACGCCGGTACGGTACTGCGCTGCGCGGACGCCGCGGGCGCGGACGCGGTGATCCTGACCGACGCCTCGGTCGACCTCTACAACCCCAAGTCCGTACGGGCCTCGGTCGGTTCGCTCTACCACCTGCCCGTCGCCGTCGGCGTCCCCGTCGAACAGGCCGTGCAGGGCCTGCGCGACGCCGGGGTGCGGATCCTCGCCGCCGACGGGGCCGGGGCCGACGACCTGGACGACGAGCTGGACGCGGGCACCATGGGAGGCCCGACCGCCTGGGTCTTCGGCAACGAGGCCTGGGGGCTCCCCGAGGAGACCCGCGCGCTCGCCGACGCCGTCGTCCGCGTCCCCATCCACGGCAAGGCGGAGAGCCTCAACCTCGCCACCGCCGCCGCCGTCTGCCTCTACGCCTCCGCCCGCGCGCAGCGTCCGCGGCGCGCCCCCGACGCGTAACCCAGCGCCGTCCTCACGGCTCGTCAGCACCCGATCCCGGCCAATCCCGCGCCCCCTCCCACCGGCGCACTCCCCTCCGCGCCCCCACAGGGTGTCGCCGGTTCACCGACGCCTAGTAGGGTGACGAACTCGGGGGCCCACTGCACCGGTTCGAGAGGTGGGGATACGGGAAGATGGCTGTCGGCATGAGCTCGCCGCGACCGGCGCACAGCACCGCACCACGCGCTGCGGGCGAGGAGCCGGACGCGCTGGCGGCCGGTTCGGACGGCCTCCGCGCCGGCCTCGGACCGGACGCCACGGGCATCGACCCGGACGACCTTCCCGACGGTCTCGTCGTGGCCGACGCGAGCGGGCACGTCGTCTGCTTCAACGACGCCGCCGCCCGCATCACCGCCGCCCCCGCCGCCGAGGCGATCGGCCGGCCCCTGGACGTCGCCCTCCCGCTGGAGGACCTCAAGGGCAAGCGCTGGTGGCCGCTGACCGACCCGTACGGCGGTCTCGCCACCCGCAACGGCCAGCCCGAGCGCAATCTGCTGCTGCCCGGGGGCCGCGAGGTGCTGGTCTCCGCCCGTTACGTCCGCGAGCACCCGACCGGACCGGTGCGCCGGGTCGTGGTCTGCCTGCGGGGGACCGAGGCCCGTCGGCGTACCGAACGCAGCCACGCCGAACTGATCGCCACCGTCGCCCATGAGCTGCGCTCGCCGCTGACCTCCGTCAAAGGGTTCACCGCCACGCTGCTCGCCAAGTGGGAGCGGTTCACCGACGACCAGAAGCGGCTGATGCTGGAGACCGTCGACGCGGACGCGGGCCGGGTCACCCGGCTCATCGCCGAGCTGCTCGACATCTCCCGGATCGACTCCGGCCGTCTGGAGCTGCGCCGCCAGCCCGTCGACGTCTCCGCCGCCGTGGCCCGGCACATCCAGGCGCTGATCACCGGCGGCCAGGCCGCCGAGCGCTTCCTCGTCCGCACCCGCGGACCGCTGCCCGATCTCTGGGCCGACCCCGACAAGGTCGACCAGGTCCTCGGCAACCTCCTGGAAAACGCGGTGCGCCACGGCGAGGGAACCGTCACCATTGAGATCGCCCCGGCACCCGCGCCGGGCGCCGACGACGAGATGGGAACGGCTGTCACCGTGAGCGACGAAGGCCCCGGCATCCCCGAGGAGTCGATGAGTCGCGTCTTCACCCGTTTCTGGCGGGGGAGCAAGCGCGGCGGCACGGGCCTGGGCCTCTACATCGTCAAGGGCATCGTCGAGGCCCACGGCGGCACCATCACCGTCGACCGGGGGCCCGGCGGCGGAGCCGAGTTCCGATTTATTCTGCCTGTGAGCATGCCCGCCTATCTGGTGTGAGCAGCCCACAGGCTCCCCGACCGTCCTGCGGCCTTTAGACTCGACCTTTGGCACCTTTGCGTCCTCCGGTCGTCGAGCGGGGTCGCGCCACCAGCCAATCGGAAGCACGGGAAGAGATGTCGGCACCGAACAAGTCGTACGACCCAGTCGAGGTCGAGGCACTGAAACCGGAAGAGATCGAGCGCCTGCGGGACGAGGCGTTCGCCGCCTTCGCCGCCGCCGGTGACCTCGACGCGCTCGCCCAGGCGAAGACCGCGCACACCGGAGGTACCTCGCCGCTGTCCCTCGCCAACCGCGAGATCGGCGCCCTGCCCCCGCAGGCCAAGGCCGAGGCGGGCAAGCGCGTGGGCCAGGCCCGCGGCGCCGTCTCCAAGGCGCTGGCCGCCCGCCAGGCCGAGCTGGAGGCCGAGCGCGACGCTCGCGTGCTCGTCGAGGAGGCCGTGGACGTCACGCTGCCCTACGACCGCACCCCGGCCGGCGCCCGCCACCCCCTGACGACGATCATGGAGCGGGTCGCGGACGTCTTCGTGGCCATGGGCTACGAGATCGCCGAGGGCCCCGAGGTCGAGGCGGAGTGGTTCAACTTCGACGCCCTGAACTTCGTGCCCGACCACCCGGCCCGCCAGATGCAGGACACCTTCTTCGTCCAGGGCACCACGCCCGAAGGCAAGGCCACCGAGGGCGACGAGTCCGGCGTCGTGCTGCGTACGCACACATCCCCGGTCCAGGCGCGCTCGCTCCTGGAGCGCAAGCCCCCCGTCTACGTGGTCTGCCCCGGCCGGGTCTACCGCACCGACGAGCTGGACGCCACGCACACCCCGGTCTTCCACCAGATCGAGCTGCTCGCCGTCGACGAGGGCCTCACCATGGCCGACCTCAAGGGCACCCTCGACCACATGGTCCAGGCGCTCTTCGGACCGGACATGAAGACCCGGCTGCGGCCGAACTTCTTCCCGTTCACCGAGCCGTCCGCCGAGATGGACATGGTCTGCTACGTCTGCCGCGGCGAGTCCGTGGGCAACCCGGACCGCCCCTGCCGCACCTGCGGCAGCGAGGGCTGGATCGAGCTGGGCGGCTGCGGCATGGTCAACCCCAAGGTGCTCACCGCCTGCGGCGTCGACCCCCAGAAGTACAGCGGATTCGCCTTCGGGTTCGGCATCGAACGGATGCTGATGTTCCGCCACAACGTCGAAGACATGCGAGACATGGTCGAGGGTGACGTCCGGTTCACCCGGCCGTTCGGGATGGAGATCTGATGCGCGTCCCGCTTTCCTGGCTGCGGGAGTACGTCGACCTGCCGGCGACGGAGACCGGCCGTGACGTACAGGCCAAGCTCGTCTCCGTGGGCCTTGAGGTCGAGACCGTCGAGCAGATCGGCGCGGGCCTCAAGGGCCCCCTGGTCGTCGGACAGGTCCTGACCATCGAGGAGCTGGAGGGGTTCAAGAAGCCCATCCGCTTCTGCACCGTCGACGTCGGCACCGCCAACGGCACCGGCGAACCGCAGGAGATCGTCTGCGGCGCCCGTAACTTCTCGGTCGGCGACAAGGTCGTCGTGGTCCTCCCGGGCGCCGTCCTGCCCGGCGACTTCGCGATCGCCGCGCGCAAGACGTACGGCAAGACCTCGCACGGCATGATCTGCTCCACCGACGAGCTGGGCATGGGCGACGACGGCACGCACGGCATCATCGTGCTGCCGCCGGAGCACGAGGTCGGCACCGACGCGATCGAGCTGCTCCAGCTCGTCGACGAGGTCCTCGACATCGCCGTCACCCCGGACCGGGGCTACTGCCTGTCCATGCGCGGCGTCGCCCGCGAGACCGCGACCGCGTACGGGCTGCCGCTGCGCGACCCGGCGCTCCTGGACGTGCCCGCGCCGAACGCGTACGGCTACCCGGTGCAGATCTCCGACCCGATCGGCTGCGACCGCTTCACCGCCCGCACCGTCACCGGTCTCCAGCCCGAGGCCCGCTCGCCGATCTGGATGCAGCGCCGCCTCCAGAAGGCCGGCATGCGGCCGATCTCGCTGGCCGTCGACATCACCAACTACGTGATGCTGGAGCTGGGCCAGCCGCTGCACGCCTACGACCGCAACCGGGTCGACGGGCCGATCGGCGTGCGCCGCGCCACCCAGGGCGAGAAGCTCACCACGCTGGACGGCACCGTCCGCGTGCTGGACGCCGAGGACCTGGTCATCACCGACAACCGCGGGCCGATCGGCCTCGCGGGCGTCATGGGCGGCGCCAACACCGAGATCGCCGACGCGGACGGCGAGCACGCGCTCACCACTGAGGTCGTCATCGAGGCCGCGCACTTCGACGCGATCTCGATCGCCCGCACCGCGCGCCGCCACAAGCTGTCCTCCGAGGCGTCCAAGCGCTTCGAACGCGGCGTCGACCCGCAGGCCGCCGCAGCAGCGGCGCAGCGCACGGTGGACCTGCTGGTCCTCCTCGCGGGCGGCACCGCCGAGGCCGGGGTCACCGAGATCACCTCGCCCCACGCGCCGCGCACCATCGCGATGCCGGCCAACCACCCCGACCGGGTAGCCGGTGTGGAGTACGGGCGCGAGACCGTCGTCCGCCGCCTCCAGGAGGTCGGCTGCGACGTCTACGGGCAGGACGAGCTGATCGTCACCGTCCCGTCCTGGCGGCCCGACCTGAACGAGCCGAACGACCTGGCCGAAGAGGTCATCCGCCTGGAGGGCTACGAGAACCTGCCCTCCACGCTGCCCACGCCCCCCTCCGGGCGCGGTCTCACCGACCGCCAGCGGCTGCACCGCCGCATCGGCCGGGTGCTGGCCGGGGCCGGTTACGTCGAGGCGCTGAGCTACCCGTTCATCGGTGACGCGGTCCTCGACCAGCTCGGCCTGGAGGCGGACGACGCCCGCCGCCGCACGGTCAAGCTGGTCAACCCGATCTCCGACGAGGAGCCGGCGCTGCGCACCACGCTGCTGCCGGGCCTCCTCGGCGCGCTGCGGCGCAACGACGGCCGCGGCAGCCACGACCTGGCGCTCTTCGAGACGGGCCTGGTCTTCCGGCCGACCGGCGACGAGACCCCCGCCGTCCGGCTGCCCGTCGACCGCCGCCCCACCGACGAGGAGATCGCCGGTCTGGACGCGGCCCTGCCGCGTCAGCCGCGCCGCGCCGCCGTCGTCCTCGCGGGCGGCCCCGCGCCGGCCGGGGGGGGGGGGGGGGGGGCCCCCCCGGCGGGGGGGGGCGGGGGGGCGGGCGCCCCCCCCCAAGCGGGCGCGGCCCGCGGGGGGGGGGG
>NZ_JAFEUF010000079.1:13330-29651 GCF_016901035.1 Streptomyces durocortorensis
CCCCCCCCCCGCCCCCCCCCGGCGCCGGCGCGGGCGGCGCGCGCCCCCGCCCGGGCCCGCCGCGCCGCGCCGCCGGCGCCCGCGCGGGCGCCCGCCCCCAGGCCGGCTGGTGGGGCAAGGGCACCCCGGCGACCTGGGCGGACGCGATCGAGGCCGCCCGGTCCATCGCGGCCGAGGCCGGCGTCGAGGTCATCGTCCGCGCCGACCAGCACGCCCCCTGGCACCCGGGCCGCTGCGCCGCGCTGTACGTCAACGTGAACGGCGAGGAGACTCTCTTCGGACACGCGGGCGAACTGCACCCGCGCGTGATCAAGGCGCTCCACCTGCCCGAGCGGACCTGCGCTGCCGAGGTCGAGCTGGACGTCCTGGAGCGGGCCGTCGACGGAGCGCTCCAGGCGCCCCGCATCTCCACCTTCCCGGTGGCGACCCAGGACGTCGCGCTCGTCGTCGCCGGGGACGTCCCGGCCGCCGACGTGGAGCGGGCGCTGCGCGAGGGCGCGGGTGAACTCCTCGAATCGCTGCGGCTGTTCGACGTCTTCACCGGCGAGCAGATCGGCGGGGGCAACAAGTCCCTGGCGTACGCGCTGCGCTTCCGCGCCGCCGACCGCACGCTGACCGTCGAGGAGGCCTCGGCCGCCCGCGACAGCGCGGTGGCCCTGGCCGCCGAGCGTACGGGCGCGGTGCTGCGCGGGGCGTGACACCCAGGCGCCACGGCGTTGGGGGGGGGGGGGGGGGGGGGCCCCCCGGCCCCCCCCCCCCCCCCCCCCCCCGCCCGGCCGGCCCCCCCCCCCCCCCCCCCCCCCCCCCCCCCCCCCTTCTCCGTCCCGCCGATCGGCGGAGACCACACGCCGGATCCGGAGCGGGAACCGGGAGGAAACGCGGTTCCGGCCTCCGTTCCGCAGCCACCCTCCTTCGTCGTCGGTCAGTGGGCCGTGCGGTCCCGGGCGCCGTCCGCGCTGCCTCGGAGTGTCGGGCAGGTCAGCAGCGCGGACGGCGCGGGTACGGGTCGTAGGCCGTTACGAGGGGGAGCCGACGACCCGGCCGCCTCTTGCGAGGGAGTTCATTCAACCGAGCCCGGGCCCCGCGCGGCAGAGCGCACAGCAGGAGGGTTCGGGCATTCCGTTCACACCCCGTGTGAATCGTGCTCCACTAGGCTCATTGCGACACGCACCTGGGGGGACGATGGAGCCCAATGTCCTGCTCGAATCGCTGATCGAGGAGGCTGGTGTCTCCCGCGCGGGCCTCGCCGGTCACGTCAACCGGGCGGGCCGGTCCCGCGGGCTGAGCCTGCGGTACGAACACACCGCCGTCTCCCGCTGGCTCAAGGGCCAGCGCCCGCGCGGCCAGGTGCCCGACCTCATCTGCGAGGTGCTGGCGAGCCGGCTGGGCAGACCCGTCGGCCTCGACGACATCGGCATGGGCGCGTCGGCCGCCTCGGGGACGGACACCGGTGGCGAGGGCGCCTCCCTCTCCGGGTTCGTCGAGCGGGCCACCGCCCTGTGGCGCTCCGACGAACAGCAGCGCCCGCACCTGGCCACCGTCCCGGCCGTCACGGGAACCCCGGCGGTGATGCCGGTGTGGGAGTGGGAGAACCCTCCGGAGGACACCGACGTCTCGCGTCCGGGCCCCGGCCGGGTGAGCGCCTCCGACATAGCGGTGCTCAAGGCGGCCCGCGACCACTACGAGCAGATGTACCGCAAGACGGGCGGCATCGCGACCAGGTCCCGCGTCGTCCGCTTCCTCAACGCGGAGGCCGCGCCGCTGCTGCGCGGCGGCTACAGCGACGCGCTCGGCCGGAGCCTGCACCGGGCGACGGCGGGCCTGGTGGCGGTGGCCGGTATCTGCGCCTACGACTCCGACGCCCACGGCCTCGCCCAGCGCTACTTCCACCAGGCGTTGCGGCTCGCCAAGTCCAGCGGGGACCGGGGGCTCGGCGGCTATGTGATCGCCCTGCTGGTCACCCAGTCGCTGTTCCTCGGCGACTACCGCCGCTCGATCGCGTTCGCCGAAGCCGCGCTGCGAGCAGCCGGCGGGCACATCACCCCCGCCCTCGCCGCCGATCTGCACGCCATGCAGGCCAAGGCGTACGCCCAGCTCGGCGACGCGGCGAGCGCGCGGGCCTGCATCGGGAGGGCCGAGGCGCAGGCGGGCCGGATCCACACCGGCCGGGAGCCGGACGAGACGGGGTACGTCCAGCCGGGCCTGGTCGACGTCCAGGTGGCGGAGGCGCTGCTCGGTCTCGGGGACCTGCCCGCCGCCCGGGAGCACGCGGCCTCGGCGGTGCGCGCCCCGGCGCACGACCGGGGGCGTGTGCACCGGCTCGCGATGCTGAGCCATATCGAGCTGCTCCAGGGCGAGGCCGACCGCGCGGCCGGAACAGCGGCCGAAATGGCGCGAAGAGCCCGGGGGATGGAGTCCCAGCGGCTGCGCGACCGGCTGCGGCAGGTCCGGAGCGAGCTGGCCGCGAGCGGGTGCGCCGACGCCGTGGGAACCACCGATCTCATCGACGAGGCGCTCCGCGTGCCTCTGTGAGCTCCACCGACGCCCCGCCGTTCGTTCACCACTGTGGCCGAGCCTGCTGGCATGTTGACCCCAACATGTCGAAAGGCGGCAGAACCGTGCAGTGGACGAACTTAAGCGAACAGAATGTGTATCAGAACCCGTGGTTCCGGGTGAATCTGGCGGATGTCGAGCTCCCCGACGGCAGCCACCTCGACCACTTCGTCATCCGGCTGCGCCCCGTCGCGGCCGCCACCGTCGTCAACGAGGCCAACGAGGTGCTGCTGCTCTGGCGGCACCGGTTCATCACCGACAGCTGGGGGTGGGAACTGGCCGCGGGCGTCGTCGAGGACGGCGAGGACATCGCGGCGGCGGCGGCCCGCGAGATGGAGGAGGAGACCGGCTGGCGCCCCGGCGAGCTGCGCCCCCTGCTCACCGTGGAACCGTCGAACGGCCTCACCGACGCCCGCCACCACCTGTACTGGTCCGACGAGGCGCACTGGACCGGGCACCCGCAGGACGCCTTCGAATCCTCACGCCGGGAGTGGATACCCCTCAAGGTGGTCCCGGACATGATCGCCCGGGGCGAGGTGCCCGCCGCGAACATGGCGGCCGCCCTGCTGATGCTTCACCACCTGAGACTGGGCTGACCCCGGTCCCGTAAGAACGCCCCTGTACATGCGGGGAGCCGGCCCCGGGGTGACCGGGACCGGCCTCCTGACAGTGAAGCCGTACGGGATCTCAGAGCAGGACGGGAAGAGACTCCAGCCCGCTGACGAGCCGGGTCTGCCGCCGTTCCAACCGGTCCGCCGGTACGGCGAGCCGGATGCCCGGGAAGCGGATCAGGATCGCGCGCAGGGCGATGTCGGCTTCGGCTTTCGCGAGGGGCGCGCCGACGCACCGGTGGATGCCGTGGCCGAAGCCGAGATGACCGGTCGCGTCCCGGTCCAGGTCGAGCCGGTCCGGTGCCGGGAAGCGCTCCGGGTCGCGGTTGGCGGCCCCGAGGGCGATCAGCACGGGGACGCCCGCGGGGATCTCGGTTCCGCCCAGGGTGATGGCTTCCGTGCTGAACCGGAAAGTGGAGGTGCTCACCGGGGAGTCGAAGCGGAGCAGCTCGTCCAGGGCGCGGGGGAGGGCGTCCGGGTCGCCGCGCAGGCGTTCCATCGCGGCGGGGTGCCGCAGCAGGGCCAGTGCGGCGTTGCCGAGGAAGTGGGTGGTCGTCTCGTGGCCGGCGACGAGCAGCAGCACGGCCAGCGAGACCAGCTCCTCCTCGTCGAGGCGGTCCGCGCCGTCGCGCACGGCGATGAGGCGGTCCAGGAGCGAATCGCCCGGCCGCAGACGCTTCGACGCGATGAGGCCGGTCATGTACGCGGCGACGGCGTGCGAGGCGGCGTCGGTACGGTCGGGCCGTCCGGCGGAGAACAGTTCGGCGGACCAGTGCCGGACCTTCGGCCGGTCGGTCTCCGGCACACCGAGCAGTTCGCAGATCACCATGACCGGAAGAGGCACGGCGAGGTCGGCGACGAGGTCGACCGGCCCGCCGGCGGGCCACCGGTCCAGCAGTTCATCGGTCAGTCGGGTGATGGAGGGGCGGATCGCGGCGACAGCGCCGCTCGTGAACGCTCCGGTGACCAGCTTGCGGAGCCGGGTGTGACGAGGCGGGTCGCTGGCCAGCATGGTGTGCGCGACGGCGGGATGCAGCCGGCGCTTCGAGTCCTTGCCGGCGAAGAAGGCGGCGGTGTCCTTGGAAAGCCGCTCGTCGCCGAGAGCCTGCCGGGCTTCCGTGTATCCGGTGACCAGGTAGCTGTGGCGTCCGCCGGATCCGGATGCCACGGCCTGCACGGGGCATCCGGAGCGCGTGGCCGCGTCTGCGGGACAGGAGTCGTCGGCGGACTGGCTGTCTCGGGTGGTGTCGTTCAAGGTGTCCGGCTCCGAGCGGCGAGGTGTACCGGCGGGGGGCCGGTGGCCGGACGCGCTCGGGCGGTGCGGCCCGCCCCGGCCGGACGACGTGCCCGTCGGGCCCGGCGGCGTCGTGAGTGCCGGGCCCGTCAGCAGGACGGTCAGTAGGCGTAGAAGCCCGACCCCGTCTTGCGGCCGAGGCGGCCCGCGTCGACCATGCGCTGGAGCAGCGGAGGAGCGGCGTACAGCGGCTCCTTGTACTCGGCGTACAACTGGGCGGCGTTGCGCGTAGCCCTGTGACCTGCGGTTTCGCCGGTTGTGTGGCGGCTTTGACGGCGCCAGGGACTTCTCGGGGACTTTCGAGCCTGCATCAAACGAGCCACGTATCCATCGCGGCCAGTCCGCGCTTGCCCGCACCCGGCATGAAGTGAGCGTAGCAGTCGAGCGTGACCTTCGGGGATGAGTGCCCCAACCAAGTCGCCACGCTCACGATGGACTCGCCGGCCTCCAACTGCACACTCGCGAAGGTATGGCGCAGGACGTGGAACATGTCCGGCCGTGAGCGCTCGTAGACGGGGTGGAGGCGGACGCGGGAACCGTAACTCTCCGCCTTCTCGCCGACCTGGCGCAGAACCCCTGCGGTTACGAGAGCGGGCTTCCAGCTGCGCTCAGGGTTGTCCCGTAAGTGATCTTCACTTGAGGCGGTTGCGGCTGATCGTGGGGACATCTGTCTCTCTACCCTGCGAGGCTGATGTTGTGTAGGCGGGCGATGCCGAGCATGGCGTGGTGGACGCCGTCACCCCTTCAGCCGGCAGTCCCGCAGGATCGTCCACGTCTTCATCCGTGCGAAGGTGTGCTCGACGCGGGCGCGAACCTGTTTGTGCGAGCGGTTGTGCTCCTGCTTCCAGCTGGCCAGGTCCTCGCTGGCCTGGCGTCTATGCGGCATCACGAGCGCGGTGCCCGGATAGCCGCCGTCGGCCAATGTCGTGGTCTTGCCCACGGCGGACTGGGCTCCGGATTCATCCCACGCCTTGCAGTCGTTACGGTTGCCCGGCAGCGGTCGGCCCACCACAACGACGAGCCGCGTGTCGGCGTCGATAACGACCTGGTGGTTGGTGGAGTATCGATAGTTCTTGGACTTTTCCGCGATCGTGTGGTCCCGGGTGGGCACCAAGGTGCCGTCCACGATGAGCACGGCATCCTTCGCGAAGCGCCGCCGAGGCTGGAGCGCCAGCAGCGGGCCCAGATGGTCGATGCCCCGGTCAGCCGCCGACTTTGAGACTCCGACCAGCGGGCCAAGCTGGCGCAACGTCAAGTTCGTGCGCCAGTAGGACACGACGAGCAACACGCGATCCTCCAGCGAGAGCTGCCAGGGCCGGCCTCGGAGCGGCGCGTCGGCTCCCTCGCGGCGCAGCGCGGTCACCAACTTGCCGAAAGCTCGTGGCGTCAGCCCGGTGAATGGAGCTATCCAGGACGACTGCGACGCCGTGATCACACCAACCATGCGGTAGATCATTTCAGTTGCTGGCACGCCCCCCACGACCGATCCTGAGCACCAGACAAACAAGGAGAACAGGATGGGGCTCGTGCTCTTCCCAGGAGACGACGATGTGACCAGCCCGGACATCTCCTGGTCCTACACCGGATTCAACATGTTCCGGGAGTGGCTGGCCCAGGCTGAGGGGTTCACCCTCTCTGAGATGCACGGATTCGACGGAGACCGCCCGTGGAGCAGCGTCTCCACACCGCTGACACCACTACTCGACCATCCAGATGACGATGGCCCGGACCTCACGCCCGCTCAATGCGCGGCCATGCTGCCCCGGCTGGAGGCCATCATCGATGAGCGGCACCACGATGGCAGCGACCCCGCTCTCGCACGACGCATCGATGACACCCGCCAACTGGTCACCGTCATGAAGTTCTGCCTGGACAGGGACGTTGAGATCATCTTCGGCTGATCACCAAACCGCAGGCGCCCACAACTTACGGGACAGCCCTTAGGCGATGTAATGCCGCAGGGTCGCCACCTCGACCTCGCCCCACGCCGTCAGGGCGTCGTCCAGTCCCGAGTACAGGTCCCGCAGGCACTCCGGGACGAGGCCGGCGCTTCCCGGCGCTGGACCTACCGGCACCGTCGGCGCGCTGTCGACTGCGGCGTCCCGCTCCCGGGCCGCCGGGACGCAGCCGGGTTCGGGGAGTCGACGAGCAGCAGGCTCAGCAGGCCGCCGTCGAAGACGCGGTAGCGCACCAGCGATTCGCTCGGGCAGCCGCTGCACGGCCACGCGGTCGTGGTGGGAGAAACCGGCCGCGATGCAGACCATCCGCGGCCGACGCCAGTCGATCGACTCGGCGGCCTCCGCGCCGAGTGCCCTCCGGACGAGCGCCTCGAACTCGTGGTGCGCCGAGGCCAGCCAGGACCGGTAGGAGACGGCCTGCGACAGTACCCCGCTGTTGGAGCCCTTCTTGAACTCGACCTTTCCGACCTCACGTGGTCATGTGACGGCCTTGACCTGGGCTTTGGCGAAGCGTGCATGTTCGCGACGTGGGGAAAAGTCATGCCGGTGCTGTCTCGAGACTGACCATGGCGGCGGGCCGGTTTTTCGCTTCTCCGGGACGGAGTCGACCGTGCGAGGGTCTCCTGGATCAGCCGGTGGTGCGGTAGGCAGCCACGTTGTTCTTTTCGTCTTCCAGGGCGATCCCGGCGTACCCGTTAACCACCACGGGGGCGAGTTCGGGCGAGGCGTTGATATCGGCCCCAGTCTGGGTGTTGAGGAGGATGGGCCCGTTCTCAGTAGTGCCGTAGAGGATGCCGTTGTGTACGGCGCTGACGTCGGGCGCGACGCGGTTGTTTGCGCGGTCGGGGAGCTGCCAGCGTAGTTTGGCGCTGTCGGCGTCGAGGCCGAAGGCTCGCTCGCCCCTGGAGGAGTAGCAGACCGTGACGGACTTTCCGTCGTAAGTGCAGCTCAGGGCACTGGAGCCTTCTTGGATGGAGCTAGCGACCTGGCCGGTGTGGGTGTCGAGCAATTGGGCGAAGTCGTCTCCGTCGCCGTAGTCACGGCCGGTGAATAGTGCGAGGTTGGGGCCGGCGAGGCTCGTGGATGCCGCATAGCCGACTTGCTCGGCGGTCCACCGTGGGTTACCGGTACTGAGATCGACGCCCTTCGCCTGCTGTTGGGCGGTGTTGTCCAGATTGTCTATACCGACGACGGTGTCACCAGCGACCACGGAAGCTGCAAAATTCTTGGTCCATAGCACTTTGTGGGTGGTCAGGTTCACGGCGTAGGTGACGGCATGCTCATCGTTCGAGACCTGGATGACGGCGACGTCGTTCTCCGCGCCGACGGCCGTGCTGGTGAGCCGGCTATAGGAGTTCTCGGCCCACTGGGGCAGTGTGATCTGCGTGCTCCATGCCCTTTTTGCAGTGGCGGCGTCCACGCCTGTGATCTCGACCGCGTTGTGGCCGGCGGTGGTGCCTGAGCCGGAAATCCGGACCAGAAAGGGCACGATGACCTGTGCATTGGCGTCGACGGTGCTGATGACAGGGGCCTCGGCGGGGTTGTCACTGGAGAATTCGTTGGGCTTGTTCAGTGGGTCAAGCTGGGGGCTCACGTTGGCCAGGCGCTTGCCGGTGGTCGTGTCAACGGCCAGCAGGTAATTCTCAGCCGAGATGTAAGCGGTGGTCCTGTAGAGGGTGACAGGCAGAGGGCGCGCGATGTTCCCGCTCAGGGTGATCTTGCCGTTGCCTGCTTCCTCGGGCAGGGGGACGGGGCGACTGCGGCTAAAGGATCGTGGCGGGTCGTAGCTGATGCGCTTTGGTGCGACGTTCGGCGGCTGCTTGCCGTCGGGCTTGTCGGGCGCGGGTTCGCCGTTGCTGCACGCGGCCGTCAACAGGAGCATTGCCGCCGCGCAGGCTGCGCCGATGACCTGGTTGGTGCGCCGCCGTGACACGTCTATCTCCCTGCCGTATGCGAGTGTGTATCAGGGTGGCGCCGACCGCGAGAGCGATCCTGCGGATACCAGGTCGCAGCCTGTGCCTGCCCGGACTGATCTTTCCATGAGGGAGCAAACGACGGGTCCAAATGGATCGATCCGGCTTGTAGGCGATGCCAGAGGCGGGATCGCGTTGCTGGGCGTCAGGACCGATCGAGGAGTTCGGCCTCCAGGGCGGCGAGTCGGCGGTCTTGGAAGCGTAGGTTGGAGCGGCCAGCGTCCAGCCGCTCTTGCAGCGTACGGTTGTCCGCCTCCACCTGGCGCAGACGCTGCTTGAGCGCGATGTTCTCGGCGGCAATGCGGGCCACGGCCTCCTGGGGGTACTCGAACTCCAGGTTGCGGACCTGACCCAAGAGGTTTCCGATCCGGGTGCGCTGGGTGTGGATCTCGGCGTGGGCGTCCTTAAAAGCAACCTCGGCGTTAAGCGCCCGCTCCCGCCAAGCGGCTTCCTCAGTGCCGGTGGAGGCGGCCGGCGAACGCTGGCGGGTGGTACGTGTGGCGGCTTGTTCAACGAGGGTGCGGGCCTGGAGACTTTCGTAGAGGAAGGTGCCGGAGACACCAGCATGTCTGGAGACCGCGGGGGAAGGTGATCGTGGCGCGGTCGCGGCGCAGGCGGACGATTGCCGCCCGTACCTGCTCGAGTTTGCGATCGGTGGCGCGACGGCGTGCGGCGATAGCGGCAGCGGTCCGCTCCGGAGTGGGGCCGCTCACGCCGTCCTGCCTTCGGGGAACCTGTCGTGCTCGGTGCCCATGCCGGGGATGGTGGTGGCCTGGGCGAGGTCGGCAGCGGGAAAGTTGAGGCTCCACAGTCGTTGGAAGTAGTCCTGGGGGCGGCGCAAGTCCAGGGCGAGGGCCTCGTCGAGGAGACCGAGTCCAGCCAGGGCCTGCTCGAGGCCGTCAATGGCGCGGGTGGTGGGGGGAGGTGCCCATGCCCATGAGGCGAAGGGGCGGGGCGCTTGGGCCTGCGAGAACCGGCCCACCCGCATACTTGTTCTGCCTTACGGTGCCGTCAGCCGACCAGGACGAGGGGGAACCCGTGGGACAGCCGAGGACGATGCTCGCCCAACGAATATCCGAGCAACGGGCGGGGGTTGGTGATCCAAGGACGTTGGTGGGTGAGATGCGGCGCACGGTTCTTCTGGTTCCATCGGCGGAGCCCGGCCTGTGGAGTGCCCGATCGGGCGGTGTTCGGTGGATCTGTGCGTTCACGGACGAGACGGCGCTGGCCCGCTTCGCTGTTCACCATGGCCCGGGTGATCGTCTGATGGACTACGTCGCGCTGCTCGGGGCGCGGATCGTGGATGAGATCGTGCCGACTTTGGACGAACCCGCCGGGCTCGCGGTGGACATCGCCGACGAGGACGGAGCGATGTTCTTCCCGCCGGTCAACGGCATCGTCCCGGACGGCGCGGCGGTCGACTCCGGCGCAGGAGGGGGCGGCCGTGAGCACTGACGGATCGGACCTCGCCTTCGATCAGACGTCGGTGGTGAAGTTCACGCAGGGCGTGGGCGCGACCATCGATCAACTCGGCGAACTCGGTGGCGCCACCGGGTCGGTGATGGGCAAGGGGTTCTCGGGTCTGGCCATGACGGGCATGGAGGCAGGGCATCGAGGGCTGTCGGTGGATTTCGAGGATTTCTGCGAACGGTGGGAGTGGGGAGTACGCGCCCTGGTGAGCGACGCGAGCGCGCTCGCGGACCGTCTCGGGCTGGCGGCGGGCACGCAGTGGGAGCACGACCAGTACGTTGAGGGTTCCTTCAAGGTCGGCGTCAGCGCAGCGATGGGCGGTAGCCCACACGCCAGCGAGGAGGACATCTCCCAGCAGGGCTGGGGCGACATCTTGACTCCCGACTACCTGGACCCGGACTGGAGTGCCGAGTCGTTCGAGAAGGCCGGCCAGGACGTGGAGCAGACCTGGAAGGACACCGGCCGCACCGTTCTCACCGAGGGACAGGGCGGTCGGGAGGCGGAGAGGCTCAAGACCGAGCTCGGCCTCAGCGAGGGGCAGTGGGACCGGGCACTGGACGACGCGTTCGGGCCGTCGCCCGAGGAACGCGCCCAGCAGGCACCGCAACAGGGCGACGCGAGCGCAGGCGGGGACGACTGAGGATGGGCGTCGAGGATTTCATCAGGGACATCACGCCCGACTCGGTCGAGGATGTGGTTGAGGACGGTGTGGAGTGGGCCGGCAACCGGGTCGAGGGCGCCGGGAACTGGACGGCGGACCGGCTGGACGACGTGGGCTGGGAATCCGGTTCGGACTGGGTGCGGGAGCAGTCGCGCTCGGTTGCGAACCGGATGGGCGCCGATGTCGACGAAATGGACCTCGGGCAGACCGAGGACAAGGCCAAGCTGGTGTACGGAAGCCCCAGCAAGCTCCATGCCACGGCGGAACAACTTCGCTCCTTTCAGAAGGCGTTCGACGACGCCGGGGGCGGGTTGAAGGGCCTCGACTCCTCGCGGCTGAAGGGCGAGACGGCCAATGCCCTGCGCACGGCGGTGAGTACCCAGCCGCCGAAGTGGTTCACCGGTGCCGATGCCTTCGAGAAGGCTGCTGCCGCGCTGGAGGCGTTCGCCTACACCGTCACCTGGGCACAGAACCAGGCGCAGACGGCTATCGACATGTGGAAGGTAGGCGTCAAAGCCTCCCAGGGCGCGGCCGACGGACACCGCAAGCGGATCGACGACTACAACAAGGCCGTGAGCCGCTACAACGCACAGGCCCCCGAGGAGCGCAACCCCGGCACTCTGCCGCCCTGCCCAGCGCCGACGTTCGACGACCCTGGCAAATCGATCATGCAGGACGCGCAGGAACTCCTCGCCCAGGCCCGCGAACAGCGGAACACTGCTGCGGAGACCGCCCGCAGCGCCGTCCGCGCCGCCCGGGACAAGGCCCCTGAGAAGCCCACGTACGCACAACAGGTGGCCGGCGGTCTGCAGGAACTGCAGATCATCAACGACCACGTCGGCGGCGGCGTCATCAAGGGCACCGCAGGGCTGCTGAACTTCGTCCGGGGGATCAACCCGCTGGACCCCTACAACATCACTCACCCCGCCGAGTACGCCACCAGCCTCAACAGTCTGGCCGCCGGTCTGGTCGTCACCGCCAACGACCCGGTCGGCACCGGCAAGCAGATGATCAGCGACTTCATGAAGGACCCCGCGGAAGGGTTCGGCCGGTTGCTGCCCGACGCGGCCCTGACCGCGGCCACTGGCGGGGGCGGCGCCGTCGCCAAGGGTGTTCGCCTCGCCGCGGATATGGCGAAGGCCGCCCGGGCCCGTCGGCTGCTCGACAACGCCCCCAACGGTACCCACAATCGTCCCGACGGGCGCCGCGTCGTCGCCAACACCGATCCGGTCGACCTCGCATCGGGACGGATGTTCCTGCCCCAGACCGACCTGGTGCTGCCGGGAACCCTGCCGCTGGTCTTCACCCGCCGCACCGAATCCGGTCTGCCGGCAGGCCGGTTCCTCGGCCCCTCTTGGACCTCCACCGTCGACGAGCGCCTGGAGATCGACGCTGCCGGCGTCGTCCACGTCACCGCCGACGGCCTCCTGATTCCCTATCCGCACCCCGCCCCAGGCACCCCGACCGAACCGGAGTCCGGGACCGCCCGCACACTGCTGGCCCGTGACGTGACCGGCGATTACACCGTCACCGATCCCGGCACGGGCTTGGTCTGTCACTTCACCGCCCCCGCCGACAGCGAACCGGGCGGCGACGGCGATGCCTGGCTGGACCGGGTCGAGGACCGCCACGGCAACTGGTGGGCCGTGGAACGTACCGAGAACGGCGCCCCGCTCGCCCTGGCCTGCTCTGCCGGGCGCCGGGTGGCTGTCACGGCGAGCGACGGTCGGGTCACGGCCCTGGCCCTGGCGGGAGCGGGAGAGAACGGGGCGGACCTGCCACTGATGCGCTACGGCTACGAGGACGGAAACCTCACCACCGTAGTCAAACCGTCCGGTGCCACCACCACCTTCGTCCACGACGACCGCCGCCGCGTCACCGCCTGGATCGACTCCAACAACAGCCGCTACGACTACACATACGACGACCGAGACCGCGTCATCGACGAGGGCGGTCAGGCCGGCCACATCCAGATCACCCTCACCTACAGCGAACCCGACCCGGACACCGGTCTTCGCACCACCGCCCTCACCACGGCCGGCGGACACACGACCCGACACCGGATCGATCGCCATTGCCGGGTGGTGGCCACCACCGATCCGCTCGGCCACACCACCAGCTTCACCTACGACAACCGCGGCAACACCCTGACCCGCACTGATCCGCTGGGCCGCACCACCGCCTTCACCCACGACGAGGACGGTCGCCTGCTCGCCGTCACCCGCCCCGACGGGAGCGAACTACGCACCGTGCGCGACCCGTCGGGTGCATCCACGGAATTCCGCGGGCCGGACGGCGCTCGCTGGCTCCAGGAATTCGACGAGCACGGCAGCCGAACCGCAGTCACCGACCCGGCCGGCGCCACCACCCGGTACACCTATGACGGCCGGGGCAGGCTGACCACCGTCACCGACGCCCTCGGCGCCACCACCACCGTGCGCTGCGACGCCGCGGGGTTGCCGGTGGCAGTGACCGACCCGGCCGGCGGCACCACCCGCCTGGAGCGCGATGCTCTGGGCCGGATCGTGCGCACCGTCGATCCGATGGGCAGCGTGACCCGGGTCGTCCTGGACGAGGACGGCAATCTCGCCCGCCGTGTCGCCCCGGACGGTGCCGCCGAGTCGTGGACGTACGACGGCGAGGGCAACGCGCTCACCCACACCGGCCTGGCCGGCGGCATATCCCGCTTCGAGTACACACACTTCGACCTGCTCACCACCCGCACCGGACACGACGGCAGCCGCCACACGTTCGAGCACGACGCGGATCTGCGGTTGATCCGGGTCACCGGCCCACACGGCACCTGGTCCTATACGTACGACGCCGCCGGACGGCTCGCTTCCGAGACGGACTTCGACGGCCGCACTCTCACCTACCGGTACGACGCCGCCGGGCAGCTCACCGCCCGGTCCGACAGCCTCGGCCGGACCGTGTCCTACATCTACGACCAGCTCGGCCAAGCGGTCCGCAAGGACGTGGCGGGCAAGGTGACCACCTACGCGTACGACCGGGCCGGACGCCTGCTGCACGCGGCCGGACCGGACAGCGAGATCGTCTACGCGTACGACCGGCGTGGCCGGACCAGGACCGAACTCGTAGACGGCCGCGCCATGAACTACGCCTACGACACCCTGGGCCGCCGGGCACGCCGCATCACCCCCACCGGTGCGATCACCGAGTACGGCTACGATTCCGCCGGCCGTGCCGCCCGAATAGCCAGCGGCGGACGCGAGATAGCCTTCACCCACGACGCGGCCGGCCGGGAACTCGAGCGTGTCTTCGGTGGATCCCTCACTCTGGCCTCCGCCTGGGACGAGGCCGGAAGGATCTGCGCGCAGCACCTGACTGTCGAGGGCCGCGCCCTCAACCGCCGGCAATACGCCCACCGCGCCGACGGCTACCTCACCTCCGTGACCGACGATCTTTCAGGCTCCCGAACCTTCGACCTGGACGCGTCCGGACGGGTCACCGGGGTCCACGCCGAGGGGTGGACCGAGCGTTATGCCTACGACGCCGCCGGCAACCAGACGGCGGCCTCCTGGCCCGATTCACACCCCGGCCACGACGCCACCGGCCCCCGCTCCTACACCGGAACCTCCGTCACCAGGGCGGGCAAGGTCCGCTTCGAACACGACGCCCTCGGCCGCGTGACCTTGCGCCAAAGAACCCGTCTGTCAGGCAAGCCCGACACCTGGCGCTATGAATGGGACGCGGAGGATCGTCTCGTCGCCGTGGTCACACCCGACGGCACCCGCTGGCGCTACCTCTACGACCCCTTGGGCCGCCGCACGGCAAAACAGCGCCTCGCTGACGACGGTGAGAGCGTCGCAGAGGAGGTCCGCTTCTCCTGGGACGGCACGACCCTGTGCGAACAGACCGTCCACACACAGGGCCAGCCACACATGGTCGCCCTCACCTGGGACCATCGCGGCCTGGTCCCGCTGTCCCAGACGGAACGCCTTCTTACCCCGGACACTCGGCAGGAGGAGATCGACCGCCGGTTCTTCGCCATTGCCACCGACCTCGTGGGAACGCCCACCGAACTGGTCGACGAGTCCGGCGAGATTGCCTGGCGGGCCAGGAGCACGCTCTGGGGCACCACCGCCTGGGCCCGCTCCAGCACGACGTACACCCCTCTGCGTTTCCCCGGCCAGTACTACGACCCCGAGACCGGTCTCCACTACAACCTCTTCCGCCACTACGACCCGGAGACCGGCCGCTACACCTCCCCGGACCCGCTCGGCCTCGGCCCCGCGTCGAATCCGGTCGCCTATGTGCACAATCCGTTCACCGTCTGCGACCCCCTCGGGCTGTCGCCGTACTCGCGGTTCAAAGGGCTGGGCTGGTTGACGGACAAGCTTTTTGAGCGCCCGTCATACCGGTACCAACGGCTCGTCACCGACCAGAGCTACGAGCAGCAGTGGATCCTGCCGGACGGCCGGGAGGTCCACGTCGACGGAGGCCCGCGGGACGGTTGGATCACGGAGGCGAAGTGGACCGGTGGTGACAACCTCGGTGAATGGAAGAAGTCCCCGTACAACCCTGCTTTCAGGCGTTACGACGAGAGCCGGCTCGTCACGCAGGCCGAAAAGCTGCTCGCCCTCAACGAGGATCTGGGAGGTAAGGGAGTCCGCTATATGGTGTCCAATGAATGGGGTGCCGCGCATGTGAACGAGGTGCTGTCCAAGGCCTTCCCCGAGGCCTACGCCAGCGGGCAGCTGAAGGCGTATCACGTGCCTGGCAACGGCATGAGTGGAATGAGTTCATGGCTGCAGTGATCGCAATGTTGGAAGAGCTGAGGGACATCACCCCGCTGACCGCCGAGGCTGCGGCGGCGCGGTTCGCGGCTCAGGGGTGGACGCCCGGGAGTAAGATCCGTGACGGCGTGGAGACGGCGTGGGACAAGGGCAGCGTCGAGGGCGGGATCCAGACGTTCGGCGGTGACGCGGTCAGCGTCTCGTTCTTCGTCTGGATCCGCGACGTCGACGAGTCGGGCTACTTCGACGACGTGGAAGCCGTCTACGCGCAGGGGGAGCAGGCGCTGGCCGACTTCCTCCCCGAGATCGAGGGATCCTCTCTTGCCGGCCACCTCGTCGAGGCCGAGCAGACGGAGGCGGATAGGGACGAGTTCATCAAGCTGAAAAAGTGGACCCTTGGCGCCCGGATCCTGACCGCCGGTGTGATCCAGCAGGACGCCGATCTTCCGGTGATGGTCATGGTGGTGCTGGAGGAGCCGGGGGCCGCCTGACCGAGCCCGTACGCCAGGGTGCCCGCGTGTCTCCATCCGATGCCAGTCAGTGAGGGCGAAGGGGAGGCGCGGATCCCTCTGGACATGCCGACACGGGACAACATGAGCGTACCCAACTAGTGCCTTCTGAACAGGCGAAACAGCAGCTGGCGGCGCTCCCGGGCACGGTGTGTCGGACCGCTCGTGGACTCGCAATGCGTAGGTCCCAGGTCCGAGTCGCAGGGACTTTTCAGGGACTTTCAGCTCTGTCGGAGGGACATCCGAGGGGGTTTTCGCAGTACAAGCACGGAAGGCTGCGACAGCGCTGAAGGCCCCGGGCTTCGGGCCCACGCATCCGCGCCGTCGCTCCATAGCGCTCCGGCACGGGGTCGGGTCGGCAGTGAAAGACGAGGCTCTTTCGGAGCCGCACACGGCCCTGACCTCGGAGAACGTGCCCCGGGGGGGGCCCCCCCCCGGGGGCCCCGGCCCCCCCCCGGGGGGGGGCGTAAGGGGGGAAAGCCCCCCCCCACAAAGGGGCCGCGGGGCGCCCCGGCGCCCAACGCCGGGGGCACCG